>JBEILV010000161.1:0-6579 GCA_040379105.1 Flavobacterium sp.
TACGCAAAGCTCAATTGTAAAACGGGATTATGCAAGATGTGGTTAGTCGGGGGGATACAAAATATCTCTGTAACTAATGTACTTCCACCTAACAAAAGCAAAGTATTTAAAATTAAAATTCAAAAAAAAGGAGTGAATCCAAAATTCAAAATTGAATTTAAATGCACTTTTATTCCTGACTCAAAGCAAATAAGTACTATGTCTGTTTGGTCAAATGAGATGCAGCTTTAATTGTATTCCGTTTGTATCCTACTCTTAACCAATAGAATAATTCACATCTGAAGACTTGCAAAATCAAAACAATCATTTCCTAAAACTTCCTTGTTGCCTTTCTTTAAATTTCAAATTCATATCAATCTTTGTGCAATTTCTTTTCTTACCGAAAGTTGAAGAGAGGAAAATGGGTTTAAATGAAGTTTTTTTTGTTGAAAAACAATGCGTTAACAAAATAATCCCATTGTTTAAGGCTGTTTAAGATGGAATACTTATTAAATTTGACTCAAAACTTAACACCATGAAACGAACCTGCTTTCAATTCTTCTTCTTTTTAGTTTGTCTTACGCTATTTCAATCGTGTACGAAAGACGATTCATACACCTATTTATCAGAGGAAGCAAAATCGTTTATGCTTTTTGAAGAAGGCGATACATTTCAACTTAAAAATGTAAGCACAGACGAAATCATTACATTAACCGTACGGCGTAAAAAATTTGAAATGTATGAAGATAATGGAACTCCAGGAGGGGTGGCTTTTGGTCCTTCTAGCGATAGTTTTGTGGAATATGGTGAATGTTATTTTTCTGATGTAACGGAATGTTACAACGGTACTATTTTTCTTGAAGCCAGAAATAACGATAATTTTGAGTTGTCCATTTATTTGGGCAATTGTTTTAATAACTACAGTTTTGTTTTTGAATTTCAGGGTTCATCTTCACAAACTATTGAAGTTTCGGGGACGAGTTATCCAAATGCTTATTTGTTCACATCGGCACCCGACAACCTTTTTTATTCAAAAGAAAAAGGGATTTTGAAGATTTTCAATAATTTTGACCAAGAAGAACGGTTTGTTATTGTTGAATGATGAAAATAGGGGTGGCGCAATCATTGAGGGAATTGCCTGCGCTGTTTACAAGCACGATATGATCATCATTGAATGTTTTACTTCTAACTTATAAAATTCCAAATACTTGCTTTTTTATTGATTTCTATGTATGCTTTTAGAAGGTCTTGATGTTCAGGTTGGCTAAAATTGGGGTCGCTGTTCAACAGTCGAAAGGCTTCATTTCTGGCTCTTGCCAAGATTTCTTTGTCTTTCACCAAATCAGCAATTTGTAGATTCAAAACGCCACTTTGTTGTTTTCCCATCAAATTTCCGGGTCCTCGCAATTTCAAATCCACTTCCGAAATTTCAAAGCCATCGTTGGTGCTACACATCGTTTCAATACGGGTTTTGCTGTCGGCACTCATTTTAAAACCTGTCATTAAAATACAAAAGCTCTGTTCTGCACCTCTTCCCACACGACCTCTCAACTGATGCAATTGCGACAAGCCAAACCTTTCGGCACTTTCAATCACCATCACACTGGCATTCGGCACATTAACGCCTACTTCAATCACGGTGGTTGCCACCATGATGTTTGTTTTTCCTTTGATAAACCGTTGCATTTCAGATTCTTTATCTGCGGGTTTCATTTTTCCATGCACCATCGAAATGCTGTAATCGGGCAATGGAAAATCGCGGGAAATACTTTCGTAGCCGTCCATCAAATCTTTATAATCGAGTTTTTCACTTTCTTCAATCAAAGGATAAACAATGTACACTTGGCGTCCTTTGGCAATTTCTTCTTTTAGAAACTTCCACACTTTCAGTCGGTTGCTGTCATAGCGATGCACGGTCGTGATTGGTTTTCTGCCAGGCGGCAATTCGTCAATCACAGAAATATCCAAATCGCCATACAAACTCATCGCTAAGGTTCTCGGAATCGGCGTGGCAGTCATCACCAAAATATGAGGCGGAATTGGATTCTTTTTCCAAAGTTTTGAGCGTTGTTCCACCCCAAAGCGGTGTTGCTCATCAATAATGGCCAATCCAATCGATTTGAACTGCACAATGTCTTCCAACAAAGCATGTGTTCCGATTAAAATTGCCAGTGAACCATCGAGTAGAGCAGCATGAATTTTTCGTCGTTCCGAAATTTTAGTACTCCCAGTGAGCAATGCAATTTCAATGTTCATCGAGTTTGCTAAAGGAAGTAAGCCGTTAAAATGTTGCGTTGCCAAAATTTCGGTCGGTGCCATCAAGCAACTCTGAAAGCCATTGTCTAGCGCCAAAAGCATGCACATAAAAGCCACAATCGTTTTTCCAGAACCGACATCGCCTTGCAGCAAACGGTTCATTTGGGCGTTGCTGCCAAAATCGTTTCGTATTTCTTTCAACACTCTTTTTTGAGCATTGGTCAAATCGAAAGGCAAATGATTTTTATAGAAATCGTTGAAAAAATCGCCCACTTTCGTGAAAGGATGTCCTTTGATTTTTGTTTTTCGAAATTGATTTTTGATGATGAGCTGCAATTGAATAAAAAACAGTTCTTCAAACTTCAATCGAAATTGCGCTTTGACCAGCAAATCTGGACTTTTCGGAAAATGGATATTGAACATTGCTTGTTTTTTGGTTACAAGCTTCAAATTCTCCTGTAAATAGAAAGGCAGCGTTTCCGCAAACTGACCGTTGGTTTCGATGAAAACTTGCTCGATTAGTTTCATCATCAATCGGTTGGTCATGCCTCTTTTCGATAATTTTTCGGTGGATGGATAAATCGGTTGCATGGACGAACGCAAACTTTGTTCATGTTCTGAAAGCAATTCAAGTTCAGGATGCGCCATCGAAAATTGTTGACCGTATTGTCCTACTTTGCCAAAAGCCACATAAGGTTCGTTCAACTTAATGTTTTCTTGAATCCATTTTTGCCCTTGAAACCAAACCAAATCCATTTCATTTTTGCCATCGTAAAAAGTAGCAACCAAGCGTTTTCCAGCATTTTGACCCACCATTTTAAAATGAACAATTTTGCCAATAATTTGAACTTCTGCACCCGACTGATTGAGTTCTGAAATTTGATAATAGCGTGTGCGGTCGATGTAGCGATTCGGATAAAGTTGCAACAAATCGCCATATTTATGGATATTGAGCTCTTTTCGAAGCAATTCGCCTCGAGCAGGTCCAACGCCTTTTAAATATTCAATAGGTGTCAATAACAAATCTGACATGCGATTTTTAAACTTTTAGCGGATTTTTTGTGTAAAAGCGAAGATAGTTTTTTAAGAGAAAAACAGATTTTAGTGTGAATCAGCTTTAAACAGGTTCACTTTTTTTGACGACAGGAATTTTTCTTTGCTTTTTATTAAGCATTTTTATAGCCAATTGCGCATCAAATTGAGTTAATCCAACTGATGAATTTGTTAAAATTAATTTTTCTTTCATTTCGGTCGGCAAGCCATTTAAAGATTTATCATCATCGATAATAATGAAATTATTGATTTCTTTATGTCGTTTGCACCAAGTTAATATTTCTTCTTTTCTGCTGGCATAGATTTTTCTTGTTTGAAGTTTTGAAATGCTCTCCACATCGATTCCTCGATTTCTAAAAATTTTCTTCCACTCTTTCAGCGTAAATCTATTTTTATGTGAGGTAGTTAAGATAATTGAAGCATTTGTATTAGAAATAATGTTTTTTAGCCCTATGACAGCAGTTGGACTAAATTTGTAAAAACCATCATTTTGATTTTCAACAACTTTCCAAGGCGAAGCGTGCACCATTACACCGTCAATATCTAAAAAAACTATCATATCAAATCTCTACATAAATTATATGGTAAAAGTAACATTTTTTTAAATCAATCGTACTGCTTTTCATATAGTTTTCTGTCTTGCTCTTGATCCCAATCAATATCTTCAATTAAAATTTCAGACCAAAAATACTCAATTTGAGGAGTATGATTTACGCCACCTTTGACGTATGCAATTTCTTTTTTGAGGTATTCCGCATAAATATCGATGATGTCCTTCTATGATTTTGCCATTCGCAATTTTTATTGGCGGAAGCTCTTTATCATTCATCATTCGCTTTAAAATTCTTTCTAATTTTGGATAGCTCAATTTAGACTGACTTGGCAAATAGTAAAAACTATGGTCTTTTATGAATTTTTCAAATGTCTTTTTGTTGATTTGCATTCAATTGAATTTCAACAAACTTAAGTTTTTTTTGATAAAAAGTTAAATTTCTATTGAAAAATTAGTTAATTCGTTGCGTGTAATGTATTGTGTACTTTTGACCTCATTTGAAGTTAAGATCTTCAATCATTTTCTCTATTTTTACTCGCAAACAATCTCAAACAAATGAAGTATTTTTTTTGGATTTTGATCTATTGTTTTCAGGTTTCGGCTCAAAATATAGATTTCAAAACCCTCGATGCACACTTGATTTTTGATGCTTCCACCCAAAAAGTGAAAGGCAATCTAACGTTTCAATTTTTGATTTTAAACAACGTCGATACCCTAAAAATCGACGCTAAAAACATGCAATTCAGCGGATTGAAATTGAACAAAAAGTCAACCAATTTTCACGCCACTGCCCAACATTTATTGCTTTATGGCGGATTTAAAAAAGGTAAAAACACCTTGACTTTTTCCTACGAAGCCCAACCAAAACAAGCCCTTTATTTTATTGGCAAAGACAAAAACGCACAGATTTGGACACAAGGTCAGGGAAAATACACAAGTCATTGGTTGCCAAGTTTTGACGACGTAAACGAAAAACTGATTTTCAATATTTCTATCGAAGCTACGGATTCTTTAACCGCCCTTTCGAATGGCATTTTAAAGCGTAAAAAGAAAATTGCAAACAAAAACACCACTCTTTGGCAGTATGAAATGCAAAAACCCATGAGTTCCTATTTAGTGATGGTGGCCTTGGGACAATTCGAAAAGCAAGTGGCAAAAACGAAATCGAAAACGCCTTTAGAATTCTATTTACCCATCGAAAAAGCGCATCATTTCGAACCCACTTTTCGATACACTGTGCCGATTTTTGACTTTTTAGAATCGGAAATCGGTGTCAAATATCCGTGGAATATTTACCGACAAGCCGCCGTGAACGATTTTTTGTATGCCGGCATGGAAAACACCACAGCGACTTTATTTTCCACCGATTTTGTGGTCGATAGCATTGGTTTTCAGGACAAAACCTATTGCAACGTCAACGCGCATGAGTTGGCGCATCAGTGGTTTGGCAATTTAGTGACCGCCACTTCGGGGCAACATCATTGGCTGCAAGAAGGTTTTGCAACCTATTATGCTTTGTTGGCAGAGCAACACATTTTTAGCGAAGACTATTTCCATTGGGAATTATACAACATGGCAGAACGCCTCAAAATAGCGTCCAAAGAAGACACGATTCCCATTTTGAACCCCAAAGCAAGTTCGTTGACTTTCTACCAAAAAGGCGCGTGGGCATTGCATTATCTAAAAACAAAAGTCGGCGCAACCGTGTTTCGAGAAGCCGTGAAAGTCTATGTCGAAAAAAAAGCCTATCAAACCGTGTCCACCGACGATTTTTTGGCTGAAATTGCCAAAAGAAGCACGTTTGACGTGGCAAATTACCGTCGAAAATGGCTCGAAAGTGCGCAATTGCCTTTAGACGAAATGCTCGACATTTTAAAACAAAATCAATTCATCAAAGACTATTTCTCATTGTTGAATTTGCAAACCGTTCCTTTTGTAGAAAAAGCACAAAAACTGCATCAATACATGGAACGAGAAAGTTTCTATCCGCTGCAAGAAGAAGTTTTGTATCAAATCAGTTCAGTGGATTGGCAACAGAAAAAAGACTTCATTTTGAAAGGATTTCAGCATCCTTCCCTGCAAGTGCGCCAAACCATTGCCCAAACCCTCACCGACATTCCCGACGAAATCAAGCCACAATACGAATCGTTGTTGGAAGACAAATCCTACATCACACAAGAAATTGCCCTCGGCACACTCTGGACAAAATTTCCAAAAGACCAACCAAAATACCTCGAGATGTCCAAAAATTGGATCGGTTTCAACGACAAAAACCTGCGCATTCTGTGGTTGACCCTCGCATTGATGACCCCAAATTATGAAATGAACCGCAAACCCATTTTTTACGACGAACTTTTGGCCTACGCTTCCAATCAATATGAAAGCACCATTCGACATAACGCCCTGACGAATTTGTTGTATCTAAACCCACGAGATGAAAACGTCATGCGACAATTGATGCAAGCCACAACCCACCACAAATGGCAGTTTACGCTCTTTGCCCGCAATCAAATAAAGGCCTTGGCAAAAAACGAAGCCCATCTCAATTTCTTCAAAAAAATGGAAGCCACCCTCAGCGAAACCGAAAAAACACAACTCCAGAAAATCCTCTCAGGAAGCTAAATACATTTTTTTTGAGCCCATCGCTCGGGCATTCCATCAATGGCAATTCCCGCTTTTCGTTCCAAATCTTTTTGAGGCAGAAAAAGCCTCAAAAAGGATTTCCACTACAATCGGGA
>JBEILV010000162.1:0-6548 GCA_040379105.1 Flavobacterium sp.
ACGCTAGGCCATTCACCTGCTCTAGTTTTACTTCCTACATTATTATAAATTAGTGTACTATTAATTCCATAAGTAGGTGATACAGATAAACTATAGCCATTATTCAATTGTAATGTACCATTAACATTAAATCCATAAAGTGTTGGATTACTTACAGATAATGTTCCTGACAGTTGTAAAGTTTTATCTTCAGAAACAGTCAAATTTCTATCATTTCCGATTGAAATACCTGAAACATTGGCATCAACATCTAATGTTAGATTGTGATTAACGTTGACAATTGCCCCTACATTTGGCACAGACCCAGCACTCCAAGAAGCAGGATTGCTCCATGTGGTTGCACCAGAAACAGTTGTCCATGTATTTGAAACGGTGTAAGCGTAATTCGAACCACCGTTATTATTAAGGTTGATGGTAAACCAATCGGCGTTGGCACCAGAGATGGTCAAACCATTTCCCGAAGTAAAAATGTAGTAGGCAACATTGGCAGAAGCCGTATTGAAAGCCGCTGGGATTGTTGCGGTGTAAGTAGTTCCCGAGCCTGTCATTTCTGTAACGATAGAGTTGCTAAATCCATCTTTTGTGTAGCGAATATAGACACTTTGTCCCGTTGAAAGCGCGCCGTTCAAATTGGCAGTGACCACCACATTTTGCCCGACCACAGTATTTGCAGCTATGGGTAATTGCGAAACAGAAGAAACAGACCGCACCGCACCTTGCACTCTAAAATAAACAAAGGAAGTACTTGAGTTACCATTAGGAGTTTTAAACACATAATTGTCTGTTGTATTTGGACAATTAATTCGAAAAGCACCATTGGTACAAGTCGGCATATTATTGTAGGTTACTCCTGGGTTGGTCCAATCTTGATCAACACATCCGAAGGGGCCGAATTGGGTTTTGTTTCCATCCCAACCACGCACAAGTCTGAAAAATTGATCGCCTGTTCCTCGTGGATTTAAAGTTTTAATACGTGACGAGCCAGCACTTGCATCAAAAAAAATGAGGTCGCCATTATCGCCTGCGCCGCCAAAAAGGCTCCATCCATTTGTAAAACCCGTACCAATAATTGCATTTTGTGCCTGCAAAAAACCTGAAAAAAGCAATAAGAGTAATATTTTTTTCATGTGACTGTGTTTTAATGTATAATTATCCAAAAACTACCCACAAATATAAGGAACGTATTTTTTTAATAGGGAAATTATTAAGATTCATTAATGCGAAAACGTTTGCGTGTTTATAATTTTAATTATTGATTTTGTTCTCTGCTTTTATTTGCAACGCTGCGACTTGCTGAAAAGCAAAAAAGTTTAATTTTACTCTGTTTAACTTGCTTTTTATGAAAACGATTCATTTTTTCCTAAAATATGTCTTTATCCCAATATTATTGCTTGGAGTTGCAACATTCCAAATGATGAAAATCGACGATGGCTTGTCGCGCTGGAAGGGAGGCGGATTTGGCATGTATGCAGATTATTTCCCTCCTACTTTTGATTTGTATATGAACCAGCACAGAATCGTGTTCAATAAAAAAGAAGATCTGAAAAAATATAAAATCGGACATAAAGCACTGTATTATCCTAGCGATAAACACATTAAATCTTTGATTGACTATTTAGATGTCAAAAAAGACTCGGTGCATGTTGAGATTTGGTCATTGCAATTTGACGGTGCAACACAACAATTAAAAAAACAAAAAAGGTATGACAAATTATTTTTACAAACTCAATAGACTTAGCAAAACAACGCTACTTTCCTTCGGTTTTTTGATTGTTATGCTCATCATGATTCCAAAAATGTATTCACTTGGATACTATTTTAAAATTTTTTGGATTTTCGTCGTAATGGCGATGCTTGCGTTCAACAAAACACCAAAAGTTCAATGGTTGGGATGGTCTATTTGCCTAGTATTTATTGGTTATGAAATTTCACAAAACTATTTCTATGTTGCCAATCATGTTTTTTTGCTGTTTTATATTGCATTGATTGGATTTGTTGCAATGTTTTATCCCTACGGATCCAACAAAATCATCGATTTCAATGCGAAAATGGTGCTTTCATTGGTTTTGTTTTTTGGTGGATTGCAAAAAATAGTTGCTTCGCCTTTTTTAGAAGGCGACTTGATGCATTTTATGTTTATGAGAGGTGAATTAGGGAATGTGCTTTTCAGTGCAGATTTTTTTCAAAATTATTTCATTGAAAATAAAGAAAGTATGGCCGAATTTCGAGCTGATTTGCCATCCGAAACCACCCAGATTCAAATGCCTTTATTGATCAAAAATCAACATTTACTCTTTTATAGTTTTTCAATTTTTGTGATTGTTATTGAACTATTTCTAGCCATTTTGGTATGGTCCAATCATCAAAAAACAAAACTCATTTGCTTTTTACTGTTTTTAATTGGTGTGATGCTGACAAGACTAGAAACAGGTTTTATAAGCTTACTTTGTTTACTTTTGGCGGTACAAATCCCAGTATCGAACCAATTTTACAAACTTTGGTACATTGCCATTTTTGTTGTTTGTAATGTATTAATCATGTTAGGATTGGGACTGCATTAATTTTTCACTATTCATCGATAATTGATTTGCAACCAAATATCTTAATTTCTGCGGATTGATGCATCTTCTCCAATCATACTCGGATTTTGTGCGTTAAAGTTTAAAATACCCACGAAACAGCTTTAGTAGCTCGAAGTGTCTTTAAAAAAACAGATGCAATTCTGCAAAGCTATCGGTAAAAACTACTCAATGACTCGCAGCATGAAACTTAAAAATTTCCATGTACCATTTTCTTTAGCTTCCTGCTGATTATTAAACAAATGCAAGTTTATATCTCTTTTTTCAGTTCACTGAAATAAAAAAAAGTTTGCCATTTAATCCAAATTTCGATTTTTAAATTTCTTTCGATTTTGACCGCTGCTCGCCTAGCCCCGATGGCAGTGATAGCTTGGGGAAGCTGAGGCTTCTTTTGGACTTGGTTTTTATGAGCGACCGCAGGAAGCTCCATAAAAACCTTAGTCCAAAAAGCCTCAACGAGCCAACTAAAACGGACAGCGGGAATTGCTTCAAGAAAAAAGGCTCAGATGTTTCGGTTTGCGCTAAATTCTTTTTATTATTGTAAGATTATAAAAAAGGACAGATGTACGCCATTGTGGATGTGGAAACGACGGGAGGACGATTTAACGAAGAGGGCATTACGGAAATTGCAATTTATAAATTTGATGGCTACGAAATTGTAGATCAGTTTATTAGCTTGATCAATCCTGAAATCCCGATTCAGCCTTTTGTTGTGAATTTGACGGGGATTTCAAATGCGATGTTGCGCTCGGCACCCAAATTTTATGAGGTGGCGAAGCGCGTTATCGAAATTACGGATGGTTGTATTTTGGTGGCGCACAATGCCACGTTTGACTATCGGGTGATTGGGATGGAATTTAAGCGTTTTGGCTACGATTTTAAAAAACAAACTTTGTGCACCGTTGAATTGTCCAAACTTTTGATTCCTGGTTTGCCGTCGTACAGTCTTGGGAAATTAGTGCGCTCTTTGGGTATTCCGATTACGGACAGACATCGGGCGAGTGGCGATGCTTTGGCGACTTTGAAATTGTTCAAAATGATTTTGGCAAAAGATACGAGCAAAGAAATTGTAAAAAACCTTGTCAAATCTGAGGCGAAAGTAGGTTTGATGCCAAAACTATTTGATATTCTTGAAAAAATTCCTGCCAAAACGGGAGTTTATTACATTCATAATCAAGAGGGAACGATTATTTACATCGGGAAAAGTAAAAACTTAAAAAAACGTGTAAACCAACATTTTACGGGTCAAAACCATAAATCGAAAAAAATTCAGGCGGAAGTTTTTACGGTTACTTTTGAAGAAACGGGCAGCGAATTGGTGGCTTTATTGAAGGAAAGCGAAGAAATCAAAATCAACAAACCGATATACAACCGTGCACAACGGAAAAGTATTTTTGCGTGGGCGTTGTATGCTGAAACGACACCAGAGGGTTATACGGCTTTGTTGCTCAAAAAATCGGATGGCAGAAAGAAAGAAATTACGTCTTTTACGAGTGTTTTGGAAGGAAAAAACGCCTTGTTTAGAATTACTGAAAAATACGAATTGTGTCAGAAAATCAACGGTTTATACGAATCGAAAGGCGGTTGTTTTCAATATGATTTAAAATCATGCAAAGGGGCTTGCCTTGGTAAAGAAGACGTGGAAAGTTATAATGCAAGGGTGCAGGAATTTATTACGAAAAATAGTTTTGAAAGTCAATCGATGGTGATTTTAGACAAAGGCCGATACGTTGACGAACGCAGCGCCGTTTTGGTGGAACATGGCATTTATAAAGGCTATTGTTTTTATGATTTGAATTATCAAATTTCGAATATTGACATTTTGAGAAGTTTGATTGTGCCGATGCAAAACAACCGCGACACCAAAAACATCATCAGAGGTTATTTGAGAAGAAACCCTCGATTGAAAGTGATTCCGATTAACGAAACTATAGATCCATCGATTTGAAAACAAATATTGCATCAATGCGCAGAAAAATTTTCGTGATCGTTTACGGCACCAATACGTTTGCGGGCCGACTTTTCGATTTGATTTTGTTGGGATTGATTTTTTTGAGTGTGTTGTTAGTCACTTTAGAAACGGTGGAAGGCTTTGATCAAAAATACCATCAAACGCTTCTTCTGCTTGAATGGATTATTACGATTTTGTTTAGCATTGAATATTTTCTTCGTATTTGGTTGATTGACAAACCCCAGAAATACATTTTTAGTTTTTATGGCATCATTGATTTATTGGCGGTTTTGCCGATGTATTTATCGTTGTTTTTTGCGGGAACAAGCGTACTTTCGGTTATTAGAGCGTTACGATTGTTACGATTGTTTAAAATATTGAACCATCCGAATTTTTCGCAACAATCGCATTTTTTGCGATTATCATTGATTAAAAGTAAGGGTAAAATATTTATTTTTATTTACTTTATTCTGATCAGTACGGTCATTATTGGCGCATTGATGTATGTTGTTGAAGGCAAAGAAGCGGGTTTTACGAGCATTCCAGTTGGAATTTACTGGACGATTGTAACCCTCACAACGGTGGGTTTTGGCGACATTACGCCGATTACTCCCCTCGGACAGTTCATCGCATCGATTGTGATGGTGCTCGGTTATGGTATCATTGCGGTGCCAACGGGAATTGTGACGGCAGAAATTGCATACAACGCCATTCAAGAGAAAAAAAACGCATCGAAATCTTGCAATTTTTGCAACACAGAATTGGTGGAACAAGCGAAATTTTGTCATGAATGTGGCGAGGAAGTTTTAGATTGATATTTTGCAACTATTTATAAAAAGACAGCAACAAAAGCATGATTTCGATTTTAATTCCTGTTTTTCAATATGAAATTACAACGCTCGTAGCAACGCTTCATGCGCAAGCTTTGGCATTGAACATCGATTTTGAAATCATTTGTTTTGATGATGGTTCTAAGATCCAAGCGATTGTAAATCAGAACGAAAAAATCAATGCACTTTCAAATTGCCGGTACGTTTTGAATTCGGAAAACATCGGAAGAACGGCTGCACGAAATGCATTGGCGCAAATGGCAAAATTTGAAAATTTATTGTTTTTGGATGCCGATGTTTTGCCAGTCAATGAAGATTTTTTAGCGTTTTATCTCAACGCATTAAACCAACCATTCGATTTGATTGTTGGTGGACTTTTGTATCGAAAAGAAGATATCAAACAAGAAGTTTCGCTTCGCTGGCATTATGGAAATCAAAGAGAAACCAAAGCCGCTTCTGAACGACAAAAAAAGCCTTATCAACATGTTTTGTCGTGTAATTTTTTAGTGAAAAAGGATTTTTTCCTTCAATTGTCGCTTCCTACGACGCATTTGTATGGCATGGACAATTACTTTTCATATTTATTATTTAAAAAAAATGCCAAAGTGAACCATCTTGAAAATCCGGTGTTTCATTTAGGATTAGAAAACAACAAACTATTTTTGGAAAAATCGCTAGAAGCGGTACAAAACAGAAAAAAATGGATGGAAACTACCTCAGATTTCGAAACCATCAGTCCGTTGATTTTGTCCTATAAAAAAATAAAAAAATACAGAATGGAAGCTGTCGTTCGGGTTTTGTTTCGATGCTTCTCGCCTATTTTAGAAAAGCAATGTATGAAAAAGCAACCCAATTTGCTGGCTTTTGATTTGTATCGATTGGGATATTTGTGTAAAATTGCTAATAAATGAAAGAATGTGTTTAGATTAATTTTTTTTTCGTTGAAATTCTTCGCAGTTGTTCTTTTTATGTAAATACTTTGTGTTTTTTGTGTTTTTATTTTTGTTTTTTGTGTACTAGCAATTTCACAAAATTAAAAGAAGTATAAACAAAAAGTTAAACAATCCCAAAGCTATCTGGACTAAACGAAGTTACAACAAAGAAAATATCAACTAAAAAAGGTTTAAGATCTTATCCAAATATTCATCAATGGAAAGTCCTGTATTTGAATTGATTGCACTTTCAGAA
>JBEILV010000163.1:0-6501 GCA_040379105.1 Flavobacterium sp.
TAAAAATATAACCAGAAATTTTTAAAAAAAATCAAGAAAATTGATTTGGATTAAAATAATCGGTTTTTAGAGATGTCCAACATAGAACAAGGTTTTCACTTGTACGCCGTTGATTGGACACCCGAAAAAATGGATTTTTATATTGACAATCAAAAAGTATATACTTTCAATCCGAGCGTTAAAAACGAAAAAACATGGCCTTTTGACCAGCCCTTTTACATCTTATTGAATGTTGCCGTAGGTGGAAATTTTGGCGGACCAAAGGTTGACAACACAATTTTTCCACAAGAATTTGTGATTGATTATGTTCGGGTTTACAAAAATCATTAAAATGACAACACTATTGCTCTGAAAAATATTTAATTATATAAAAATCAGATATATACAAATCAAAACGCACCTCAAAAAAATCCACCGCCATCGACCCCAATTCAAATAAAAACAAATGGAAGCAGTGGTAAGACAGGCGTCATTTATCACAAATTTTAAAAAAATGTGATATTATGTTATTTTTTTCTAGTTCTGTAAAAGGAAGTTAATTTTGCAGTCAAATCTCATGTTATGAATCATTCAGACCTAGTAAAAATTTCAAACGAATACGGTCATCCGCTCTATATTTACGACGGAACTAAAATTTGCAGTCAATACGATCGACTAAAAAACGCCTTTAAAGCAATTCCATCGCTCAGAATTCATTATGCTGTGAAAGCTCTTTCGAATATTTCTATATTAAAACTTTTAAAAACAAAAGGCGCGCGCCTAGACACTGTTTCCATTCAAGAAGTTGAACTCGGACTTTTAGCAGGTTACGAACCGCATAAAATTATTTACACTCCCAATGGTGTTTCGCTAGAAGAGTTAGAAACCGTCGCTCGAATGGGAGTTCAAATCAATATTGACAACCTTTCTATTTTGGAACAATTCGGCACAAAACATCCCGAAATTCCAGTTTGTATCCGGATCAATCCGCATGTAATGGCAGGCGGCAATTCCAATATTTCTGTTGGCCATATCGACAGTAAGTTTGGAATTTCAGTACATCAACTACCCCATTTACTGCGAATCATCCAAAACACGGGTATGAAAATCAATGGGATTCACATGCACACAGGCTCGGATATATTAGACATTGATGTGTTTTTGTATGCGGCCGAAATTTTATTTAACGTTGCCAAAAACTTTCAAGACTTAACATTCTTAGATTTTGGAAGTGGTTTTAAAGTGCCTTACAAAGCCGGCGATATTGAAACCGATGTAGAAGAATTAGGCGAGCAACTGAGCAAAAGATTTTTAGCATTTCAAGCAGAATATGGTCAGCCTTTGGCTTTAGCCTTCGAGCCCGGTAAATTTTTGGTAAGTGAAGCAGGTTTTTTTATTGCAAAAGTAAACGTTGTCAAACAAACCACATCGACTGTATTTGCAGGTATTGACAGTGGCTTCAACCACCTCATCCGTCCGATGTTGTATGGTTCGCAACATGAAATTATCAATATCTCAAATCCAGAGGGCAAACCAAGATTTTATTCGGTGGTTGGCTACATTTGTGAAACAGACACTTTTGCAAACAATCGAAAAATTGCAGAAATAAAAGAAGGCGATTTACTGTGTTTTAAAAATGCGGGTGCCTATTGTTTCAGTATGGCTAGCAACTATAATTCAAGATTCAAACCTGCTGAAATCTTGTGGTACAACGATCAAAGTCATTTGATCCGTCAAAGTGAAACGCTAGAAGACTTGGTTCGGAATCAAATAGTAGTTGATTTTGAGCAACCTACGCTTGAAAGTACGAATTTTGCGCACGCTGTGAATTGATTAGATGCATTCAACAAAGCTTGCGATTGCATACAACGAAAGAAGATTGTCTTGATACGATATTGACGTCAACAATCTTCTTTTTCTTTTCATTTGATTGAAAGAGCGCACAATCTTTTTGAAAACTTGGTTAATCCTTTTTTGAGGTGCTATTTTTTTCTTATCACTCCGTATGATTACTTCGTGGAATTTAGAGATTTACATTATGAAACTTAGTGATTTACTTTGTGGAACTTAGTGATTTACTTTGTGGAGCTTAGTGATTTACTTTGTGGAGCTTAGTGATTTACTTTGTGAAACTTTGTGGAATAGCTATTACGCAAAACACACAAAGTACAACACAAAGTACAACACAAAAAACATAAAGTAAAACACAACTGAACAGCAAATCATTGAACACCAAAAAGAAATAAAAGTCAAGTGAGATCAATTTGATAGGATTTATATCGAAGAAAAAAAGCTATCAAAGATGATTCTTGGATCTGCCATAGAAGTTCACAAACAACTAGGATTTGGATAATTAGAACCAGCTTAGCACGAATGCTTGCACTATGAATTATTAAAGTCTGGATGAGAAGTAGGTAAGGAAAAACCTATGCCAATGATATATCAATAAGTCAAATTAAATCACGAATTTAGCATTGATTTATTGTTAAACACTAAGGTTGTTGTAGAAATTAAAACCGTTGAACAATTTACAGATGTACCTACTGCTCAAGTGTTAACTTATTAAAAATCAGATAATTACGAATTTTGTTTATTATTAAATTTTTATCTAACAACGCCAAAGAATGGTATAAAAAGAGTGCTAGATTAATAGAGCATCTCAAAAAATGAATTAACCGAAAACTTATGGCAAAGAAATCAGTTCATTCAGCATGACAGTCAACTGTTTTGAAACTGAGGTTGCATAATTTTTCTTTCTATATTTTGTAATTGGCTGAATACCAACAATAACGTTTGTAATAAACAATTCATCGGCTTTTTGAAGTTCAAAAGGAGAAATAGCGCGCTCTTCCCATTGAAAAGTGACATTTTTCTTCAACAAAGCGATGATTTGCTTTCGCATGATGCCATTCAAACAACCTTCCGAAAGTGGCGGAGTAACGATTGTATTATGGGTAACCATGAACAAATTTCCACTGATCGCTTCTACGATGTTTTTATCATCGTTCATCAACAAACAAGATTGATAGCCGTTTTCTTCTGCAAAAATACTGGCCGTGATTTGTATCAATTTATTGGTTGTTTTCAATGTAGAAAGCAAATGTTTTCCGATGTGAAAATCTTTAAATAATTCCACTTCATATACATCAGCAGCAGCAAATATGATGGTTGGAAGGGCATGCGCTTCAATGATATACGAAATCTCATTGGTTTTAGGAAGGTAAAAGCCCCCTTGATTTCGATAGACCGTCATGCGAATGCGTGCATTTTCAAGATTTTGCGCTTTTACCAACGATAAAATTTGTTGTTCGATGAACTCCATCGTGAAATCCATAGGTATTTTCATTCTCAGAATACGCATCGAAGCCATCAATCGGAAATAATGATCTTCCCAGAAAAGCATTTTGCCATGATTCATTTTGATGGTTTCAAAAACAGCATCGCCGTAAGAAAATCCTCTATTTAGCATTGGCGTCGCCTCATGATCGACAAGAGTTCCATTGAAATTTAGCATAAAAAAAGCCCTTTTTTTGAAAGGGCAAATATAATTTAAAAGCTGATTAAACAGAGCCTAAAACTTGCTTTAAATCTGAGATTTGGTTTTCCCAAAGAAGTTTAGATTCCTTGATTTCGTCCTCAAAAGCAAAATCAACGACCAGCAACGAAACATCTTTGGTAATTTCGTCTTCCATGATTTTCATTTCAAAAAAATACTCGGTCTCCTGACCGTCTTCATCCAACCATTTAAACTTGATTCTTTCACCCGATTTTTTGGAAGCTAATTTTGCTTTTTCTTCGGCATCGCCCCAAATAAAAGTAAAAAACTCGCCTCTTGAATTTACATTGTCGGCAAACCACTCTGATAGACCAGATGGCGTTGAAATATACTGATACAAAAGCAACGGAGACGAATTAATGGGGAATTCTATTTCATATCGTAATTTTACACTCATAATTATAATTTTTTGGAAATATATAGATTTAACCCTGAAAAAAAAAAATTTACATGAATTAAATTTACAAAAATAAATTTGCGAGGTTTTATATTAATCCTATATTTGCACCCGCATTCAAGGATGCTGTTAACCGTAACACTTTGGCGAGGTAGCTCAGTCGGTTAGAGCGCAGGATTCATAACCCTGAGGTCGAGAGTTCAAATCTCTCTCTCGCTACTTTTAAAAAAATCATCATCAACTGTTTAGTGTACGCTAAACAGTTTTTTTTATGCCTTCACTTTTCATACTTTTTAGAAAATAGGTGCTTTCAAAAAAAATCAAAACTTGACGTTTTCGGCTGAATATGTTTATTTTAAGCTAATTATTTGCAAGCTATTGCTGCTGCATTACCGCAAGATTATTCTGATAGGTTGAGAAATTAGTCGGTCGGAATTTATTGTTGATGTGAATTTATTTTAAGGAATTAAACAAAAACTTACATTTTTAATGATTTGTTTATTAAATTTATAACCTCATTTAATAAATAAATTTCCATGCCTATTTTCCAAAACGCTGTCATTACCAAATATCTCAAAAATCAAGACAAAAATATTGTGATGCAACGGTGGGTTGATTTTAAAAATCATTTTCACAACTCCACAATTCAAAACAATATCCGAGAAAGCAAAGAAGAACAATATCAAGGCGAATTTCTCATTGATTTGTTTGTAAAAATCTTAGGATATACCAAAAATCCACAACCCGATTTCAACTTAACCACGGAATACAAAAACGTCAAAGACAGCAAAAAAGCGGATGGCGCTATTTTGATAGACAATAAAGTGAGTGCCGTGATTGAGTTGAAAGGCACAAACACCACCGATTTAAGCAAAATTGAAAGCCAGGCGTTTGGATATAAAAACAATCAACCTGAATGTATTTACATCATTACATCCAACTTTGAAAAGTTACGCTTCTATATCGACAACGCCATTGAGCATTTAGAATTTAATCTTTTTACGCTTTCAGAAAATGAGTTTGAATTGTTGTATTTGTGTCTTGCGTATGAAAACCTATCGAAAAACATTCCCAAAAAGATAAAAGAAGAATCTTTAAGCGAAGAAGACAAAATCACAAAAGTACTTTATAAAGATTACTCCTTATTTAAAAGAGAACTCTTTCACAACCTGACTGCGCTCAATCCGCAATTTGAACCGTTGGAGTTGTTCAAAAAATCGCAAAAACTGTTAGATCGGTTTTTGTTCCTCTTTTTTGCCGAAGACCGACAACTCTTGCCACCTAATTCCGTTCGATTAATTCTCAACGATTGGAAAGATTTGCAAGACCGAGACGTTGATGTGCCGTTGTATGACCGTTTCAAGAAGTATTTTGAATACTTAAACACGGGATACAAAGGCAAACGATATGATGTTTTTGCCTACAACGGTGGGTTGTTTAAGCCCGATGAAATATTAGACCAAATCATTATTGATGATGATTTACTATTTCATTACACGTTGAAATTATCGGATTACGATTTTGAAAGCGAAGTAGATGTCAATATTTTAGGTCATATTTTTGAAAATTCATTGAATGAATTGGACGAAATGAAAGCCCAGTTAGAAGGGCAAACCATTGACAAATCGAAAACCAAAAGAAAAAAAGATGGGGTTTTTTACACCCCAAAATACATTACTAAATACATCGTTGAAAATACCGTTGGTAAATTGTGCAACGATAAGAAAAACGAATTGCAACTTATTGAAGAAGAATATACCAACGACAAAAAGCACCAAAAGAAAACGTTGCAAACATTGGTTGACAAACTCAACAATTACCGCAATTGGTTATTGCAAATCACGATTTGTGACCCCGCTTGTGGAAGTGGTGCATTCTTGAATCAAGCGTTGGATTTTTTGATTTCCGAACACAGTTATATTGACGAACTGCAAGCCAAATTGTTTGGCGATGCACTGATTTTGAGCGATGTTGAAAAGAGCATTTTAGAAAATAATTTGTTTGGTGTAGATTTGAATGAGGAAAGCGTTGAAATTGCCAAACTTTCATTGTGGTTGCGCACCGCACAACCCAACCGCAAACTCAATGATTTGAATGGTAATATTAAATGTGGTAATTCACTAATTGACGACCCAGATGTTGCAGGCGACAAAGCTTTTCATTGGCAAGAAGCATTTCCGCAAGTGTTTGCAAAAGGTGGTTTTGATGTGATTATAGGAAATCCGCCTTATGGGGCAGAACTTGCGGGCAAAGATTGGTTAAAAAATAAGTTTTCAAAAACGAGCTTTGGAGTTATTGATTCTTCGGTTTATTCTAAGCAGCAAAAATTTGCTTCTATCTCAAATTAAAAACAATCAATTGTATAGAAATAGAAGTTCAAAATCTCTGTCATTTTCTTTTCAAAATCCAATTTGAGTTTGTTTATAAAGGCTCACATAAAAAAGTTGGGGGGAATTGATAAATTTGTATAAAAAAGCAAATGGATTTTTCGATACTTTCTTCGTTTCTACCAGAAGGATTGTTATCACATTTTGATATTGTTGATTTCAAGGAACTGGGTAATTTACAA
>JBEILV010000164.1:0-6409 GCA_040379105.1 Flavobacterium sp.
CTCTAATTGTACGACTTTGGTTTCTAGTTCCGCTATGCGTTTTTTGTCTGCGTTCAAATGGTTAACTATTTGCGGCAAAGTACCATAACTGTTATGAAAAACTTACAAAAAACAACATTTTGTTGTCAATTAGTAATCAACAACTGTTGACAAAACCCATATTTTTCCTAAATCAAAATCGAAAATTGTTAACAACTATGTTTTTTTTGAAAATTGCTGAATAGTTACTTTTGAATTTTGGCAAAAATATTGATTTAAAAAACAACAACCGCTTTTGAAAGTCACAAAAGCGGTTGTTTAATATTTTACGATGCTGGATTATTTTTCTTCTTTTTCTACATCTTCTTTTTCTTCTTTTTCTTTTTCATCCGATTTCAACATAATCAAATCGCCTGATTTTAAATCTTTTGTCACGGTTGCATACGGGCCAGAAATGATTTCTTCGTTTTTCTTCAAACCTTCGATTATTTCGATGTTTGTGTCGTCTTGAATGCCTGTTTTCACGACTCTAATTCTTGCTCTGTTGCCATCTTTTACAAAAACACATTCCATTTTTTTCTCAGCCATGTTTTCGTTTTTCGTTTTTGTTGTATCGGTTTTAACCACAATTGAACTGATAGGAACCACCACAATGTTTTCTTTCTTCTTTGTAATGATGTCCACGGTGGCCGTCATGCCGGGTCTAAAAGGCGAAAAGTTGGCTGGTTTTCCTTGTAAAAGATCTTGGTAAGAAGATTCTAAAATTCTGATTTTTACTTTAAAATTAGTCACTTGATCGGCTGTTAAAGCAGTGCTTGCCGAATTGGAAATGCTGGTTACTTTTCCTTTAAATTTCTTTTTCAAATAGGCATCTACTTCAATGTCCACATCATCGTCGATATTGACTTTCACAATATCGTTTTCATTGACATCAACTTCCACTTCCATGTTGTTCAGGTTGGCCACGCGCATAATTTCTGTACCCGTCATTTGTTGCGTTCCTACAACGCGCTCGCCTAATTCTGCTTGCAATAGCGAAATCGTGCCATCGGCTGGAGCATAAATAGTGGTTCTCATCAAGTTGTCTCTGGCTTCATTTACAGAGGCAGAAGCACTTTGCACATTGAAATAGGCCGATTCTTTTCCAGCTACTGCCGTTTCATAAGCACCCACAATTCTGTCCCATTCAGATTTTGAGATAATGCCTTTTTCAAACAATGTTTTGTTTCTGTCAAAATTGGCTTTGGCTTCTTTGAGTTGTGCTTCCGCTTGAGCCAAACCTGCTTTAGTGTTGGAAAGCGCCGCCACCGAACGATTCAGCATTGAAGTGATTAAATCGGGGTTTACGCGCACTAACAAATCCCCTTTTTTAACCACCTGTCCTTCTTTCACGGGCAATTCTATGATTTCGCCAGAAACCTCAGAAGATATTTTGATTTCTGTTTCAGGATATATTTTTCCGGTGGCAGAAACGGTTTCGATGATGGTGCTGTTTTCAACTTTTGAAATTTCAACTTCTGTGCCTTTTGGTTTTTTGTTTTTTGCTATAAATATCAAAATGACGATAGCAGCTATAAAGACGCTTGAAAGAATGATGATTGTTTTTTTAGACATGGTTGGGGTTATTTAATGATTGGGATTCCGAAATAAAATTCTAAAATTTTGACTCTAAAAATGTAGTCATATTTTGTTCTGATCACTTCTGATTGGGCATTGACCAAAAGTGTTTGCGCTTGGTTGTATTCGAAGGCATTCATAACGCCTACATCAAAACGCTCTTTTGCATATCTGAAAGCTTCTTTTCTCGATTCTAAAGCGGCGAGTGCGGCATCATAAGCGTTCAATCGGCCTCTCACATCAGTGAAAGCTGTAAAAACATTGCGTTCTAAATCTAATTCTTGTTGTTCGATGGCAATTTTGCTTCTTTCGAGTGCAATTTTGGATCGTTGCACATTGTTTCGAGCACTAAATCCATTGAAAATCGGAATACTGATTTGCAGTCCGTAATTCTGACCTTTATTGGTTTCGAATTGATCAAAAACTGGGGCAGCACCGCCAATGATGGTCGTAAAATTTGGACGAACCACTTGTTGTCCCGTGCCTTCCACTGTCCCGATGGGAATGGTAGGATTCAATGGGTCAATTTGTGTTCCTACAATTCTATCTGCGTAAGCCGCACGTGTGTTGAATGAATAAAATCCTTGAATTCGAGGTTGGTAAGCACCTTGTGCAATTTTCACATCACGTTCTGCAATTTCAAGATTGGCTTGTGCAATTTTCAGTTCTGTCCGCGTTTCTTTTGCTTTGGCATAAATAGCGTCTGGAGTTTGTTTGAGCAATGGTGTTTCTTCCGTGCTGTAGTTTTCGGGAAGCACATCAAAACTTTGAAAATCATCTAATTGAAGCAATTGAGCCAAACTTAATTTCGAAATTAATAGCGTGTTTTTTGCCACCACCACTCTTTGTTCATCCGCAGCTACGGTGGCTTTTATTTCCAATAAATCGCCTCTCGGAATCACGCCTGCATCGACCAATTCTTGCGAACGATTCTGTTGAATTTTGTTGTTTTTTAGTTGTTCTTCTTGAACTTTTAAGTTTTCAATATTGAATAAAATTTGCAAATAGGCGTTGGCAACGTTCAAGGCAATGTCTTCTTGCATTTTCAACAATTGATACTCGCCTGAAACTTTTGCCAATTGCGCTCTTCTAAATCTATTTTGATTTTGCAAACCATTATAAAGATCGACTCCTACATTGAATCCTGCTGAGGTAAATTGGGTGGTTTGGTTTTCTAAAAGTCCCGTCGTGATGTTTTGGTTCAAACCGACGTTCCAAGAGTGTGAAGCAGAAGCGTTTGCCGATGGAAGAAAAGCACCAAAAGCATCTTTTTTGCTCACTTCGGTTGTTTTTACATCCAAAACCGACTGTCGAACACTGATGTTGTTATCAACGGCATAGCGAATACATTCTTCTAAAGACCACTTTTTTTGTGCGTTGAGCGTGCTTAAAATCAAAAAGCAGAGCACAACAAGGGAATGTTTTTGAAACATGGATTTAGTTTTTTTATGAAATAATGGATTGATTTCTTTGAGTTCAAACTTTTGCAAGAGAAGAATTTCCAATCAAACAATCGAATCGTTAGACGTGAATGACTATTTTGTGTTACATTTTTTTCACACTAATTTGAACTCCCTTACCTTTGGCAATCTTAATTTTTACTCATGAGCATCATTCGATACTTTTTAATGTCTATCGTCGGAAGTTTATTATTGACCTCTTGCGGATCATCGCAAAAAATCATCACGCAAAAGCCACAACCAGAAGTGGTCAGCGAAGAAATCATCGAAAAAGAAACTTCATTTTTCAGTTTGCCCATTGCTATTTCATTGCAAGAAGTAGAAAACCAGGTGAATAAATCAATGATGGGTTTGCTTTTCAACGACGACGATTTGACCAAAGACCAAGTGAAAATTAAAGTTTGGAAAGATGGCGACATCAAAATTGTACAAGAAAAAAACCAAGTAAAAATTGTGTTTCCCATTCGTTCAGAAGGAACTTATAACTACAAGCTCGACAATTTTGGTCTGAAAATCAATGGTGAAAAAGATTTTAGACTCAGCGGAACTTTTACGTTTTTGTCAACCGTTGGTTTGACCAATTGGCAACTGAAAACCAAAACCACCATTCACGAAGTAGATTGGAAAGAGCCGCCCAACATCCAATTGGCGGGCAAGAAATTGTCCATTGAGTTTTTGGTCAATGCTTCTTTGCGAATGTTCAAAGAAGACATCGAAAAACTGATCGATGCCGCATTGCTCGAAAACCTCAATTTCAAACCCCAAGTGCTCGACGCGCTTGAAAACATTGCAAAACCTGTTTTGTTGAACGAGGTGTATCAAACGTATTTTCAAATGATGCCGATTGAATTGTATGCCACCAACGCCACTTTGGCTCAGAACAAAGTCAAGATACAAATGGGTTTGAAATGCACCATGGAAACCAAAGTGGGCAGTCCTAACAAAGCCGTTTTCGACAAAAAAAAGGTGGTTTTGAAAACCGTCGAAAAAATGCCTAGTAAAATTGCAGCCAACATGGTGGTCGTTTCTACGTATGATGAAGCTTCCAAAATTATCACACAAAATTTCAAAGGGCAAAAAATAGGCGAGGGGTCCAAGAAAATTATCATTGAAGAAGTCCAATTGTGGCAACAAAGCGGCAAATTGATTGTAGATTTGAAAGTGTCGGGCAATTTGAACGGACATTTGTATTTGGCAGGTTTTCCGATGTATAACGCGCAAACAAAAGAGATTTTTTTCGACCAACTCAATTATGTTTTAGACACCAAAAATGTCTTGCACCGTTCGGCGAATTGGTTGCTGAAAGGCACGTTTTTGGCAGCCATCAGAGAAAATTGTCGATATTCGATTCAAAAAGAACTTCTCAAATCGAAAGACCAATTGGATTTTTTCCTCAATAACTATCAACCACAAAAAGGAATTCAAATCAATGGCAAAACGGGTGAAATAGCATTTAAACGAATTACGCTTACCAACACAGGTCTGGCAGCATTTTTGGGAGTAGAAGGCGAAGCAAAAATCGAAATCAATGGTTTGGAATAGTTTTTTTTGAAGCTATTCGTGCTGTTCGCTTCAAGTCCGCAGCAAAAAAAGCAATTTTATAAGTCTTTTTTGCCTTTAGTCCCGATTATTATCGGGATTCCTTCGGTCGCTCAAAAAAGCCAACAAAATTTTGCTTTTTTTGCTTTGCGTGCTTTTCGCTGCCATCACGGCTAGGAACTAAACTATTTCAATCAGCGCATCAGTGGGGTTTTAGCAACAAATGATTGTTTGTTCTTGCTAGATGAAACTTCGTCAAAGTAGAAATAAAACAAAGTCAAAAAGACTTTTTAAACTAAACAAACTATTTGATTTAATGATTACTATACTTTTTGTTAGTATATTTGTGATGTAAAATTAAAATATTGACATCATGGAATTATCCGAAGAAGAGCGAGAGCTTATTTTACAAATACGGAATTACAAGAAAAGTAAGCACAATCCATCTAAGCAATTAAGACAATTAATACGAGAGCTATTCGACCGATTGTTAGAAGATTAAGCGAAACTTCTAAAAAAAGTTTGCCCGAAGATAAAAACCACACAAAATTATATGAGCAACAAAACACAAATGATGGTAAGGAATTACAAATCTTATGAAGTGGATTTATTATCGAATCTGTTTTAAAGCAAATAGAAATGTTAATGTTTAAATCTTAATTTTTCGAACATAAATTTTTAACACGTTTAAACAATTTATTTTAAAACCCTTTTGTATTGATCATAAAAAAACTTCTGTTTGAATTTTTACAAATCAAACCTGATGAAGACAATAATTTGAAAAAATATTTAATAATAAAGAATAAAATTGAAAAACATGAAAACAGTAACAAAACCCACTGCAAAAGCACAATTGGACGATATTATTTTAGATGTATCGTGGCCAGATATAGCCAAAAATCATTTTGGCAAATCGACTTCTTGGATTTACAACAAGCTCAATGGTCGAGATGGCAACGGCGGACATGGCGAGTTTAATGAACAAGAAATCGAAATTTTACGAAATGCCTTGTTCGAACTGTCTGACCGCATACGCAAATCTGCTGAAAAACTTGTTTAAGAAAGCACATTGCATTTAGTCAGCTTATCTGTTGAACACCGCTTTAGAAGTCGTCAATGCCCAATTTTTTCACAAACAACAAATGTTTGATTTAATAACTCAAAAACTATGATAGAAAACATGCTGAAATTTGCATCGGGAATTAGTTTTTTAATTCTTTTTCTCACAACAAGTTGCGTAGAAAAATACAATAGCAAACAAGTAATTATTGAAGATTTAAACAGCGATTTAGATTTTTTTTTAAATGAAAAAAAAATTGGGGACTCACTAAAATTTAGAAATTATCCACCAATAATGTATTTTGGTAAAGCATATTCAAATGCTGAGTACATAGATGTTCATCTTGATAGTGTTTTTGCAAATAGAAAATTTTTAAATGAATGCCTTAAGAAAACAAATTTTTCAGATGAAAAGCTATTGTTGATTGAGTGCTATACTTTTAGTGGACATCCTTTTAAAATGGGAAGTATAACAGTTCATCTGATTCATCAGAATACGAATAAGAACATCTTGTTTACAAAGACAAATGATGAAATTGAAATAGAAAAGAGCGACATTATGGAGGTGGGTTTTGATTTTCCACCATCTCGGATAGATTTTAATATGTTTGACCCTAATTTTTTAACAATATACAGTTATTTAATTTTTAATAAAGAGACATGTGTTTATAAGAATGAGATATTTAGGGTGTATTTTGGGTAAATTCAATAATATTAATTGTTATAAAGTAAAAACTATTAACATATATATTGAC
>JBEILV010000165.1:0-6364 GCA_040379105.1 Flavobacterium sp.
AGCTATGAAATGGAAATTTTAAGAAAAGACAACACTACCTTTACATTAAAAATAGAAAAATAATGAAACTACTTACCTACAAAACACAAGACACCGAACCACGATTAGGCTTCATACATAACGATCAAATCATTGATATGGAAGATTTTGGAGAAATATCCAATTTTCCATTACCAAACGATATGTTGGAATTAATTGATATGGGATTTGAAATCATAGCCGAAATCACCGAAATGATTTCAGAAACTCCAGAAAATTTCTTCGAAGAAATCTGTTATGAAATGAACGAAGTAATCATCCTCGCTCCTATCGAAAAACCTAGAAAAAACATCATTGGCATCGGACTGAATTATACCGAGCACGTGGCAGAAAGTGCTCGAACCTTGGACACCACAGGTAAATTGCCTCAAAAACCCATTATTTTCTCTAAACCACCCACAACGGTGACAGCAACGAACACCGAAATCATCAAAAACACAAAACTGACCCAACAATTGGATTGGGAAGTAGAATTGGCGGTTATTATTTCCAAAAAAGGAAAATATGTTGCCAAAGCAGATGCCATGGATTATGTTTTTGGCTACACGGTCATCAATGATATTTCGGCACGCGATTGTCGTAGAGAAGGACAATGGATTGTGTCGAAAGGACAAGACACTTTCGCACCGATGGGACCTATTTTGGTTACGAAAGACGAAATCGAAAATCCACATAATTTGAATTTGTCTTTGAAAGTAAACGGTGTTGAAAAACAAAATTCAAATACACAATTTCTTTTGTTCAACATCCACGATTTGATTGAAGATTTGAGCACTGTTTTTACCCTAGAAGTTGGCGACATCATTGCTACAGGAACGCCCGCAGGTGTTGGAGCTGGTAGAAACCCACAAGAATGGCTTCACGAGGGCGATGTGGTAGAAGCGACTGTGGAAGGCATTGGAACGATAGTGAATACGGTTAGGGAGATAGAGGCCCCCTAACCCCCGAAGGGGGAATTTGAAATGGACTTTAGTTCATTTCTAGTCAATATAAACTTCTTATACAATTGTCATTTGATCTAATTTTATAAATTTCATAAAAACAGAAAGTAAATTAAAAATGGAGCAAACTGTAAAATATGAAAATTTAGTAATCGCAATAAAAGAACTTTTACAAGCTAATAGACAAAAAGTTTATGTAACCATCAATCAAACGGTTACTTTAACTTATTGGCAAATTGGAGAGTACATTGTTGAATATGAGCAAAAAGGAGAGGACAGAGCGAAATATGGTTTGTCGTTGTTAGATAATCTATCGAAGGATCTTGAAACGCATTTTGGAAAGGGATTTTCGGTTAGAAATCTACGTTTGTTTAGGCAGTTTTATCAAACATTTCCAATTTGGCAATCATTGATTGCCGAAACATCAGAACCAATTCAGCAATCAGTGAATGCCAAAGCTGATGCGATGGATTATGTTTTTGGTTATACGGTCATCAACGATATTTCGGCACGCGATTGCCGAAGAGAAGGACAATGGATTGTATCGAAAGGACAAGACACTTTTGCACCGATGGGACCTATATTGGTTACAAAAGACGAAATCGAAAATCCACACAATTTGAATTTGTCTTTGAAAGTGAACGGTGTTGAAAAACAAAATTCCAACACAAAATTTCTTTTATTCAATATCCACGATTTGATTGAAGATTTGAGTACTGTTTTTACCCTAGAAGCCGGCGACATCATTGCCACAGGAACGCCCGCAGGTGTTGGAGCTGGTAGAAATCCACAAGAATGGCTTCACGAGGGCGATGTGGTAGAAGCGACTGTGGAAGGCATTGGAACGATAGTGAATACAGTTAGGGAATAGCCCCCTAACCCCCGAAGGGGGAATTGATTCTAAAATAAATAGTAATGGAAGACAACTATTATTCTATTCATAAAATTGTTAATGGGCGCTGGGTTTTAGATGATTGTTATATCTTATCATATAGGTTTGAAGAAGGTGCATTTTCTGAAAAAAACTTGAAAATAAATATTAATATAGATATTTATTATGATTGCAACATTTGGTTAAGTTATAATGGTAAAAAAAGAGAAAGAAAACATATTAAAAAAGAAATGGAGCTTCCTTTTGAATTGAAAGAGTTATTAAAAAGTTTATTAGAACAAGATAAAATAGAATTAAAATTTAATTACTCTGATTTTTTTCTGGAGGATTCAGGCGATGAATTTATTATAATAAACCATAAAGAAACATCTCATAATATTAATTTGGGTATAATGTTGAAGGAGATTAAACCTACTAATATTTCTGAAGAAATTTTTTTTAAACTTTTTAATGAATTCACAAAAATTAAAGAAGAGTTATATTTTATAAAATAATAATTTACTATGAAAAAATACAAAATAGGACAAATAGTGCCATCGTCTAACATCACGATGGAAACAGAAATACCAGCCATTTTTCGTTCACGAGAAACGATTCTTCCTGAGCGATTTACGTTTCACAGCAGTAGGATGCGGATGAAAAAAGTGACCAAAGAAGAATTGGAAGCCATGGATGCCATGAGTTTGAAATGTGCGCAAGAACTTTCGGATGCGCATGTGGATGTGATGGGTTATGCTTGTTTGGTGGCAATTATGAGTATGGGAAGAGGTTATCATTGTGTGTCGGAAGTGAATTTGCATCAAGAAACGGTGGCAAATGATTTTCCAACCCCAATTGTGACTTCGGCGGGTGCGTTGATTAATGGATTGAAGGTTTTGGGTGCGAAACAAATTTCGATCATTACGCCCTACATGAGAGCCTTGACAGACAAAGTGGTTGATTATATTGAACATCAAGGTATTAAAGTGAAAGAAAGTATCGCCTTGGAAATTCCAGACAATTTGGAAGTAGCGGCACAAAACCCGATGAATTTATTGGAAATCTACAAACAACTGGATTTGAAAGATGTGGATGTTTTGGTGGTTTCGGCTTGTGTGCAAATGCCTTCTTTGGAAGCGATTGATTTGATTCAGGCGGAATGTGGCATTCCTGTGACTTCGGCGGCGGTTTGCACGACTTATGAAATGATGAAAAAACTCAATATTGAAGCCAAAGCCCCGATTGGCGGCGCTTTGTTGAATGGTTCGTACTAGCGATTATTCTGGTTTAGCCCTGATCGAAGTGGAAAGCCTTTTGCAGGATTGTTGTATTTTTTCTTGACAAAAAAGAGCGACCAAAGGAAGCTCCTTTTTTGGCTTAGAAAAAAACAACAATCCAAAAAAGCTTGGAACGAAGAGCAGGATAAAGCTCCCGAAAAAATTATGGATTAAGCATTTTCCAGAGGCTGTCTTTGAGTTCTTGCAAACCTTGTTGGGCTACGGAAGAAATCATGAGATATTGCAGGTTTGGAAAATCTGTTTTGAGTTGGTTATTGAGTTCGATTTTCAATTCTTCGTCGAGCATGTCGCATTTTGAAATGACAAGCATGCGTTCTTTATCGAGCATTTCGGGGTTGTAGCGACGCAGTTCGTCGAGCAGAATTTCGTATTCTTTTTTGATGTCTTGCGCATCGGCGGGCACTAAAAACAAGAGCACAGAATTGCGTTCGATGTGGCGCAAAAAGTAGTGTCCGAGCCCTTTTCCTTCGGCTGCACCTTCAATGATTCCGGGAATATCGGCCATGACAAACGACTGAAAATCGCGATAAGCCACGATGCCCAAATTGGGTTTTAGGGTGGTGAAAGGATAATCGGCAATTTTGGGTTTTGCGGAAGTGAGCACCGACAAAAGTGTTGATTTTCCGGCATTTGGAAAACCAACCAAACCAACATCGGCGAGGACTTTCAGTTCAAGAATGACGTCCACCTCCACTTTGGGCATGCCGGGTTGTGCGTAGCGAGGCGTTTGATTGGTCGATGAACGAAAATGCCAGTTGCCAAGTCCGCCTTTTCCGCCTTCGGCTAGGATTTTTACCTCATCGTGTTCGGTGATTTCAAAAAGAATTTCGTGGGTTTCTTGATCACGCACAACGGTTCCGAGCGGCACATCTACATAACAATCTTCGCCATCGTGGCCTGTGCTTCGAGAACTTCCGCCGTCGCCACCGTGGCCTGCACGCACGTGTTTGACAAATTTTAGGTGGAACAAGGTCCAGTTATTTTTGTTGCCACGCAAATAAACGTGACCTCCTCTGCCGCCGTCGCCGCCGTCGGGACCGCCTTTTTCAATAAATTTTTCTCGGTGTAAGTGCGATGAACCTTTGCCACCTTTGCCCGAAGCAACGAATATTTTTACGTAATCTACAAAATTTCCTTCTGTCATGTTTGATACTAATGGAATGCTGTTGACAAAAATGTCGGTGGTTTTTAAACCGTTGCAAAGGTATTACTTTTAGTAGGAATGTCAAGAGATGGTTTGATTTAAAAAATGATGTGCGCGCTTGGGTTTGGATTGGTGCTCAATTTTGTATTTTTGAGCAAAAAAATTGAAATGCTAGGATTGAAACTTCCCACCGACCCACGATGGGCGAATATTGCTGAGAAAAACATTGCCGAAATATTGATTGACCATGCTTGGTGCGAGCAAAAAGCAGCCACGATGGCGATTTCGTTGATTGTGACCAACCCCGACAAAACAGAATTGATTGACGAAATGACGAGTTTGGTACGCGAGGAAATGGGACATTTTAAGATGGTGACAGAAAAATTGAAGCAATATAACATCAAATTAGGTCCGCAAAGACCCGATGAATATGCCAAAAAACTCTATCAATTTTTCCCGAAAGGCGGCAGTCGAACCGATGGTTTGGTGCATGCGCTTTTGGTTGCGGCATTGATTGAAGCCAGAAGTTGCGAGCGTTTTCGGTTGTTGTCAGAAAATTTGTCAGACCCCGAACTAGCAAAATTCTATTTTGATTTGATGAAATCGGAAGCAGGACACTACACGATGTTTTTAAAATTTGCCCGCCAATATGACGACTTGGAAAAAGTGAACAAAAAATGGCAGGCATTGCTGGAATTTGAAGCCCAAGTGATGGAAGAATTAGGTACTTTGGAACGGATTCATGGGTGATTATTGGGGGTAAATTTGGTTTAAAGCAGATTTTGCATCAGGAAATTTGAATTTAAAACCTGCTTGAAGCAATCTTGTTGGGACCACTTTTCTACTTTTTAAAATGAGTTCGGGTTCTGTTCGGATGATGAAAGCGCCGATTTTTAGTAAAAATTTTGGTGTGGGCATCCCAAAAAACACATTCAATTGATTTCTCAAAATTTGCATGAAATCTTGGTTTTGAATTGGATTTGGACTGACCAAATTTATGGAACCTGTAATTTTGTTTTGAATGATAAAATCGACTGCCGATGCAAAATCTTGTTCGTGAATAAAACTGATGTATTGGTTTCCTTTGCCTTGTTTTCCGCCCATCAAGAGCTTGGTGAGATTTTTTAAAATAGGCAAAGCACCGCCGTTTTTTCCAAATACAATTCCGATTCGCAAAGCCGTTTTTAAGGTTTTTGGATTTTCTTTGCTATAAAAAGCGGCTTCCCATGCTTTTGCAACATTCATGGAAAAATCATTGCCGATGGTTCCCGAAATTTCATCTTGAAAATTGACTTCTGAATGTTTGTAAATCGTTGCTGTTGAAGCATTCAGAAAATGTAAAGGTGGATTTTTCAATAAATCAATGGCTTCGTTTAAAACATTTGTACTATCGATGCGAGAATTTAAAATCATGGCTTTGTTCTTATCATTGTAGCGACAATCCACAGATTTGCCCGTGAGATTGATCAAAACTTGGGCATTTTCTAGCGCATGAATCCATGAATCTATGTGCTTTGCGTCCCAATTGACGTAAGAAATGTTATTTTTCACTCTGGCATTTCCTCGTGTTAAAACAACGATTTCTTCAAATTGTTCGGAAAAATGTTGGATTAGAATATTTCCTAAAAATCCTGTGCCTGCCGCGATGACTAATTTAGTTTTCATTTTGATTGATTTTAGTGTTGATTTCGATTTTATAAACAAGCCACGTGATATATACAGAATAAACAGCAAGAAGCATTGGGATTACAAAAAAACCTCCAATTAAAATTGATTGTGAAAGTGTAAATTCGAAAATCACTCGTGTTATAATTGCAAATAAAGCAGCAATGGTTATCATCCAATATATCATTATATGTTTATGAATATCAGGATATTTGTGACGTTCAATGGCCAATCTAATCATGAAAAAAAGTTGAATAATTCCGAGGAAAAATTGCGCCATCATTCCAAAAAAGATGGTGACATAAAGCCCTAAAGTGATGAGCAATGCAATCAAATTGATTTTGTGAAGTGTTTTCATGGGTAATCATTTTTAGTTATCAAAATATTATTTTATAAATTATTAAAG
>JBEILV010000166.1:0-6355 GCA_040379105.1 Flavobacterium sp.
AACAGACCATCTATTTATAAAAGCAAACATAACCAATTGAAAATAAAATAGATATAAATATATTTGAAAATTTAGTCGGTCAGCAGTATAAAAAAATATTTCAAAAGAACTCTCCTTTTAAAAACAAAACAACAGTGCCAAGAAAATGAATCATTTACCATTTAAATATTTGTACTCCAATGGAATATCCGTATGTTTTTCCTGCTTCATTTTTGTAAAAGCGAATTTTATTACAGGCCATGCCCAAATCAACCGCTTGCCAAGTGTTGCCACCGTCTTTGGTTTCAAAACCATTTCTGTAAGTCCCTACAAAACCATGATTTTCATCAATAAACCCAATGCCAAATTCTCGAGCGGAGGCATCATTCACTAAATTAATTTCTTGCCAAGTGTTGCCACCATCGGTTGTTTTTACGATTCTTTGTTGCGAAATGGCAGGATTTGGATTGTAAGATTGTACTGTTGCATATCCAATTTTAGCAGTTGGAAAAGACACTTTCCACGTAGTTTCGAATGGACGATCCGATTGATATACTTTTTTCCAAGTTTTACCTCCATCGCTGGTTTTCAGCAATAATGCGTTGGATTGACTGATGTCTTCGTGCGTGGCGGCACAAACGATTCCGTTGTTTTTGTCGAACATTTTGATGTCAAAAAGCATTTTGCAATCTTCATTCATGCTTTGCGACGTCCAAGTGTTGCCACCATCGTGAGAAACCATCATATTGGCTGGACTTCCCACACGACCGACCGCAAAAATGTGGGTTTTGTAATCAATTTTTCCATGGTTGATGTATTGTTCTTTCACAATGTCGATGGCACACAATCCTTTCACGTAAGGGCCTTTGTAGGGAACGGGAGCCCAAGTTTTGCCACCATCTTTGGTGCCATATAAAGGAATCGTATCGGTTACGTTGGGAAAATAATCGGTGCCGACCGTGCCTACAAATCCGATGTTTTTATCAACAAAAGCAAGGGTTCGGAAAAAAGATCCTTTTTGTTCCAACTGAATTTCCCATGTTTTTCCACCATCTTTGGTATGATAAATTTTCCCAAAACCATTCACATACCAACCCGTATTTTCGTCCACAAAAACAATGTCGTCTTGTTTGCCAGGATAATTTTCAGTGGTAAGTTTTTCCCATTTTTTGTCTTGCGCACTTAAAGTAAAGGCAATAATTGCTAAAAACTGAATGATAACAAATGTGACGATCCTAATCATGTTTTCTATTTTTTAAATCTTGATTTCAAATTAAATTTTTTTCTGTGAACAAAATTATCTCTTTGCAATGCAAACGATTTGTCAAAAATTGCTATTTTTTATATAAAAGGGAAGAGGGTGCCTCTTTAAATTTTGCCTTAAAAGCCTTGCTAAAACTGGCATTGTCGGCAAAACGTGTATGACAATAAACATCAGCAATGGCATTTTGTTTCAATAGCAATTCTTTGGCTAATTCCAATCTTTTTTCGAGAATGTATTGATAGGGAGTAATTTGAAATATTTTTTTGAACAATCGAATGAAATGGTAGTGCGAAAGTTTGGCTTCTTGCGCCATTTTTTCAACCGAAATATCATTTAAAAAATGGAGGTCCATATAGTTTTTTGCATCGAAAATAAAATCGAAAATTCGTGTGTTGGTGGTTTCTTTTTTGAATGTAAGACTTTGGTAAGATTGAAACATTTGGTAATGATCGTGCACTATGTCTTCTGCAATTTTCATCATGACATCGGGTTGAAGCGGATAGGGATTTTTTAGAAATTGCTCAAAAGAACCACCCAAATCTTGCATGGTTTTGCTCAAATGACTTTCCGAAACCAAGTGTTTTTGAATGACAACCTCATGTTCGAATAGAAAAGAAGTAAAGTGGTCGGCTTTTGCAAAATGACAATCAATCACGTCTAAGATTAAATCCTTCGAAACGTCAATACAAATCCCTTTTGTGGCATCGTGGGTGTCGATCAAAACTTCGGCATCTATGCATGAATTTCCAACCAAAAACTGGCCTTTCTTGAGATGAATCTTTTTTTGATTCACTTTATAATGTTCTTCGCCTTCCAAAACATGTTTGATAGAAAAGTGTTTAAAGTGGACTTTAGTTTCCACTTGATTTACTTTCGAAAATCGAATTTCACTGCCTTGATTGTCTTTGAACACACTTTGATTGACCATAAAATAGATTTTGAAACATTGGTAGCCAATTGATTTTAAATGTTACAAATCAATGCTGACACCGTCTTGATTTTTTAAAAATAACCAACAGTATAAGTCAATATCCCGATATTTAAGATTTTGATATGTTTTTATAATGCTTTATTTTGTAAATTAACCCACTTAATTTTAAAATCAATTGTATGAGTTTTTTTAACAAAGCCAAATGGTTTCTTGGAATCGTTGTAATTTTTGGGATTGTGATGGCTACGAATTTAATCGATAGAAATAATTTCCAACGGGTCAACGAAGCCGTTGTTTCTATTTACGAAGATCGATTGGTTGCCAAAGGTTTGATTTTCGACATGTTGCAGGTTATTCATCAAAAAGAAATGGCGATTGCGACGTCTGATGCATCGTTTTTTCAAAACAATAACCAGCAATTAAGTAAAAAACTGAACGATTTTGTGTCAGCGTTCGAAAAAACCAAATTGACCACAGAAGAATTGAAAACACTGAATGAACTGAAAGAAAATCTCGTGATATTGAAAATCTCAGAAAAATTATTTTACGACACAAAATTCACTGAATCTGCCGAATTAAAAGCACAAATTCAAACGGTAAAAATCAATTTAAACGCATTGTCGAGCATTCAATTGAAAGAAGGCAGACGCCAAATGACCATCAGCAAGAAAGCAATGGATATGATCGAACTTTTTACCAACCTTGAAATTTACCTATTGATATTTATTGCCATTGCCATTCAAGTAATTGTGATGTACAACCCGAAAAAGAGGAAAGAGAGGGAGGAAGAGTAAGGTTTACTTTAAAAATAATTAAAACACTTGATGCAAAAGTATTAGGTGTTTTTTTTTGCTCTTACTGTTAAAAAAATATGCGTTGAAGGGTAGGAAAGTTTAGAAAATTTAATAGAGAATAAAACTTATAAAAATATAGGTATTAAAGTTTATAGGCTTGTAAATGCTCAGTTTAAGAGGCATTATAATATATTGGGAGCAATCGAATTGGCTCGAGATCCTCGAGCGGTATTCTTGTATATTTGGCATATTCGGCGAAGGTTATTTTGTGTCTTTTTTCTGTTTTATCAAAAAAGACACGCATGTCGCTCATTATTTGAGAAGCTGTGCGTTGCGAACATTTTTCAATGAAAGCAATGTCCCTCGTTGTAATGCAAATCCTTAATATAACTTTTGTCATTATTTAAAATTCTAATGTGCTTTCTAATCATTTTCGAATTTTTCATAATTTTAGTTTTAATTTGTTGATTTCAAAATTAAATTAATTTTACTGCTAGTCAAAGCCATATTTATTCACAATTTGAGCAAGTTATTCACAATTTTGAGCGTGTTTTAACACGAAATTGCTCTTTGTGCTTTAACCGATTGTTTTTAGTTTCTTAAATCAATCGATATGGGTTTTTAAAAATAGCTTTTTTTGAGATTTTTTTCGTTACTATTATTAGAATTTGATGTAGCTTAATAGTTTTGTACTATTTATTCAAATGTTGTTTTGATACCGCTTTGATACCGATGCTATACTTAATCCATACTTCTGGCATACACTCTCCATACATTCCGCATACACTCCCCATACACTCGGCATACACTCAACAGCACTTTAACATCGATTTTAATTGCATCAAACTCGTAAAAGCATATTTTTTATGTTGTTGATAATCATTTTTTTACATGCTTTTTTGTGCAAAATTGGCAAAACATGCCTTTTTGTGCTAAAAGCGTAAACTTATACCAATTCTAGTAAAGATTTGCAAGTTGATGCAAAGACGGCAAAGTTGACAAGCGACCCTTTAGAATGCCTGTAATTTTGGGTCATTATTAATCCATAAATTTTTTAAAAATGCCGAAACTAAGAAGCATGATTAAATTAGAAGGAACGATGGAAGATCTGACCTTCTACAAAGGTGCCGATGGGTACTTTGTGCGCACCAAAGGGGGTGTGAGTAGAAACCGAATTTTGAACGACCCAGCGTTTGCAAGGACGCGAGAAAATGGGGCAGAGTTTGGCAGTATTGCCGGTTCGGGGAAACTATTGCGTACGGCATTGGGGCCGATGGTTTTTAAAGCGAAAGACAGTAAACTGACGAGTAGGCTTGTGAAGGTAATGGGACAAATTAAAAATTTGGACTCAGTGAGTGTTCGGGGTGTGCGCAATGTGGCGATGGGTTTGAGCAATCCAGTTTCAATTGCACTGTTCGAAGGATTTGATTTCAATGTGAAAGCGAGTTACGGCACCGTTTTGAATGCCATTGTTGCGGTGCATACTGCCACAGGAACTTTGAGTTTTACTGCTTTTAATCCTTTTGAGCAAATGCGAAGTCCGGAGGGAGCTACGCACTTTAGCATGCAAGCGGGTTTTTTGCGTGTTGATTTTGCAACGGGTGCGCACCAATTAACGCAAAGCGTCAAAGAAGTGTATCCGCTTTCAAACGCTACGATTACGCCCGAGTTAACGCCCGAAAGTGTTCCGACGATGACAGGCACAGGACTGCATTTTATTCTGATTGAATTTTTTCAGGAAGTCAATGGATTGCAGTACATGCTCAACAACGGCGCTTTCAATGTGTTGCATTTGCTGAAAGTGAGTTAGAATGCATTAGTGTTCAAACGACTGACTCAAAAAGACGCCCTGCCAGCTTTGGCGGGGCGTTTTTGTTGTGTCAATTCTGCAAGACTTTTTCAAAGTTTAATTTGATTAAAATATTTTGCAGATGGAATTTTACTATTTTTGGGAATTAGACAAAAGCCTTTTTATCTTATGATTATAGACAACGAAAACCAGAAACTCAAAGTCCACGAATGGATTACTAAATACAATGAATCGGGAAGCCTTGATGTAGTGACAGGTTATTTTACGATTGGGGCTTTGGCATATTTATCAAAAACAACCCGAGATCAAATTGAAAAGTACCGTTTTGTTTTGGGCGATATTGTGAATTTTGACGAAAAATTAAATGCGTTAGACCTTTTAAATGAAAATATAGGCATTGAAACCTCTTTCCGTTTGAAACAATTAGCCAGCGAGGCGGTTGATTTTTTAAACTTAAAAAACGTAGATGCTAAAACACTAGAACCCAATTTTTGTCATGCTAAATTGTATTTAAAAACGGCAAAAGAGGATGAAAGAAACCATTATTTTATCTCAGGGAGTTCGAATTTGACAGAGGCAGGTATTGGACAAAAAACAACAAGCAATGTTGAACTCAATATTGCAGAAACGGGCAATAACCATCAATATAAAGAACTTCTTGATTGGTTTAATGATTTGTGGCAAAGACCACAAGCACACACCCAAAAAACCATCATTGATGAAAAAGGCAATAAATTTAAAAAAGAGTTTAAGCAATACCTAATTGATGAAATCTCGAAGTTGTTTTATTCATATACGCCCGAGCAAATTTATTTTAAAATTCTCTTTGAATTATTTCATAAAGATCAGGACACTCCCGAAGTTGAAAAACAATTAATAAAACTAGAAGACACGGTTGTTTATAACAAACTATATGATTTTCAAAAAGGCGGTGTGCGAAGTTTAATTAGGATGTTGAACAAATACAATGGTGCTATTCTTGCCGATGCCGTTGGTTTGGGTAAAACTTGGAGTGCTTTGGCGGTAATGAAATCGTTTCAACAAAAGGCTGATGTATTATTACTTTGTCCAAAAAAATTAGAACAAAACTGGAAACAATACACTAAGAAAAACAGTTCTATTTTTGAAGATGACAAATTAGATTTTGATGTAAAATTTCATACTGATTTGCGAGAAGGTGGTTTTAATGATAATTTTTTGCAATACTTGCTCAATGACAAAGCTAAATTACTTGTCATTGACGAAAGTCATAATTTAAGAAACGATAAATCGAGTCGGTATCAATATTTGGTAGAAGAAATTCTTCAAAAATCAAAAGGAGATATTAAAATCTTGTTGCTCTCTGCCACACCCATCAACAACTCGTTTAAAGACATCAGAAACCAATTCAAACTTTTGACCAAAGGAGAAAACGATGGTTTCAAAGAAACTTTAGATGTAAACAACATCGAACATACTTTAAGAGCCATTCAAAAAGTGTTCAATGAATGGAGTGCCGAACCTGGTGCCAAATTATCTGAATTTCATAGTAAAATAAAAGAAAGCGCTTTTTTTAGATTAACCGATCATTTGTTGGT
>JBEILV010000167.1:0-6294 GCA_040379105.1 Flavobacterium sp.
ATGCGGTGCCTCCTTTAAAGATTGTATCTTTTCCAATGGGAGCATTAACAATTTTGTATAATGCAAATGTTACCCAATAATCTTTTTCAACATAAATAGCAGGAATTTGCATTTGATCTGACGTATATTGAATTGCTTGTCTAAAGAGTTTTAGGTCTGTATGTAGATTCATATTAAATTCCATTTTTTGGATTGAGATAATTTGTCTTTTATTCCTGAAAAATTATATTTAGAAATAGGATTTAATGTTCTTAAAAGAGTTTCAGAATATTTTTCAAGTTCTAATTCATCTAAAATAGCACCCAACAAAGCCCGAGTGGATGGTGGGTATTTTTGAGCTAATCGTACTATTTGTTTTATGTCTATTAACTTATAGTCGGAAAAAATTGAAATAAATCTCTCAATAGATTGACTAATCGTTGTGTCGGGTATTTTTTTTATGGTTTTTAAGCAATCTAGTAGCTGTAAATAAGGAATATTCTCTTTGTTAATTGTATTGTTTTGTTTGACAAAGTTTATTAGATATCGTTCTCTTTTTAAATTTGGGCGTACATTGTTTTTTCCAATTTGTATCGTATTACTTACCTGCGTTGTAAACCCAAGCGAGTTGTATATACTATACGCCGTTAAGTAGCCTGTAATTTTGTTGTCCTCTTCTAGTAAGTCTTTAACGAGTTGATATTGATTTGGAAGTAAAGTACCAAAGATTGTTGTTTCGGGTTTATAAAATTTTCCTTTTGAAATTTTATTGACTTTACCTTTTCCAACGAGTCTATTTAATGCTTTTATCGCAGCTTCTTTGTCATCTACTGATAGTGAAAAATCTTTATAGGTGAATATATATCCATTAGGAAGTCTATCTATTTTATTCATAATGATTTCAGATACTTTCATCTTAAATATTTTTAAAACAAAGATAAAAAATGTCCAGTTATTTATTTAAAAAACTGGACAAAAAAACTATTATAATTTTTTCTTTAAGTCATTGCAATTGTGATTCTGTATTTAAATTTCATTCACTTCCATTTTTATTATTGTAACACTGCGTTTTTACAACCATCTCGTACTATTTATTCAATGCAATTTGTTTACTTTTAATGTCGAAAAAAAGAAAGTTTCTTTTTAATTAAATAACGCATCTAAACAATTGATTTTTAAAACTTACGTTAAATTAAAAAGTCCTATTCATTCGATTTTATCAACCTTCGTTCATCTTTAAAAAAAAACCTTATCGTTCAACAACTTTGTGTTAAGGATAGCAGCGGCATCCCCCGATTTTTCATCGGGGATACAGCGGATAGCCTGACCCGAAGGGAAACACCCAAATAAAACCAAACCACTTATGAAATCTCAATCGCTTTTGTTCCTTTTTGCGTTTTCGTTGTTTTTTTCTTGTAAATCTGATGCAGAGAAAGACTTCGAAGTTTCTGACCCTTCAAAATTTGTGGCTTACATTCAAAACTTCACTTCGGGCATTGTTTCGAACAAAGCTTCGTTTCAAGTGCAATTGAATTTTGATTTGAAAAATGCCGAAATCAATGGATTTTTACCCAACGACGTATTTGAAATTTCCCCTGCTGTTGAAGGAAAAGTGAAGGTTATATCCAAAAATTCATTCGCATTTGTGCCCAACAAACAATTGCCTCAAAACACGACGTTTCTTGTGACTTTACACCTCGGGAAACTGACAAAAACTCCCCGAGAATTGTCTGTATTCAAATATAAAATCAAAACAATTGCACAAGATTTTCTTGTAAACACCACCGATTTACAATCGCATGATAAAAATTGGAACTACCTCAATGGAACGATTGAGACAAGCGATTATTTGGATTTTGAAACCGTCAAAAAACTGGTGACTGCCACGCAAAACAACAAAGATTTAAAAATCAAATGGAGAAAAGAATTGAGTTCTGAAAAGCATTTCAAATTCTACATTGACAGTATTGAACGAAAAATTGAAGACGAAAACATCCAAATTGCTTGGAACGGCGAGCCTTTCGACATCAAGCAAAAAGGAAGCATGGACTTTTTGATTCCGGGAAAGAATAATTTCAAAATCATCAGTATTGAACCTGCTGCAGAAAATAACCAATCCATCCGGATTAATTTTTCGGATCCTATTAAAAAAGGTCAAGATTTGAAAGGTTTGGTCGCCATTGAAAACTACAGTGAGTTAAAATATTACATCGAAGGCAATTTGCTCAAAGTATTTTCGGCAGAGCCTTACAAAGGAAATTTGTTGGTGGAAGTTTTTCAAGGCATCGAAAACGAAGATGGCTTTAAAATGAAGCAAAACTACAGTGAAAGAGTGTCTTTTGAACAAACAAAACCCGAAGCAAGATGGGTAAAAAACGGTGTGATTTTGCCGAGTTCAAGCCAAATGCGCATCAATTTAGAATTGGTCAATTTGAAGGCTTTCGACGTTAAAATTTATCGGATTTTCGAAAACAATGTGTTGCAATTTTTGCAATCCAACGATCTCGACGGCTATTATAATTTAACGGAAGTGGCATTGCCTGTGGTAGAAAAAACAATTCGAGTAGGGCAACAAAAATTAAACGCTCAAGACAGATGGCATGCGTATTCTTTGGATCTATCGTCAATATTCAAACCAGAACCCGGTGCCATTTATCGCATCGAAGTAAGTTTTAAGAAAGATTATTCGCTCTATGTTTGCGAAGAATTGGCAACAGAAACTTCCGAAGACGAGGAAGAAGACGAATATGATGAATATGGATATTACCGCGATTATGACTGGCGAGAGCGAGACAATCCATGTCATAATACCTATTATTATGAGAGAAAAATTGCTACGAATGTTTTGGCAACCGATTTGGGCGTCATTGCGAAAAAAGAACAAGGCGGTTTGTTCCATTTCACGGTAGCCAACATCATTACGACCGAGCCCATTGCGAATGCCGGTGTGACCATTTACAATTACCAACAGCAAAAAATAGGCAACGGCAAAACGAATGAAGAGGGATTTGCCAAAATCCAATCTACGGACGATGCTTATTTTGCGATTGTAAGCTCAGAAAAACAAAAAACCTACGTTAAAATCAACCCCGGAAATGCGCTTGGCATCAGTAGTTTTGATGTTTCCGGACAATCTTTGCAAAAGGGATTGAAAGGTTATGTGTATGGAGAAAGAGGAGTTTGGCGTCCGGGCGACACGCTTTTTATTGGTTTTATTTTGAATGATCAAAAGCAAAAGTTAGAGGAAAAACACCCGATTAAACTCAGAATTCACGATCCGAATGGAAAAATCGTGCATCAAGAAGTGCAAAAATACAACGCTCAAAATCACTATAAATTTATCGTTCCCACCAAATCCGACGATCCGACAGGCAATTGGGAAGCGATGGTCAATGTGGGAGGAGCCAAATTTTATAAAAGTTTGAAAATCGAAACCATCAAACCCAATCGATTGAAAATTAAATATAAAACTGAAAGCAAAACCATCAAATCTGGACAAGAAAACAAAGCTGAAATACAAGTCAATTGGTTGCACGGAGCTGTGGCAAAAAACTTGAAAGTGGAAGTTTCTGCCAAATACCGAGCGCAAAAAACGAGCTTTGACGGTTTCCCAAATTACGACTTTGACGATTTGACCCGAAGTTTTGAATCGGAAGAAACCTCGATTTTCAAAGGCGAAGTGGACGAAAATGGCAAAACTTCGTTCGTGATCAACCCTAAACCAACCACACAAGCACCTGGAATGTTGCAAGCTGCTTTCATGACAAAAGTATTTGAAAACGGTGGAGATTTCAGCACTGATGTGATGTCGATGGCCTATTCGCCTTACAATTCCTATGTGGGAATTTTGACGCCGAAACCCAACAAATACGACATGTTGGAAACAGGAAAAGCCAATCGATATGAAGTGGTGGCGCTTTCGCAAGATGGAAAAACGCTAAAAAACAAAAAAGTAGAAGTAGAAGTTTACAAAGTGAGATGGCGTTGGTGGTGGGAATCGTATGAAGAAAATTTATCCAATTATTACGCTTCCGACGAAACCACCGCTTACAAAAATTATAATTTAGTGACCGATGCCACAGGAAAAGCCCATTTTGTGATGAAAGTTGACAATGAAGATTGGGGACGCTATTTGATCAGAGTGGTCGATGCGGAAAGTGGTCATGCGGCATCAAAAACCGTGTTGATAGATTGGCCTTACAGCAGTTCGAACACAAAAAATGTTGACTCAGAACACGCCAGTCGATTGATTTTCAGCACCGACAAAAAAAGCTATCAAGTGGGAGAAACCGCCAAAATATCTTTTCCATCCAGTGAAAATGCAAGAGCACTCGTATCGATAGAAAATGGAACGGAAGTTTTGCAATCATTCTGGGTCAAAACCAACAAAAGAGAAACTTTGGTTAACTTAAAAATCACTCCAGAAATGGCACCGAATGTCTATGTGAATATTTCATTGATTCAACCGCACGCCAACACCATCAACGATTTGCCAATCAGAATGTACGGCATTGTTCCGATTGAAATTATCGACAAAAACACATTGTTGAGTCCAGAAATCATCATGCCCGAAGTTTTGCGTCCGCAACAAAAATCGACCATCAAAATAAAAGAGAAAAACGGCAAAAAAATGAGCTACGCGCTTGCCATTGTTGACGAAGGGTTGCTCGATTTAACAAGATTTGCCACTCCCAACGCTTGGCATTCATTTTACAGCAAAGAATCTCTTGGCGTAAAAACTTGGGACATTTACGATGAAGTAATCGGGGCTTATGGTGGAAAAATCAATCAGATTTTAAGCGTGGGTGGCGATGAAGATTTGGGCGGAGCCAATGCAAAAAAAGCGAATCGTTTCAAACCCGTCGTTATTTATTTAGGTCCTTTTACACTCGAAGCTGGCAAAACTAAAGCGCACCAAATAAATCTGCCTAAATATATAGGTGCGGTTCGTGTGATGGTGGTGGCTGCCAACAATGCTACTTCAGCTTATGGCAACGCAGAAAAAAGCGTTCCTGTAAAAAGTCCGTTGATGGTTTTGGCATCTGCACCCAGAAAAGCAACCACGGGCGAAAAAATCAAATTGCCTGTGACTGTTTTCGGCATGGAACCTTCCGTTAAAAACGTTTCAATTCAAATAAAAACGAATGGAGCACTCAAAACCATTGGCGAAACCACTCAAAAATTAACTTTCAGCGAACCCGATGAAAAAATGGTATATTTTGAATTGGAAGTAGGTCAGATTTTAGGAAAAGCGACCATTGATATTTTGGCAAGCTCCGGAAAAGAAAAAGCCAATTACTCGATAGAAATGGACGTGACCAATCCAAATCCATTGACGCAAACCACCCAAGATTTTGTTTTGGAAGCCAACAGTTCGCAAAAAATTACTTTTGAAACGTTTGGAATCAAAGGAAGTAATGCCGCACTTTTAGAAATTTCGAATTTCCCAACCATCGATTTGAATCGACGTTTGCAATATTTGATTGCTTATCCGCATGGTTGCTTGGAGCAAACTACTTCGGCAGTTTTTCCACAATTATATTTGAATGAACTTGTAACGATTTCAACCCAAAAGAAAACGGAAATCGAGAAAAACATCAAAGCGGCGATTCAAAAAATAGGCAAACAACAGTTAAGCGGTGGCGGATTGCAATATTGGCCCAATCAAACCTACGCTGACGATTGGGGCTCGACTTACGCAGGTCATTTTATGATCGAAGCAGAGAAAAAAGGCTACGTTTTGCCGATACAATTCAAGTCGAAATGGTTGACCTATCAGCAAAAAGCAGCCCGACAATGGCGATTTGAATCTCAAACACAATCGGAATTGGCACAAGCGTATCGACTTTACACCTTGGCTTTGGCTGGAAAACCCGATTTGGGAGCCATGAACCGATTGCGAGAAACGAAAGGAATTTCGAACGAATCAAAACTTCGTTTGGCAGCGGCTTATGCTTTGGCAGGACAAAAAACCGCAGGATTGCAACTGATGAACACCGCAGCGCTTGTTCCACAAACCTACAATCAATACGAATATTATGGTTCGTTCGAAAGAAATTTAGCCATGATGCTCGAAACCTTTGTGGCATTGGACAGCAAACAAAAAAGTTTTGAAGCTTCTAAAAAAATTGCCGAAGCTTTGTCTAACAACGAATGGATGAGCACACAAACGACCGCTTTTTGCTTGAATGCAATGGCGAAATTTGCAAAGAAAAGTGGCAATGCACCCATTCAATTTGAGTGGACGTCCAACAATAAAACAGAAACAAGCACCACAAATAAGAACATTTTAAATCAACCTTTGGCAATAAAAAC
>JBEILV010000168.1:0-6142 GCA_040379105.1 Flavobacterium sp.
CACCTTCAAAAAAGTGATTGAAATTCAGTTGTGTTACATTGAAAATAATCAAGGCAAAAGCAAAAACCAAAAGTATGTTGATAAAAATCTTCATTTCAGAATGGAATAGGGAATAAAAAAAGTGTTAAACAATTAATTATGAGCAAAATTAGGTACTCAAACCTCAGTCAAAAAGCCCTTTAACATTATCCGCAAATAATTTAACAGCGATTGCAAGCAAAACCACACCGAATACTTTCCTTAAAACGCTCAGTCCGTTTTTAGTGAGAATCTTCTCAATTTTGGCGGATGATTTGAGAACACCATAGACCAAAATCATGTTCAAAACAATCGCAATCACGATGTTGATGGTTTGATATTCCGCACGCATCGACAAAATGGTCGTCATCGTGCCCGCTCCAGCAATCAATGGAAAGGCAATCGGCACAATAGACGCCGTTTCAGCCACTTCGTCGCGATATAATTTGATACCTAAAACCATTTCTAATGCCAAAAACAACAATACAAATGAACCTGCAACAGCAAAAGAATTCACATCGATACCGATTAGTTTTAGAATTGATTCACCAATAAAAAGGAAAGAAATCATAATAACCATGGCAACTATCGATGCTTTTTCAGATTGAATATGACCCACTTTTTTCCTTAAATCCACTATGATAGGAATGCTCCCCAAAATATCAATCACCGCGAAAAGCACCATCGTTGCTGTGACAATTTCTTTAAAATTCAATTCCATTTTTTCAAAAATTTATGTGGCAAAGCTACAACTTACAACCGCTATTAAAATTTTGAAGCGTTATTTTATTCCTAAAATCATGCAATGAAGTTGTTATCTTTGCAAAAAAATAAGCATGTTTCAAATCGGCAAAACCATCGTTTCGGAAGACTTAATAGAAAAAGATTTCGTTTGTAATCTCACCGCTTGTCACGGGGCTTGTTGCGTAGATGGCGATGCTGGTGCGCCTTTAACAAAAGAAGAAACCCAAATTTTAGAAGATATTTTTTCGAAAATCAAACCCTTTCTTCGAAAAAAAGGCATTGAAGCCATCGAAAATCAGGGCACATGGGTTCAAGGCGAAGATGGCGATTTGGAGACCCCTTTGATTGATGGAAAAGATTGTGCGTATGTTATTTTTGATGGAAAAACAGCACTTTGTGGCATTGAACAAGCGTACAATCAAGGTGTCATTTCGTGGAAGAAGCCTGTTTCTTGTCATTTATATCCCATTCGAGTGAAAGAATATTCCGATTTTTCGGCGGTCAACTACCATCGATGGGACATTTGTAGTCCAGCGTGTAGTTTAGGCAAAGAATTGTCGGTTCCTGTTTACAAATTTGTGAAAGAAGCGTTGATCAGAAAATTTGGTGCCGAGTGGTACGCCGAACTCGAAACTGTGGCAGAAGAGCTTAAAAAATAGGTAAAAAACAGCAACTTCGCATATTAAACTTCATTTTTTTTAACCCTGACAAACAGTGGTTTTAGCTAAATTAGTAATTTTATTTTATTGAAAACCAATATTTTAACAATAGTTGAATTTATACCAAAAAAATTATCATTGTTAAAAACTAAGGCAAATTGTGAATAAGTTTAGCTTTCATTTAAGCAAATGATTTGCCACCTTTGTAACCCCGAAAAAAGCGATTTGAATTCGAAAAACGATTTTTTTTATAATAAAAAGATCGATTCCTGCCAATCAAAATCATATCAAATACGCTTTTAAATGGGTTCAAAATTGGGATATATTTCAAAAAATCTATAAAAATTATAACAAAAATGGCTATTGTAGAACCTATTTTACAAGAGAATAAAAATCGATTTGTGATTTTTCCAATCAAACATCATGACATTTGGGAATGGTACAAAAAATCGGAAGCTAGTTTTTGGACAGCCGAAGAAATTGACCTTCACCAAGATTTAAATGATTGGAACAATAAACTCAATGAAGACGAGAAATATTTCATCAAACACATTTTGGCATTTTTTGCTGCTTCGGATGGTATTGTAAATGAAAATCTGGCTGAAAATTTCGTTAACGAAGTGCAATATGCGGAAGCTAAATTTTTCTATGGTTTTCAAATCATGATGGAAAACATCCACAGCGAAACTTATTCTTTGCTCATCGACACTTACGTAAAAGATGAAAAAGAAAAAGACCAATTATTCCACGCTATTGAATTTTTTCCAGCCATCATGAAAAAAGCGCAATGGGCTTTGAAATGGATCAAATCTGATTCTTTTGCCGAGCGTTTGATTGCTTTTGCAGCGGTAGAAGGCATCTTTTTCTCGGGAGCTTTTTGTTCCATATTTTGGTTGAAAAAACGTGGTTTGATGCCCGGACTTACTTTTTCAAACGAATTAATCTCGAGAGATGAAGGAGTTCATTGCGACTTCGCCGTGCATCTTCACAACCATCATTTAGTAAACAAAGTGTCGAAAGAACGCATCACTGAAATCATTACGGATGCTTTAGCTATTGAGCGTGAATTTATTACCGAATCATTGCCAGCGAGCTTGATCGGTATGAATGCAAAATTGATGACTGAATATTTAGAGTTCGTTGCCGACCGTTTGCTCGTCGAACTCAATTGCAATAAAGTATATAATTCATCCAATCCGTTTGATTTTATGGACATGATTTCTTTGCAAGGAAAAACCAATTTCTTCGAAAAAAGAGTGGCCGAATATCAAAAAGCAGGTGTGATGAATACCAACAGCGAATCGCAAGTGATCAGTTTTGATGCTGATTTTTAAAAAAATTAATAAACAAAAGAAGGAGAATTTATTATGTATGTAGTTAAGAGAGACGGTAGAAAAGAACCGGTAATGTTTGACAAAATTACCGACAGAATAAAAAAAATGGGCTATGGATTGAGTCCGTTGGTTGAGCCTGTAAAAGTGGCGATGCGCGTGATTGAAGGACTTTACGACGGAGTTTCTACTTCCGAACTAGACAATTTAGCCGCCGAAACCGCCGCTTCAATGACGGTAGCACACCCAGATTATGCTCAATTAGCTGCTAGAATTGCTGTTTCAAACCTACATAAAAACACCAAAAAATCTTTCTCGGAAACAATGAAAGATTTATATGAGTATGTCAATCCTCGAACAGGACAAAAAGCACCTTTGATTGCTGATGATGTTTTTGAAGTGATTGAAAAAAATGCCGCAGAACTAGATTCGATGGTTATTTACAACCGAGATTTTAATTATGATTATTTCGGTTTCAAAACCCTCGAGCGTTCTTATCTTCTAAAAACCAATGGAAAAATTGCTGAACGTCCGCAACACATGTTGATGCGTGTTTCGGTCGGGATTCATCTTGACGACATTAAATCAGTATTGGAAACTTATGAATTGATGTCAAAAAAGTTTTTCACGCATGCCACTCCTACCCTATTCAATGCTGGAACTCCAAAACCACAAATGTCTTCTTGTTTCCTTTTGACGATGCAAGACGACAGCATTGACGGAATTTACGATACATTAAAACAAACTGCCAAAATTTCTCAGTCTGCGGGTGGTATTGGTTTGTCAATTCACAATGTGCGCGCCACTGGCTCTTACATCCGCGGCACAAACGGAACCTCGAACGGCATCGTACCGATGTTGCGTGTTTTCAACGACACCGCACGTTATGTGGACCAAGGCGGAGGCAAAAGAAAAGGAAGTTTTGCAGTGTATGTTGAACCGTGGCATGCCGATATTTTTGAGTTTTTAGAGCTGAAAAAGAACCACGGCAAAGAAGAAATGCGTGCACGCGATTTGTTTTATGCCATGTGGATTCCAGATTTGTTCATGAAGCGTGTGGAAGCCAATGCCCATTGGACCTTGATGTGTCCCAACGAATGCCCAGGTTTGTATGATGTGCACAGCGAAGAATTTGACGCATTATATTTACAATACGAAGCACAAAACAAAGGTAGAAAAACAGTGAAAGCCCAAGAACTATGGGAAAGAATTGTTGAGTCGCAAATCGAAACGGGCACTCCTTACATGCTTTATAAAGATGCTGCCAACAGAAAATCAAATCAAAAGAATTTAGGAACGATTCGCTCTTCAAATTTATGTACAGAAATTTTAGAATATACTTCTGCAGATGAAATTGCGGTTTGTAATTTGGCTTCGATTTCTTTACCAATGTTTGTAGAGAAAAACGAATTCAATCACAAAAAACTTTTCGATGTGACCAAACGAGTTACTCGAAATCTTAACAAAGTAATCGATCGTAATTACTATCCAGTTCAAGAAGCTGAAAACTCCAACATGCGCCACCGACCTGTAGGTTTGGGTGTGCAAGGGCTTGCAGATGCATTCATCATGTTGAGAATGCCGTTCACAAGCGATGAAGCAAAAAAATTGAATCAAGAAATTTTTGAAACCATCTATTTTGCAGCCGTAACCGCATCGATGGAGTTGGCCAAAGAAGAAGGCCCTTACAGCACTTTCAAAGGTTCGCCTATTTCGGAAGGATTGTTTCAATACAATCTTTGGGGATTGAAAGATGAAGAATTAAGCGGACGATGGAATTGGAGCAAACTCAGAACAGAAGTTGTAAAACATGGCGTGCGAAATTCTCTTTTATTGGCACCAATGCCAACCGCTTCGACATCGCAAATTTTAGGAAACAACGAAGCTTTCGAACCTTACACTTCTAATATTTATACACGTCGTGTTTTGTCGGGCGAATTTATCGTTGTGAACAAACATTTATTGAAAGATTTAGTTGATTTAGGACTTTGGAACGAAGAATTAAAACAACAATTGATGCGCAACAACGGTTCGGTGCAAAACATTAACATCGTTCCACAAGACATCAAAAATTTATATAAAACCGTCTGGGAAATGAGCATGAAAGACATCATCGACATGTCGAGACACAGAGGCTATTTTATCGATCAGTCGCAGTCTTTGAACTTGTTTATGGAAGGTGCTTCTTTACCAAAAATCACATCGATGCACTTTTATGCTTGGAAATCAGGCTTAAAAACCGGGATGTATTATCTGCGTACAAAAAGTGCAGTAGATGCCATTAAATTCACTTTGAACAATGAGAAAAAAGCGGAAGCTATTCCTGAGGTTCAGCAAGTAGTAAAAATGCCTGTTCCTGTGGAAGTGAAAGCGATAGATGTAAATGAATTTAAAGCGATGATTGACAGCGCTCGCAACGCAGGTCAAGATGATTGTGAAATGTGTGGGTCTTAACTAAGTATATATTTTCCACGCTTGAGAGGTTGTTCAGTAGAACAGCCTCTTTTTTTTTTGGTTTACAAATGCTACGAAATCAAACAAAAAAAGCCACAAAAACAATTGTGGCTTTTTGAAATTTTAAGAGAACGAACTTATTTATTCATGTTTTGCATTTCGAATAAAAACGTATCTAAATCTACATTGAAAGCTAAGAGTGAAAGCGCTTTGTCAACAATATAGTTCACATTGCTTGGCGTAAATCCTAAAGCGATGGCAAATCTGATGACTAAATTTCTTTGGTTTGGGCCAATGATGCCATCCGCAAAAACCATTCTAGACAAATCATACAATCGCTCTAATCTTTGTAAATATAAATAGGGAGGATTGATTGGAAACTTGGTTGGATTCTCAATAATCTCTTCATATTCAGCTTGCGAGATCTCAAGATTTTTGGCTAGTCTATCTAAAAATTGTTGTTCTTCCGCACCGATTTTTCCGTCAGATAAAGCCACTCTCACAATCGCTGCAAAATGTCCTTTGTTTCTAGATTTGAAACCGTTGTCATATAATTCTGTTATTGACATTGTTATTTAATTTTAAAATTTTCGCAAATATACCAAGATTTTATAAGTTTTATGGCAATAAATTAGTGTTGAAAACAGAACTTTAATGAAAAATTAGAAAAACAAAACAGCAATGTAAATATTGACAAATTTTTCCAAAAAGAGGAAAAGTGAACCGAAATAACATTCGTACATAAAAAAACATAAAGGATACGAGGCGAATCAATTATCAGAAAAGACTATCTTTTGATTCATAGCGCATATTAAAGCACCAAATTCCTCTCCGAAAAAACGAGCACAAATTTTTAAAAAAATTGTCGGTCATTTCAAAACCAGAAAATGCGTCATTGATTCTTTAAATAAAAGAAAAAAATAGGCTGTCGAGAAA
>JBEILV010000169.1:0-6141 GCA_040379105.1 Flavobacterium sp.
AAATCCCAACCTCGTGCGGGCGAATATTCACGGCCGTACCAAATAATTTGAAGGTGCAAATCGTTCCAAATTTCTTTCGGAAACAATCTTTTGGCGTCTTTTTCGGTTTGCACCACATTTTTTCCATTGGTCAAATTCCATCGATACATCAACCGATGAATGTGCGTATCTACCGGAAATGCAGGCACTCCAAAAGCCTGCGACATCACCACCGAAGCCGTTTTGTGTCCCACAGCGGGCAACGCCTCTAAAGCTTCGAAACTTTGCGGTACTTCGCCATTGTATTTTTCGATTAAAATTTGTGACAATCCATAAATTCCTTTCGATTTCATCGGCGAAAGCCCACACGGACGAATGATTTCTTTGATTTCTTCGACCGTCATTTTTACCATGTCAAAAGGATTGTCGGCTTTCGCAAAAAGCAACGGTGTGATTTGATTCACGCGCACGTCCGTACATTGTGCCGAAAGCAACACAGCAATCAACAAAGTGTAAGGATCTTTGTGGTCTAAAGGAATCGGAATCGTAGGATAAAGTGTTTTTAACGTATTTATAACAAAGTTTACACGCTCGCTTTTGGTCATTTTGTTTTATTTTGAATGAAATAAATAGCTCAATAAAATTTTCTATAAATCTACAAAAACATTCTTTATGACAACATTACAAATAGGCGACAAAGCACCTAATTTTAAAGCACTCGATCAAGATGGAAATGTGCATCAATTGCAAGATTATCAAGGCAAAAAACTCGTTGTGTTTTTCTACCCAAAAGCCAACACGCCTGGTTGCACCGCCGAAGCTTGCGATTTGAGAGACCATTATGCGGAATTCACTTCCAAGAATTATGCACTTTTGGGCGTTAGTGCCGATGCTGCGAAAGCACAAAGCAATTTCAAAAACAAATACGAATTTCCGTTTCCGTTGTTAGCCGACGAAGACAAAGCCGTGATTCAAGCGTTTGGTGTTTGGGGGCCCAAAAAATTCATGGGCAAAACCTACGATGGGATTCACCGCACTACTTTTGTGATTGATGAACAAGGCATCATCGAAAAAGTGATTTCGGATGTGAAAACAAAAGCCCACGCCGCACAAATTCTGTAAATTAAAACGGGACTTCAAATAGATGGAGTCCCGTTTTTTTTGAGATTTATTTTTGGGCGTTCCCACAAGGGTCGCGTGTTTCGCTGTATCTTTTTTGAGTCCGATAAAAAATCGGTCTCAAAAAAGGATGCCGCTTCACCCGCTAACGCAGAGCTGAAGTTTCTCTATAAAAGGTGTTTATTAAATCAATATTCGACATAAAATTGATTAAACATTTAAAATCTTACGTCAATTTTGAATTTAAATTGAATACCAAAAAAATCAATTGAGATAAATAAACCACATGTCAATTAATTTTGACTTTATGTTTATTCAAAAAATTAGATAATTTCTCACCATCATAAGTATGATTTTCGTACTCGAAATATATTTCATTCTCTATAGTTTCCATTAAATGAATTTCAGCATTCAAGTCAACTTCATTAATGTAAATATCGACCCAATACAAAATACGATTATCAACATATTTCGCACTAGATTTTTCGATAATTTCTCGGAATTCTTCGATATTTTTTTTGTCACCTAATACGACTTTGTAATTATTATAAAAATCATAAATAGTATCATTCCAATTCCAAGTTCCTTGGTTAGTTTCTACTTTAATGATATTAGAAGGATTTAACTTCGCTTTTTTGTTTAGGTCAAATAAAATCTCTTTACCAAAAAACATATAATAAAATGAATAAATCCCTAGCAAATTGATTAATATAACTACAAAAATTAATAACTTTTTATTACGAGAATTCATCAACTAGTTTGTGTTATGAACTGATTTCTTGCTACTTATTCTCAATCAGCACTTGCTTTTTCTCATAGCCAAACAAAGCATGTTCTTTAATAATTTCTGGAATTCCTTCGGGAAGTAAATCTTCCCATCCTGGTTCACCTTTGTTGATTTTATGTAATACTTGACGAGAATAAATATCTAAATTTTCAGGAACAAAATCTTCAATATCCATTACCTTTCCGTTGAATTTGAAGAATTTATACAATTCTTTCATTCGTGGATGCACTTTCAAATTGTTAGACGTAATTAAAGTACCGTCTTCTTCTTTCATCGGATACAAGAACACTTTCAAATCGCGATAGAACAATTTTCCGAAAGCTTCCAAAATGCCACCACTCAAATGGCGGTAGTATTTTTCATCAAAAATATCAATTAAATTGTTGACTCCCATCGCCAAGCCCATTCGTGCTTTCGTGTAATTAGAGAAATATTCAACTACTTTATAATATTCTTGGAAATTAGAAATCATCACAGTTTGTCCTAAAGAACATAAAAGCTCGGCACGATCTAAGAAATCTCTTTCGTCAATTTCACCTTCCGAACGCAAGTTGGACAACGTAATTTCAAATATAACGATGGTATTTTCAGGTTCAACTTTGCTTTCTTGTTTGAAAAGTTCGATGGATTTTTCATACATGTCCATGTTTACTTTGGTCACCGGTCTGAAACTTCCACGCAAAGCGAGTATGTTTTTCTTATATAAGACCGCCGCTGGCAAAATATTGTTTCCGTTGGCATCAAACATCACGGCGTCAGTCATGCCGTTTTTTACCAATTGCAAACTCATCAAGCGGTTGTCCACATCTGCAAAACGAGGCCCTGAAAAGTTAATCGTATCGATTTCGAGTTGGTCTTTGTCTAAATGGTCGTAGAGATAGCGCAATAATTTTTTCGGATCGTTGTATTTATAAAACGCACCATAAATTAAATTAACTCCAAGAATACCAAGTGTTTCTTGTTGCAAACGCGCATCTGTTTCCTTGAATCGAATATGAAGAATGATTTCGTTGTAATCTTCATCTGGTTCGATTTGATATTTAATGCCAACCCAACCATGTCCTTTGTATTGTTTTGCAAAATCAATTGTTGCAACGGTGTTTGCATAACTAAAAAACATTTTGTTTGGATGTTTTCTTCTGTCCAAACGTTCTTCTATCAATTGAACTTCGTGGGTCAGCATTTTTTTTAATCTACTTTCCGTAACGTATCTCCCATCTTTTTCAATACCGTAGATCGAATCACTAAAATCTTTATCATAAGCCGACATCGCTTTGGCAATAGTTCCAGATGAGCCACCCGATCTGAAAAAATGTCGGACTGTTTCTTGTCCTGCACCAATTTCGGCAAAAGTGCCGTAAATATTTTCGTTAAGGTTGATGCGCAGTGCTTTATCTTTAATAGGCGGAATCTGCTGGATGATTTTATCACCTTTCAAACGGATTTCAGTTTCTATTCTCTCCATATTTTTTGTGGTTTCGGTGGGTTGACCTTGTTTATTCTTAAAGGAATTACGCAAAGTTAACAAAATTGCACCCCATTTTGAAGGGTATAAATCTTATTTTTGTAAAAATTTAAGTTTTGAAAATTTATTTTTTAGGCACAGGCACTTCTCAAGGAATTCCAGTGATTGGGAGTCAACATTCCGTTTGCAAAAGCAAGGATTTGAAAGACAAACGCTTGCGTGTTTCTGTTTGGATTGAATGGGAAGATGCTTCGATTGTGATTGATTGCGGCCCCGATTTTCGGCAGCAAATGCTTACCTCTGGTTGTCAGCGGATTGATGCTATTTTCTTTACGCACGAACACGCCGATCACACGGCGGGTTTAGACGACATTCGACCTTTTTTCTTCAAGCAAGGCGACATTCCCATTTATGCCCATCCACGAGTGATTGAAAATTTAAAACAAAGGTTTGGCTATATTTTCGAAACTGAAAACAAATATCCCGGTGCGCCCTCTGTGCAAACACATTTTATTGACAACAACAAAACCATCGATTTCAAGAATAAAACAATTGTTCCAGTAGATATTTTACACGGAAATTGGCAAGTGTTTGGCTTTAGAATTGATAATTTTGCATATTTAACAGATGTGAAAACCATGACTCAAGAAGAAATGGACAAACTCGCGGGTTTGGATGTTTTGGTGGTAAATGCGTTGCGAGAAGAACCGCATCCTACGCATTTAAGTTTGCAAGAAGCTTTGGATTTTATTGAGAAAATTCAACCAAAAAAAGCCTATTTGACGCATATTAGTCATTTGCTCGGTTTTCATGAAGAAGTTTCAAAAAAATTGCCAAAAAATGTTTTTCTTGCGTACGATAACTTGATTGTAGAAATTTAAATATTTAAAATACTGAATTCAAACAAATTAAACTATATTTCTTATGCGAAGTGCTTATTTATACATTGTCATTTTGTTGGTTTTGACCAATATTTTTACCTTTTCCTATTACTCAAAAGACAGCGAGTTTGTGAATACTCGTTACGAAAAATTGAAAGAAAAATCGATGGACAGTATCACTGTTTTGGGCGGAATGTTGATTGAAGCAAACCATTTTACGATTGACAGAAACCAACAAGCGCAAGATTATTTCGACAATCAGCAAACGGGGCAATACCTGCATTTTGATTTGATTAAAAAAATGATTGGCGAACAATTGATGGCATTGAACAAAAACGAAAACGGCAATCCGTTGACTTCCTACGATGCGATGGACGGCAAAGGTTTTCAAATTTCAAAATTTCAAGTGTTGAACCATCGTTGGGTGGTGGCAGATTTTACAAACTCGATTTACAATGGGCAAGTGCTCTTGCAATATACCGTGCAAGAAGATAAAACTGTGACATTTGAAATATTACAGTCCACGATTTATACTCAATAAATCCTACCAACGTGTTTTTTTGTTGGTTTAAAATTTGTTGACCATCGTTTGATGCTTTTTATAGCAACTTCCCCTACCCTCGAGTAATTATAAACAAGAAGTTGATAAAATGAACGAAACATGTTCATCCAAATGTAACCAACGAAACATCCGCAACGTCGTCAAAAGCATGAGGAATAAAAACATTTTTGTCTTTGTTTTTGAGCATTCGGCACCACAAATAGCAATGTTCAAAAACGGAATTTACACTTAATACACTAGATGTCAAGACATTGATTTTCTAAAAATGACCATAAAAGTTGAATCGCTGATGGTTGATCATTTAAATTTTTACAGTTTTAGATTTCGACATTATAAAATCATACAAGCATACAATTCTACATTCCGACTTTCTAAAAATGAGAAGCCCATCGTTCCCGCATTTTAACAATCCCTATTCCCGCTTTTTGCTACAATCTTTTTGAGGCAGAAAAAGCCACAAAAAGGATTTTCGCGTCAATCGGGGCTAAGTCGTCAACGCATTGAATGGAGAAATCTTTCGGGAAAGTCAAAGAATCGAAAATAATTACTTCGAGTGATGGTATTTTCATTATTTTAGTACGTTACAAAAAGTTATAAAAACCTGCGCATGCTTACAACAAAGCAGATATTTCGAAATAAAATTAAAAGATATGAAAAATGAAATTTAGCTTGATTAATGTAAATACTTTTTTTGTTGTAATTATTATTCTAGTTTCTTCAAGTATTTTGAGTTATAAATCAATATTTGACGGGCTGTTTTTTAGCGATTTAATATTAGTTGCCAAATTTTTCCTCGTCATTATCATCTTAATAAATATTTTCACAATCGGGTTTGTCATTTATAAATTTAGGGTAATTATAATTTACTCTAATCAAATGTTAATCGTCTATCCTCTTCGGTTTTTAATAATCAAAAGTAGCATAGACAAATTAAAAGGCTTAAAATGGGGCAATTATATTGACACAAAAGCAATCTATTATAGAAAATTGACCTTTAAAACCGAAAACAACAAAACAATTACCATTTGTGACAAAGAATTTGAAAACCTAGATTTTATTGCCAAATCGTTGCGCTTTGATCTTGAAAATAAAAACTTAAAAAGGTTGACGATTGAAAGGGCAAAAGCGAATAAATCAAATCAATTTTTTAATGTTTTAGTCGCAACATTTTTAAGTTGCTCAATGATTTATGCTGCTGTAAAAATGGAAACTTGGAATGATGTTAAAATTATTATTTTCAGCATCATCTTAATTATTGTTGTTTTCTTTTTGATTTTTAACATAAAAAAATACTTCATGTACAATAAAAACATCTTATAACAGGTTAATTCTTTTTTTGAGGTGCTAT
>JBEILV010000170.1:0-6096 GCA_040379105.1 Flavobacterium sp.
AAAAATGTTGAAAATATTTACAAAATTTGCACTATTGTAATATTCTTTAAAAATTATGAACAGTTAATTTTCTTTTTCATTCTGTGAAAACAAAACATTCGTTACTAAAGTTAGGATTAAAACAACAATCGCTTTTTTCATGGTTTTTCTTTTTTCATTTATAAAACAAAAAACCGGATTTTTAAACCGGTTTCTGTACTTTTAAATATCTTCAAAGTTAATGTCTGTGTAGTTTTCTGTTTTGGTTTCAAAACTTTCGGTTTCGTCATTTTGATAAGCAAATTCTTTCTTGAAATCTTTCTGATGTCTTTCAGAAATCACTTCCTCGCCTTTGTTATCATACACATAATCCATCATTTCTTCTAAAATTTCTTTGAATGCAGTGAAATCTTCTTTGTAAAGATAAATTTTGTGTTTTTTAAAATGAAATGACCCATCGGCTTCTGTGAATTTTTTACTTTCAGTAATTGTAATGTAATAATCATCTGCTTTTGTGGATCTTACATCAAAAAAATAGGTTCTTCTGCCAGCCCTTAATACTTTTGAAAAAATCTCATCTTTTTCTAACATTCCGTTTTCTCTCATGGCAATTGTGATATTAATTATGGTTGTATTCGACACTCAAAAATCATATTTTTTTTAAATATAAACAACTCCTAATTCATTTCTTTTTCAGAAAGTTGTTTTAAATACAATGATTTGTAATATCCTTCTTCGTTTATGAGTTGATTATGAGTTCCTTGTTGTATGATTTCGCCGTCTTCTAAAACAATAATTTTATCAGAATTTTTTGCTGAAGATATTCGATGGCTCACAATAATGGTGGTTTTGTTTTTACAATATTCGAAAAGATGATTCAAAATTGCTTCTTCTGTTTCTGTGTCCACCGCCGACAAACAATCGTCAAAAAGCAAGATTTTTGGATTTTTGATCAACGCTCGTGCAATCGAAACGCGTTGTTTTTGACCTCCAGAAAGCGTAATACCTCTTTCGCCCAAAACGGTTTTGTATTGATTTTTGAAACCCATAATATTGTCGTGTACACAAGCTTGTTTTGCTGCTTTGGTAATCTCTTCTTCATTTGCGTTTTCATCTCCAAATTTGATGTTGTTTTCGATGCTGTCCGAAAATAAAAATGCATCTTGTGGCACTACACCAATCGAATTTCTTAAATCATGTAAGTTTTTCTTGTAAATAGGCACGTTGTCTATCAAAATTTCGCCTTCGTTAATGTCGTACATTCGACAAATCAATTGCAAAATGGTCGATTTTCCGCTGCCCGTTTTGCCCAGAATTGCCAAAGTTTCTCCGCTTTTCACTTCAAATGAAACATTTTTCAAAGCGTCAATGTTTGTGTCGTCGTAAGTGTAGTTCACATTCTTGAAAACTATACTTCCCAAAATTTCATCGTTTTGCGTGGCTGTGTTTTGAATTTCGGGACTGATTTTCAAGAAATCGTTGATTCTTTTTTGAGAGGCTTCGGCTTCTTGCACCAAAGAAGAAACCCAACCAATCGATGCCACAGGCCAAGTCAGCATGTTGACATAAAGGATGAACTCGGCAATAGTTCCCAAACTTTTGATTTCGCCTTCGATATACATCATGCCCCCAAAATAGATAACCACTAAATTACTTAAGCCTATCAATAAAATCATCAGCGGGCCAAACAATGCATTGATTTTTACCAAACTCAAATTTTTATTTCTGCTCTCTTCCGCCAAGGCTGTAAAAGTTTCGGTGTTTCTATTTTCAAGCGCATAAGCTTTGATCACTCGAATGCCCGAGAAAAATTCTTGTGCAAAACTCGAAAGTGTGGACAAATTTTCTTGAAAAATCGTGCTTCGAATGTTGATTTCTTTACTCACTTTAAATATTAAATAAGAAAGCAAAGGCAACGGAAGAATGGTGTAAAGCGTCAATCTTGGCGAAACATTATACATATAAACAATCACAACAGCAAAACGAATCACGGTGTTGATTGTGTACATCACGGCAGGCCCAACATACATCCGCACTTTGCCCACATCTTCGCTGATGCGATTCATCAAATCGCCGGTTCTGTTTTGTTTGTAGAAATTTTGCGACAGATTTTGATACTGTTGATAGACTTCATTTTTCAAATCAAATTCAACGTGTCTCGACATCACGATTAATGTTTGACGCATCAAGAAAGTGAGAAATCCGGCAAAAAGCGTTGTTACAACAATAAAAATCAAACTTTTAAGCAATTCCCATTTGATAGAAGTCATGTCTTGAACAGGATTGGCAATTTGATTTTCGATAATCACAAAAGATTCGCTGATCAATTTTGGTGTAAAAAGTGCAAAAATTTGTGCCACAATGGTAATCAAAATCCCAAGCAGGAAATGATATTTGTATTTGGAAAAGTATTTATTTAAGTAAGAAAGTTCTTTCATTTTTGATTTGGCAATAAAAAAAGTAAAATTTTGAATTTATTTTAGTTGAAAAAATCGAATTTATTATCATATTCATAAAAAACAACCTCTTTTACATCGACATATTAAAAATATATCTACTTTTGCAATGTCATTTTGACAATATTAAAAAATTATCTAATATTTTACTTTATTATGGTTGCAGAAGTTTTAGGCACTCAGGAACTACAAAAAATGGATCCTGTCTTTGGTCAAGTTTCTTTCAATGATCATGAACAAATTGTTTTTTGTCACGACAAAGATACAGGTTTGAAAGCAATAATCGGAATACACAACACTGTTTTGGGACCTGCTTTAGGCGGTACTCGTATGTGGCAATATAATAATGAATGGGAAGCTTTGAACGATGTGCTTCGTTTGTCGAGAGGAATGACTTACAAATCGGCTGTAACGGGTTTGAATTTGGGCGGTGGAAAAGCGGTGATTATCGGCGACGCAAAAACACAAAAAACTCCTGCCTTGATGCGTAAGTTTGGCGAGTTTGTCAATTCTTTGGGTGGAAAATATATTACAGCCGAAGATGTAGGCATGCAAACTGCCGATATGGATACTGTGCACGATGTGACGCCTTACGTTACGGGCATTTCCGAATCAAGAGGTGGATCTGGAAATCCTTCGCCAGTAACGGCTTACGGAGTTTATATGGGTATGAAAGCCGCAGCGAAATTCAAATATGGTTCAGAATTATTGTCAGGCAAAAAAGTTTTAGTGCAAGGCATTGGCCATGTAGGCGAAACCTTGGTCGATTATTTAACAAAAGAAGGTGCTCAAGTCATTATTGCAGACATCAACCAAGATCGATTGTTAGAAATTGCTTCAAAATATAAAGCCACGATTTTCCAAGGCGAAGATTTGTATGCTTCAGACATGGATATTTATGCACCTTGTGCTTTGGGAGCTACTTTAAATACCGATACTATTTCGAAATTAAAAGCCTCTATCGTAGCGGGTGCTGCTAACAATCAGTTGGCTGTAGAGAGCGTTCACGGACAAATGTTGATGGATAAAGGCATTTTGTATGCTCCAGATTTCTTGATCAACGCAGGTGGTATTATCAACGTATATGCCGAAATCGAAAAATACGACATGGCAGAATCGATGAGAAGAACTGAAAATATTTATAATTCAACTTTAGATATTTTGAGTTTGGCAGAACAAAACCGCATCACACCGCATGCTGCTGCTTTTATGGTGGCTCAAAATAGAATTGATGCCAGAAAAAAAGAAAATCAGAAATAATTTTTTAAACAAATAAAGTTTCTATTTTTGCAAAGCGAAAGGTTTACTTTCGCTTTTTTTAATTTTTAAAGTTCTTTTTCAGTGTTAAACAGACGACATATACGCATTAAAGTACTCCAAACCATTTATGCAATGCACCAAAGTGGTTCGGAAGATTTAGATTTAAACCAGAAATTTCTATATCAAAACATAGAAAACATTCAAGATTTATATTTGTTGATGCTGACGGCATTGATAGAAATCCGCAAGAAAGAAGCTATTTTTCTTGAAAAATCTTCCAAAAAACATCTGGCTTCAAAAGAAGAACTCAATCCCAATACAAAATTTGCTGACAACACTTTGTTGTTAAGTTTGGAAAACAACACTTCTGTTTTGAGAGCCATCGAAGATCGAAAATTTGACCTCTGGGAACAAAACGATGACTACATCAACTTGCTTTGGGAAACTGTCAGAAAATCTGATATTTACACGGAATATTTGGCAAGTCCGATGCGGAATTTTCAGCATGACAAAGACTTTGTGGTGCACATTTTCTCAGAATTGATTGCGCCCAACGACAAACTTTATGATTATTTGGAAGACCAAAAACTCTCGTGGGTGGACGATATTCCTGTGGTGAATACATTGATTTTAAAGCAATTAAAACAATGTAAAAATGAAGATTTTAGTTGGGAAGTGCCCGGGGTTTATAAAGATTTCGAAGACAAAGATTTTGCCAAAGAATTGTATAGAAAAACGTTGCTCAACGAAATCACATTTACTAAAGAATTTAGCGATAAAACTCCCAATTGGGACATGGAGCGCATTGCAGAAGTAGATACCATCATTTTGAAAATGGCAATTTGCGAGTTTCATAAATTTCCATCCATTCCCGTAAAAGTAACGATTAACGAATATTTAGAAATCGCAAAAGAATATTCTACACCAAAAAGCAGTATTTTTATCAACGGAATTTTGGACAATCTGATCAAGGAATATCAAACCAAAAATATTTTAAAAAAATCGGGCAGAGGCCTGATGTAAGTTGAACTAAATTAATGATTTATTATGAAAAAAACGTTTTTAACATTATCGTTTGTTGCTATTTTGTTGAGTGCTTGCAAAACGGACAATCCTGTGGATAAAATTGATCCAGCAAGCAAAGATGTTGATATGACTATGACGGCCACTCCGCCGCCACCGCCGCCAGCACCAGCCGCTGTAAAAACGCCACCTGCTGATGGAAAATATCCAAAAATGACTTTCAAAAAATTGGTACATGATTTTGGAAACATCAACGAAGGGGAAAAAGTGGAAACCAAATTTGAATTTACAAATACTGGTGAAGCGGATTTGATTATTTCAAATGCCAAAGGATCATGTGGCTGTACTGTGCCTGATTTTCCAAAAGAACCCATCAAACCTGGGCAAACAAAAAGTATGTTAGTTACTTTTGATTCGCAAGGAAAACCAAATCAACAAGAAAAAACCGTAACAATTGATTGTAACACTGAAAGCGGTACTGAAAAAATCACAATCAAAGCAAATGTAAAACCTAAAGAAGGAACCACCTCTGTGAAAACAAAAGGGGCAACTATTACAACAACCCCTAATTAATTTATCATGGAAGGAATCCAGTCGTTATTACCTTTTTTATTGATGTTTGTGGTCATTTATTTTTTTATGATTCGTCCGCAACAAAAGAAAGCGAAACAAGAAAAAGAATTTGAATCATCGCTAAAAGTGGGTGATAGAATTATTACAAAAAGTGGTTTGCATGGAAAAGTAGCCGAATTATCAGATGGCACTGCTGTAATTGAAACCATGTCGGGTAAATTGAAAATGGAGCGTTCTGCCATTTCGATGGAATTGAGTGCGAAATTGAACGAGAAGAAATAAGCTTTTTTAGATATGTAAAATTTAAAGTCTCGATTTTTCGGGACTTTTTTTTGTTTAAAATCTTTTACATTTTTTAAATTGTTTTGATTTTTTAAATTTTTTCGATTTATTTTGAACGAATGCTTCTTTGAAGCGCACGAATGGTTGTGTTTTTTAGCCGCTGATTCGCGGATTTTTTTTGGTTCTTTTGATTACCACGAATCTATGGAACGCTGATTTTCAGGATGCAACGGATTTTTGCAGGTTTTCAATCTTTTTTTAGCAGCTGATTCGCGGATTTCTTGGATTACAAAATAGAACGCTGATTCAACTGATTCAACTGATTCAACTGATTTTTTGGATTACCACGAATGCACGAATTTTTTAAATCTGCACTTTTTAATTTTTATCGAATTCTTCTTTTAAGCGCACTAATTGTTGGAAACAAGGCCGCTGATTCGCGGATTTTTTTTGGTTCTTTTGATTACCACGAATAATCGAATGGGTTTTTAGATTTTTTGGATTTTTTAAATTTTTTCGATTT
>JBEILV010000171.1:0-6084 GCA_040379105.1 Flavobacterium sp.
GTTGAAGAATCCAAAAGTTCTTATAATAAAGATTTTGCGAAGAAAATTGAAAAATCGAGAGAAGAAATTAAAGATGGTAAAACCATTAAGATTGAAACGGAATCAATATGGGAAAGTATCAAATAGAAATTTCTGAATCAGCAAAAATTGACCTTCTGAAACACAAAAAATCAGGCAATAAAGCTACACTCAAAAAAATTGATCAACTGATTTCAGAATTGCGTGATCATCCATTTTCGGGATCAGGAAAACCAGAAGCTTTAAAGCACAATCTAACTGGACTTTGGTATAGAAGGATTAACAAAAAAGACCGTTTGATTTATGAAGTGCAAGACGAAATTGTAACGGTTTTTGTGGTTTCTGCGATGGGTCATTATGAAGATTGAGATTTTTGATGTTTAAAAATTTTAAAATCAAACGCTTATCATTTGCTTTTATTTCAGAAATGGATTTATAATTTCCCTAAATTTGCACCTTAAAACACACTCAGAATGACCACAATCACTTTAAAAATTGACGAAAAATCTAAAAAAGGAAAAGCTTTGTTGGCATTTTTAAAAGCGTTCAAAATCGACCAAAACGAAGATATTTCAATGGTGGAAGAACCCAAAAGTCCTTACAACAAAGATTTTGTGAAAGAGATAAAAGACAGAATTGAGAAAAAAGATTTTGTTCCGTTTGATGACGACTTTAAAGAATATTTGAAACAAAGTGTATAGCGTTATCATTGATAAAAAAGCGCAAAGAGAGATTTTACAAATCATAAAGTCTGGCGATAAGAAATCTACTAAAAGATTGCATCAGATTTTTTTTGAATTAGAGATGCATCCAAAGGAAGGCATTGGAAATCCTGAAATGTTAAAACACGATTTGACTGGACTTTGGTCTAGAAGGATTAACAAAAAAGACCGTTTGATTTATGAAGTGCAAGACGAAATTGTAACGGTTTTTGTGGTTTCTGCGATGGGTCATGATGAGGATTGAGATTTTTGATGTTTAAAAATTTTAAAATCAAACTCTTATCATTTGCTTTTACTTCAGAAATGGATTTATTATTTCCCTAAATTTGCATTTTAAAACACATTCAAAATGACCACAATCACTTTACATATTGACGAAAAATCTAAAAAAGGAAAGGCTTTGTTGGCTTTTTTGAAAGCTTTCAAAATTGACCAAAACGACGATATTTCATTGGTAGAAGAGCCCAAAAGTTCTTATAATAAAGATTTTGTGAAGAAAATTGAAAAATCGAGAAAGGAAGTTGGTCGAGAAATGACTTCAGCAGAGGAATTATTGGAAAGTATAAAGTAATGATCCAACCAACCGCTGAATTAGATTTATCAAAGCACAAAAAAGCGGGCGATGTTGCTACGATTAAGAAAATCATTCAAATTTTAAAAGAACTGCAAGAACATCCATTTTCGGGATCAGGAAAACCAGAAGCTTTAAAGCACAATCTAACCGGACTTTGGTCTAGAAGAATCAATAAAAAAGACCGTTTGATTTATGAAGTGCAAGACGAAATTGTAACGGTTTTTGTGGTTTCTGCGATGGGTCATGATGAGGATTAAAAAAGCCACAAAATTAATCGTCAAAGAAATTTACTCCAAAGGCAAAACAACCTTGAATTCTGTGCCTTTTCCTAATTCGGAAACAAATTCAATTTTTCCTTGATAACTTTCAATGACGTTTTTAATGATGCCCAAACCAAGTCCCATGCCACTGGTTTTGGTGGTAAATTTCGGCTCAAAAATTCTTTCTTTATCGCCTTCTTCGATGCCCATACCATTGTCTCTTACGGAAATAACAACGGTTGCTTCCTGCTTTGTAACGGTTACCTCAATCGATGGATTCTTTTCGTTTTCTGAAATGGCTTGAATGGCATTTTTAACCAAATTCGTAACAACCCGAATCATTTGTGTGCGGTCGAGTTTGATCCAAATTTCGTCAGAGTTACTTTCAAAATGAATGTAATTTTCATCAAAAATATCCAATGATCTTTTTACAACTTCCACCAAGTTTAAAATTTCCTTTTGCTGCTCGGGCATTGTTGCAAAGTTCGAAAATGCATTCGCAACCGCACTCATCGTGTCGATTTGTTCCAACAAAGTTTGGGTATAATCGTTGAGTTTTTGATTAATTTTCGGGTCAGAAGCGTCAAATTTTCGTTGGAAACTTTGCACAGTCAGTCGCATGGGCGTCAATGGATTTTTGACTTCGTGCGCAATTTGTTTTGCCATTTCACGCCACGCATTTTCACGTTCGCTTTGTGCCAATTTTGCTGCACTTTCCTCCAATTCGTCAATCATAGCGTTGTAAGCTTGAATCAATTCGTCAATTTCTTTGCTTTTAGATTCAATTTCAATCTTTTCATTTCGTTTGTTCAATCGTGTTTCGTTGATTTTGTCGGCCACTTCTTTAATTGTTTGCGTAATGTAAGACGACAAGAAATAAGCCGTTCCAAAAGCAAAAAGCAACATAAAAAAATACACTTTTCCCAACCCTAAAAAGAATTTATTGATTTCTCTTTCGTAATGACCTTCGTCTTCGATGTAAGGTATGTTCAGAATTCCAATGGGTTTAAATTTCTGATCTAAAATTTGAGAATAGGAAAAATAATAGGAAATCCCATTGATTTTTTTGTAATCGACATAGCGTTTTTCTAAACTATTGTTGACCAAATTCAATATGTGTTTTGGAAGTTTAGAACTTTCAGTATTAGAAATCCGATACATTTTTGACGATTTCAACAGCTGTCCATCAAGGTCGAAAATGTTGATTTCTAAATCATGAATATTCGCCAGTTCATAAATTTCATTTTGAAGTATGAATGGCAAGTTTTCGGTTTCTAATGGAAAGGAAGTTGTTTTTAAAGAATACGCAATGTGTTCTCTCACAGCGTCTTCCTTTCTGTCTAATCGTTCTTGATTGTATTCTTTGGCTTCAAGCCCAAATTGATAAATCGAAATTAAAGCCATTAATAAAGTAGCAATCAATGTCAATAAAATCATTGAAATGAAAATCCGAACCCGTAAAGACACTTTTCCGATACTGAATTTCATGATGATTGATTTTTATACCGCAATTGATTTTTCAACATTTTATACCTAATAATAACTTGTTTTTTGTCAGTGTTGATTGATTGTTAAGATGCGTTTTTCTCTCTGATTTTTTTATAAAATTTAAAACCAAGCATGATTACGACAGAAAAAAGAATGATGCCTAACGTGCCATAAATCCAGTTCACAGCATTTTTTAATATGACTAAAAACACAACCGCAAACAAAATCAGGGTAGCTCCTTCGTTCCAAACACGAAAGAAATTTGAAGAATGTTTTACTTCATTGCGTTGCAATTGATTGAAAATTTGTTGGCACTTCCCGTGATATAAATACAACAAAAACACAAATCCGAGTTTGACGTGCATCCAAGGTTGTGTGAGCCAAACAGCACCTGCTTCTGTAAAAAATAACATCCAAAAAGCGAAAATACTCGAGATAACAGCACTTGGCCAAGTGATGATGTACCAAAGTCGGTATTGCATCAATTGGTATTGTTTGATTAAAATGGATTGTTCGGGTTCGGGTTTTGTTTTGGCTTCGGCATGATAAACAAACAATCGAACAATGTAAAACAATCCTGCAAACCAAGTGATGACAAAAATTAAATGCAAGGATTTGATGTAGTTATAATATTCCATCTGAAACTTCATTGAGTTTGTGGGTCATTTCTTTCTTTAAAAAATACCCTGTGATTATGGTTGAAAGCACATCAGAAATCGGAAATGCAATCCACACTCCAAAAATACCAAAATAGGTTGGTAAAATGAGCACTAAAGGAATCAAAAAGAAACCTTGTTTGGTCAGCGTGAGTAGCAAAGCAGGAATCGCTTTTCCAGCTGCTTGAAAATAGGCTGCGCCAATCAGTTGAATGGCAATGATGGGCGAGGCTGCAAAAACCCATCGCAAGGCGGCTGGAGTTTCGTTGATAATATCAACATCGGTGGTAAAAATCCCGACAATCGGTTTGGCAAAAATTAAAATGATAACGAAAATAATCATCGCCAAAAGTGCTGCGTATTTGATTGAAATGGAAATGGTTTCTTTCACACGATGGTAGTTTTTAGCTCCATAATTAAAGCCAGCAATGGGCAAAAATCCTTGTGTGATGCCTAAAATAGGAAAAAGCGCAAACATCAACATACGGCTGATGATGCCATAAACCGCTACGGAATGTTCGCCGCCATACGTGTAAAGCGTGTGATTGAGAATGATAGACAAAATACTGACCACGCCTTGACGAGAAAAGGTAACCATGCCCAACGACGTGATTTCTTTCACTATTTTTCCATTGAAAATGAAATCTTGAAGTTGAAGTTTTAATTCGCTTTTTTTCAGGAAAAACCATAAAATGAACGAAAAACACATGATGTAGGAAATCGTTGTGGCTAAAGCAGCTCCAAACATCCCCATGTTGAAAACTTTCATAAAAACGATGTCCAAAATAATGTTGCCAAAAGCGGGAATAATCATGGCAATCATGGCGAATTTGGGCTTTCCTTCGGCACGAATCACGGTGTTTCCCATCATGCACAAAGCTAGAAAAGGAACTCCAAGCAAAACGGGATAGAAAAAAGTGGCGGCAGGTGCCATAATAGCGCCATTAGCTCCAAAAAGCAACAAAATTTCCTCGCCAAAAAAAACACCGACAATCACAAAAAAAAGTGCCAAACTCAAAGTCATCATCAACTGATTTCCAAAAGTTTGTACGGCTTTTTGTTTGTCGTTGGCACCTAAAGCTCTCGAGATGATGGAACTTCCACCAATTCCAATGGCCATGCCTAAAGAGGAAATAAGAAAAGTGATGGGCAAAACCACCGTTACAGCTGCAATGGCCAAAGAACCAATCCATTGCCCAACAAAAATGGTATCGACCAAAATGTTGAGCGACATGAAAAGAATCCCGATTGAAGCTGGAACGGCTTGTTTTATCAACAAACTTTTGATGCTGTCTGTGCCTAAAATCCCCGAAGATATCGACATTTAGTTGGATTTTGCTTGCGCCTCAAATGCCCATTGGTCAATCCAGCGACTGAGGGTTTTGGCCCAATGATCGTCGTCGTTCAAGCAAGGAATGGCTTTGAAAGCTTCGCCGCCATGCTCAATAAATTCTTCTTTGGCTTCCATGGCGATTTCCTCTAATGTTTCCAAGCAATCCGACACAAAAGCGGGAGTAACAACCGCTAATTTTTTAATGCCTTTTTCGGGCATTTTGTTGATTTCCTTGTCCGTGTAAGGATCGAGCCATTTGTCGCCCGCCAAACGGGACTGGAAAGACTGACTGTAAGTGCCTTCCTTCAAACCAAGCAAATTCGCCACTTGTTTTGTGGTTTCATAACACTGATGGCGATAGCAAAACTCATGCGCTGGCGAAGGAGTGTTGCAGCAACTGCCATCGATTTTACAATGACTTTTTGTGACGTCCGTTTTGCGAATGTGTCTCTCTGGAATGCCATGATAAGAAAACAACAAATGATCATAGTCAAAACCTTCCAAATGACCTTTTATTGAAGCTGATAAATCTCGGATGTAATCAGGTTGGTTGAAAAATGCGGGAATAATAGTAAAGTTGATGTGGGGAAATTTTTCTTTTCTAATTTCCTCAGCCAAAACCAAAATTGTTTCCGTGGAAGCCATGGCATATTGCGGATACATCGGGAACAGTAAAATTTCTGTCACGCCTTGATCGCTCAATTCTTTGATGGCCGATTCCAAACTCGGATTGCCATATCGCATCCCTAAAGCCACGGGAACGCTCACTTGCGCTTGGATTTTTTTCTGTAATCTTTTAGAAATCACAATGAGTGGCGAACCTTCGTCCCACCAAATTTTGGCATACGCTGCCGCAGATTTTTTGGGTCTGGTTTGCAGAATAATCCCTCTAACAAGCAAAGCGCGCAACAAATAAGGCACGTCTATCACATACTTATCCATCAAAAACTGGTCTAAATATGGCTTCACATCTTTTGGGGTCGGACTTTCTGGCGAACCTAAATTGACTAATAATACTCCTTTTTTCATTTTA
>JBEILV010000172.1:0-6057 GCA_040379105.1 Flavobacterium sp.
CGTAACTTCCTTCTAAATAAATGGTTGCTTCGCCGGCAAGGAAATCAGAGTGTTGCCAATCTTTGAGTTTGGCGGTTAAAAACACATTTTCGTTAATGATGGGCACGGCCTAATGTTCGAAAACGGCAGGCACTTCAAATAAATCAATGGCAATGATCGTGGGCTCGTGCGAAGAAACAATCGTGTAGGGTTTGTTGATTTTAAAAATGACCGCCGTGGGGTTTTGTTCCTTGATTTCGCCCGTGCCTGAATATTGAATTTCATCGGCTGAAACGGTTTCTACGGCTTTGTCTATCCTTCTTCCGCTGTATCCCATGACCATAACCTCTTCCAGCATTTGAGAATTGGGCTCCATGGCAACATTCATTTGTGAACTATAAATTGGCAGTACTTGAGGTTTCATTCCGATATATTGAAATTCTAATTCCTGTCCGCCATTAATTTTGATTTGATAACGGCCATCAAAATCTGTTTGTGTGCCCGTATTTGTTCCTCTTAAAAGAACGGTTACTCCTGGCAAAGGACTTCCATTTTCAGTAATTACACCTGTCACTGTGCGAACCATGGGGTTGTACTTAAAATTTTGAGTTGGTTTTGCGAACGTTGGTTGATAGCCGTTGCTGACAAAGTTCAAATAATGAGGATCAGGAGTTGGTTTGATGGCGTTGATGCTCGGATCGCCCGTGGACAAAGTGATTTTTGCATTCGTCCAATCATCGCCAGTTTGTTGAATGACGTTGGCTTTGTATTGAAATTGGATTTTGTTCTGGCTGCTGTTGGCTTTGATTTCGTAGGTTGGCACCCAACTTGCCGACGAAACATTGTATTTTAATTGTAGCGTCAAGGTTTGTGCTTTTGGAACGTCTAACTTTAACGTGATTTCGCCGCGTTCTTGAAAATTGACGTTTTCTAACTTCGATTTTTCGTTTTGAAGGCGTTGCAACTCGACTTGAATTTCGGTCATTTGTTTTCTTAAATCGTACAATTCCAATTTAATAGCCGCAATTCTTTCTCTGTAATATTTTGAAAAAGCCGTCATTTTTTCTAAAGAAAGGGCTTGTTGCTCAGACGTCAATTTTTTGTTGTTTGCCAACAATGATTCTTCTTCTTCCAGACCTTTGATGCTGCTTTCTACACTGGCGTAAATCCGTCTTTTGAGTGCCAATTCTTGCTCTAAATTTTTGATGGTTTCAGACTCTACTTTTTTGGTTAAATGATTGATTGAAAACCCGATGGAAAGTACGGATGCGTCTTGCAAACCGCTTACTTGGATGCTGCTTTCGTCCACCAAAGTGCTTAAATCTGTAAAAATGATGATGTTCATGCCTGCTTTCAAATTCAGGGTGCTTTCGGCGGTGATTTGCGCTCCATTCAAAAATACCGTCACTTCTTTGGTGGTCGGTTTGTTTTTAATTTCATTTCCCCATAAAATCAAAGGAAGAACGCACAGAAGGATTATTTTTTTCATAAGTAAATATTTTAATGTGATTGGGTAATTTCAAAAAGCACGCCAAAATTTGAAAAATAAGCTTTTTTCATTTACAGCGTAACAATATTAAACAAAATCATTTTAGTTTTAATATCTATTTGAGGCAAAATAAAAATAAAAAACCTCTCAAAATAGATTGAGAGGTTCTGAAAATCTTTCACTTAATTACGTTTCAATGAAGAAAGAGGCTTGATTAAGCATTACGGTACAAAATAACTGAATATATTTGTAAAAGACAAGCAAATATTTAATAAGTTGAAATATCATAAATTAGAACATTACTTATCTCAACCCAGATTAGAGAGATTTTTGATTGCATCGGGCAACTCTAAATCTAAAGCTCAAAAGTTGTATATAAAAAATTTAAGGGCAGCACAGGCATTCTATCCAATCATCAACTTATTTGAAATATTCTTCAGAAACATGGTAAATCATCAAGTTTCATTACATTTTTCAAACCCAAATTGGATTATAATGGAAAAGAATGGATTTGTGAATCATCCTTCATTAATCAAATCTAAATTCTTTTTGAAAAGCTCAATTATTAAAGCAGAAAATACAATTCGTAAAAAAGATGGTGTAGTAACAGCAGGAAAAATTATAGCAGAACAGTCCTTTGGTTTTTGGACTAGTTTGTTCGAATCACATCATTATAAATTGATAGGTGGAGTTGTAATAAATTGTTTTCCAAATAAGCCAAATCATGTAAATAGAAATATTTTAAATCAAAAACTAAATCGAATTAGAGAATTTAGAAATAGAGTCTATCACAATGAACCAATTTGTTTTAAAGGAGGAACTATTGACTTTACTGAAGCTAAAAACATTAAAAAAGAGATTTATGAATTAGTGGAATGGATTGATGCAGATTTAACTAACTATTTAAAGGTTTTAGATGGAATAGACAAAAAAATTAATTAAAAAGTACAATTTAGCATTCAATAAAATAATAGACGTTTATAATTGTAATTTATATAAAAGATGCTTTATAATTTAGTTACATTTTTTAATTACTAAACCGAAGTCCAAAAAACCAAATTATAAAAATTTTTGTTTGATTTCTGGAGTTGGCATCATGCAACTTTCTTTTTTTCCATACCATTGATAGCGATTTTTGGCAACAAAATCATAAACCAAATTTGCCAATCCGTTGGGCAACCAAGAAAACAAACGAATGTAATGCAAACCGCCACTCAAATCTCGGGCAATTTCCATCACGGCTTCTGCTTTGATAAAATACGCCACGTTGGGTTCATACAAAATTATACTGTCGGTTTTTAGTGCATCAATGCCCAAATAGCGCATGATTTCTTGTCCTTTGGGCTCTTGTTGCGCTACGAACCTGAACACATCTTTTTTGTCATTTTTGATGATCATTTGCACTGCGCTGTCGCATAAATTACAAACTCCGTCAAACAAAACAATCTTTTTTCCTTCGGTTACGATTGGTTTTTGCATTTGTACAATTTTATTTCATTCGTTCTACCAATTCCAAAACATCCAAACTGACTTGCGATGTGAAAACTCCATAATTCACGGTGGCTTTGTTTTTTTCAATCTTATCGATGGTACCGACCGCTTTTCCGTCAAACATCCGAACGCGGTCGCCCAATTTGAGCACCACTTTCGGGATTTCAGCTAATATTTTTTGGGCTTTGAGTTTTTTCTCTTTTTTTTCTTTTCGAATCACTTCCACTTTTTCTGTCACTTCGGCCGTGACCACTTTTTGAATTTCTTCTTTCTGGATTTTTTCTTTAGCCGACACTTTTTTACGTTTGGAATTTTCAACTTCCACCATTTTCAAAAAGTCGCCAATCAACGCTTTTTTGTTGTTCGAATTGAAATAACGTTCCGCCATGTCGTCCCATTTTTGACCCATATAAATCAGGCGTTGGTTGGCGTCATACAATTCTTGATAGCGTTCCAATTTTTCTTGGATTTTGGCATTGATGGTTTCCATTTTTTTGCTTTCTTCTCGCGCTTTGCTTTCCTCTTCTTTTAGATTGATAGAAGTTTTTTCGAGTTTAGAACGCTCTTTTTGCAAGGTTGCAATCGTTTTGTCAAAACGAACTTTGCCATTTTCGATCTTCTTTTTCGCCCGATTGATCAATCCGTAAGGAATGCCGTTTTTTTGCGCCACTTCAAATGTAAACGAACTACCTGCCTGACCCAAAATCAATTGATACAACGGTTCGAGGGATTTTTCGTCAAAAAGCATGTTGGCATTCGTAGCAAAAGGCAATTCGTTGGCCAACATTTTCAAATTGGTATAGTGCGTCGTGATGATGCCAAAGGATTCACGATGGTAAAATTCTTCTAAAAAGGTTTCTGCCAATGCTCCACCTAATTCAGGATCGGAACCGGTACCGAATTCATCAATTAAAAACAAGGTTTTCGCATTGCATTTCTTCAAGAAATAATTCATGTTTTTTAAGCGATAACTGTAGGTGCTTAAATGATTTTCAATGGATTGATTGTCGCCAATATCGGTTAAAATTCTGTCAAACAAAAACGTTTCGCTTCGTTCGTGCACTGGAATCAAAATACCGCTTTGCAACATCAATTGTAGTAATCCAATGGTTTTCAAAGAGATGGTTTTTCCGCCGGCATTCGGACCAGAAATCACAATGATGCGGTTTTCTTGGTGCAATTCGATGGTTTGTGGAAACACTTTTTCGTTTTTTGCCATGTTGTTCAACAACAAAATCGGGTGGTAGGCTTCCCTAAAATAAATGCGTCTGTTGTCGGTAATATGAGGTAAAATACCATTGATTTTTCGGGCATATTTTGCTTTCGCTGCTGCCAAATCAATGTCGCTCAAAAAGTGCTGATAAGCTTCTAATAACGATTTGAACGGACGAATGTCTCTCGATAACTGTTTCAAAATTCGAATCACTTCCTCGCGTTCTTCATACATCAAGTTGGTCAATTCGTGGGCATATTTCAACGTTTGTTCGGGCTCGATGTAGGCAATGCTTCCTGTTTTGGAACTTCCCAAAATACTGCCTTTTACTTTGCGTCGATACATCGCTAAAACAGCCAAAACCCGACGATTTTCAACAATGGTTTCTTTGATTTCGTCCAAATAGCCCAAACTGTTGTAATGCGAAAGGGCGGTGCCAAAACTTTGGTTGATTTTCCCTCGCACTGTTTGAATTTCTCTCCGCAAATGAATCAAATCTGGCGATGCATTGTCTTTGATAACCCCAAATTTGTCCACAATTTCATCAATTCTCTTCACAATGTAGGGTTGCCATTCCACCGATTTTGAACGTTCAAGCAAAGCAGGATAGTAATCGTGAAATTTTTGAAGAAACTGCAACATTTTATGCACAGATTCTGCCAAAGAAGCCATTTTTCGAAAGCTGGGTGTTTCCAAATAACTGTCTTCGATGCCCAAAAATTTCAATTCGTTGTTCAGATTTTCAAAACCGTGGTTGGGAAGCGCATTGTTGTTAGAAAAAGAGGCTAAATATTCTGAAGCGCAATGCAAAGCGTGCATCAAGGCTTCTTTTTCAGCAAAAGGTTTGATTTCCAGTGCTTTTTCTTTGCCCATTTCTGTGTTGCAATAGTTTGAAACGGTCTCTAAAATGGTGTTAAATTCTAAATCTTGAAGGGTTTTATCTGTGATTGATACCATGTATGTTGCGAGGTTTTGGGCAAATTTACAATAAGCGCATCGCAATTCACAAAACGGTCTTAAAAATTAGATTTGTTTTAGCAATTGATTTATCAATATTTAGAAAGAAATCGTGCTTTGTAAGATTGTATTTTGCACATTGTTTGGATCCATTTCAAAACGATACAATCCATTTGCACCAATGCCAAAGAGCGTGTTGTCTCGAATGATCACATCAAAACAGCTGTAATCTAATGCATGCGAAAGCACAGGCTCTGCGGGATTATTGATGTTGAATATCTTGATCACATCATCACAAACAATCAATCGGTTGCCGTACAAACCGAGTCCTTTGGGTTGTACCAAATTTCGACGATGCACCAAAATAGGATTTTGAACATTTTCGGTATTGTAGATTTCGAGCATATTGTTGTTGTTGCCACAAAAAGCAGTAGAGTGGAGGGTCACGAAAGAATGTGTAGCATTGGCAACGACAGGGTCGCAAGCCGTTACGTGCGAAACTTCCGACATATAAGACGGATTTTCAGGATTTTGAATGGAATAAATATACATGCCCAATTGCGAACCCATAAACAAATAATCGCCAAATGAATAAATGGTTTCTATGGCAAAACCAATAGGCACAGAATTCACTTTGACAGGGGCTTCAGGATTTTGCAAAGAAAACACATGCAACTTCTGGTCGTCAACCGTGTATAAATAATTGTTTTTCAATGCAAAAATAGCCAACGAACCGCCTTGACCATCGTTGTTAGAGATGGTTGCATCATCGTTTGAACATGATAAAACGAAAATGATAGAGAGTAGAAACAATAGTTTTTTCATAGTTATTTTATTTTGGGTGTGCCCTTTCAGGTCGGGCTTTTCGTTGCAATCTTTTTTTCCTAAAAAGTCAAAAAAGGATTTCCACTTCAATCCCTCACGCGGA
>JBEILV010000173.1:0-5989 GCA_040379105.1 Flavobacterium sp.
ACCCGAAGAAATCACTAAAGCAGATAAATCAGCATTATTGCTTGGCGCGGCTCTCGTTACTGTGATTGTATATGTTTTTTGCGTGGTTCCATCTTCGGCAGTAACACGCACGTCTATTGTATTATCGCCCACATTCAATGCCAAAGCACTTGAAGCAGTTGTATTGGTAAGGGTTGCGAATGAACCGCCATTCACCTGAACTTGCATTGTAGCATTTGCTTCTGCACGGGTGGCGGTTACGGTGACACTTGTGGTTGTGTTGGCAACAGTGGTTGTATAAACAGTTGTTGCTGCTGCAAAAGCGGGAGTCAAAGTGCCAGCTGTCGTAGTGAGTGCCGCTAAATTTGCATCAGAAGATTTGTAATAATTGACTTGCGACAACTCCATGCTTTGTCTTTCTGTCGTGGTCAACTCTTGGTTAAAACTGATTACTTCACTGATGTATCCGTCAAAAATTTCAGCATAACCTCCTTCAGTACCTAAATTTAAAACCAATGGTAATCCTTTGTTGTTGGCTGTAGATTGGGAAACACCATTTCTAAACGATGTATTGGCAGTAAAACTCGGCTGAATTACAGTAATATACTCTAAGTTAGTGGTAGACCACGGCGCATTGGTTTGATGGTTCCAGTTGCCTGAATACCAACTATGTTGATTGTTATAAGGGCCTATCAGCCAATTTGCAGAACCTTGCACGGCACGTCTAAAAGTATTTGTATTGGCATTGCTACCCGCAACTAAATTGACCGTGATTGGATTGGTTGCCAAATAGTTTCCACCCGAAAAAACCATTCCATCGTTACTTGCATCAAAGTAAACGGTTGGTTTTCCGTTGCGACTCAAAATACTCCCAGCATTAACAATTAGAGGCTGTCTGATTGTATTTGACTGGGTTAAATTTCTACCATTCCCAGATTGATCATACCAAATTGTTACAAAAGCACTTTGGCTTCCAATAAAGGTTAAAAGTGAGCTTATATTTAATTCCCCAGTGCTGGTAAAGCCAATGTCTTGCGTAACATTGTCCGATCTTCTAACTTGAATGGCATTTCCAGAATAATTTGGGTTTAATTTTCTCAAACTATAAGCAACTGCTGACAACTTATCATTGATGCCAAGCGCTGTTAAATGGTTGGAATAGGTGGCGGTGTTTGTATATCCACCTTGTCCAGTGACACTTGTTTTGTCAGCACGAACCCTATAAAAATAAGTAACGCCACTTGTTAAACCAGAAACGATTTGAGATGTACCGTTGACAGTCAAGCCATTATATCCGCTAACAAATGAACTAAAATCGGCACTTGTTGAAACATCTAATCTATAATTTGTTACTGTTCCAACAGCAGGTACAGACCAATTGGCTGTAAAACTTGTTCCGCTAGCCGCTGTAACGGGAAGTAAGGTTGGCACCACCATGGCATAACTTTCAATCCAATTGCTTGTTGCAGCTGCGAGCGCAAAATTGGTTAATGTGCCATTATTTACATTGGTTGTTTGATCCGTCAATGCGCTAATACCTGTGTTAGTACCACCTGTTGTTCCTTGATTAAAATGATAGTAAGCCACCAAACCTGTCGATGCGCTGCTGATGGTATTGAGCCTGTTGTTTTGAATTTCTGCCTGCGATCTGACCGTATTCCAGAGGCGAAATTCGTCCATGCGTCCTCTGAAATAATTACAAGTACAAACACCTCTTGCTTGAATGCCTAAGTCTAAGGTCGTGTTGGTTCCACCATTATTGATTTGGGCTTGTGTGCTTGTATAAGGACCATACAAAATTCCATCCACATAAAAGTTAATAGTCAATGTGCTGCCCACGTCTTGCACTGTTACCGCTACATGTTGCCAACGGTTCATTCTGACAGAATTGATTGGGGTTTTAATCGTAGCGGCCTGACTGCTTTGGTCCCAAAAAAACAAGCGTCCGTCAGATTCCAGTCCAAGACCATAGCCGTAGCTTTGTTTGGTCACAATGTTGCCGCCTTGTTCGGGGTTGATCCATGCTTCGATGGTCAGTGTGTTGACCATTTGATGCGAGTTTGAAAAAGGAATCACTACATGGTCGTTTGAACCATCAAAATGGAGTGCGTTTCCTTGCGCATTGGCCAGAAACGATCCCAACAAAAAAGTTAAAATAATGCTTACTATTTTCATTTTTATAAGATTTACACGCAAATATAATCGCTTAAAAAAATGTTAAATAGTGAATGTTGCGAAGTGTTAGAGAATGTATGTTAATCGATAAAACTTACGGTACCCAGACAAAATTTCTTGAAATTGGGATTGAAGCTTGATCAATCCAAAGATGGGTTCGAGTGATTTTAGTGACCATCGATTTTTTTACAATGTAAGAACGATGTGGCCTGCAAAACAATTGAGCATCGAGAAGTTGATAAAATTTTTCGAGTGTGATTCTTACCGTGAAAACTTTTTGGACCGTATGAATGTCGATATAAACATTTTCACTTTTAACAAAGAGAATATTGTCTTGACGAATGTTGACTGTTTCATTGCCATTTTGAATCGTAATCATTGTTTCGTTTTGTTTGTTTTGAAACAAATAAACCGCATTCACAATATCTTGCTTTTTGAAGGGTTTTGTCAAATAGGATTCAGGCTTCAGTGCAGTTGCTTTTTCAATGGTTTTTTGATCCGTACTTCCTGTCAAAAAAATGATTTTTGCTTCTGTATTTTTTTCATTGGCAAGCATAATTCCATCTAATTGACCGGATAAGTTGATGTCCATCAAAATCAAATCCGGACGTAGGTTTTGCAAAGCTTTTCTGGCTTTCTCGACATTTGAAGCAATAGTAACATGCTCAAAAGCGGCCTCTTGTAGGGCTTTTAGGATAAAATCTGCAATTAAAAAATCATCTTCTACAATTAATATTTTCATTTTTACAATGCTATCAATCTTTGTTTTCGAAGCCAGATATTGAACTACTTCGATTCGCCTTCAAAGAAGCGTTTTGTTGGTTTTAATCCATTGTTACCTCTTCTTTTAAAACGACCTCTTATATTTTCAGATTCAAATTTACAAAACGACTCTGTACAATTTCAAAATGTAAGACATTTTTTAATAAGAAAAATAAATCATTTCAAGTTTCGAATGCATCGATTTAAATTAGGTTGTTTGATAACGAACAAATTGTTTTAAAACTTGCTTTTTTTAGAAGCGACGATGTTCAATCAATTGAAATCGTATTTTTTTGAGAATGGAATTTCGAAACGATTGATGATCAGTGTTGTACTATTTTTAGATTCAATTTTGTTCTTATTCACTATGTAGGATCGATGCACCCGAATAAAGTTGGTATTGAGATAGGTTTCGGCAAACTTTTCCAACGAAATTCTAAATGAATATTTCCTAGCAACGCACTGAACATCGATGTAGTTATTATCGCTTTGTACAAACAAAATATGATCCAAAGGAATCACGATGGTGTCGTAGCCATCTTTAATTTGAATAGAGACAACATTCGATTTTTGCAAAATAATCAACATCGCCGCAATCAAGTCTTCTTTTTTAATCGGTTTAGTCAAATAAAATTCTGGTTTCGTTGAGAAAGCTTCCAACATTAATTTTTCATCATGTTGGCCCGTTAGAAAAATCACTTTGGCATTTCTTGCATACAAATCAGCCAGTTCTATTCCACTGTTAACGCCTTGTAAGTTAATATCCATAATAATAACTTCTGGCTCAAAACTAAGAATCATTTCGATGGCTTTTTCTTTTTTGTGTGCCATTTTGATATTGACAAATCCCTCTTTAGAAAGCAGATTCGAAATGTAGTCGGCAATGATGATTTCATCTTCTACAATCAATATTTTCAATTGATGCTGCATAAATTATGTATTTTTTTGGTTGGTAGGAGGCAACGGTTTTTTGAAATAAAACTCAAATCCCGCATCATTCTTTAGGCTATAATCTACTACCATTTGACGGCACAGTTGGTCTATCAAGGCAGGTTTCGGAAGCACTTTACCATCTTGTTTTGTGCCATTGTCAGCATAATAAAAAACAAGCTTGTCATCTTCCAAACTTATTTTGACCTTAATTGCTCGATTGATTTGTCCATTTCCAAAAGCATGTTTGATTGCATTGATATAGAGCTCGGTCAAAATCAAACCGATGTACATTGCATCATCAATAATCACCGAAATAGTGGGTGTAGATAGCTTCGACTCGATGAAATTCTCTTTAAAAATGTCTGAAAAACTTTCGGAAATATCCTCTAAATACTTTTGAATATTGATTTCTCGCCTGTTTTTAGATTTGTACAAATGCTTATGCAACGTGGCAATCGAATTGATTTTTACTAAAATCTTCTTGATTTCGCTAGATTCACTTTCATGAAGCTTGTCAATCTGCCCACTGATCAAAATGATGATTAATTGCAGATTATTATTAATTCTGTGGTTGGCTTCAGACAGAAGAAACTCGTTTTCTTTGTACAAATTTCTTAATGCTTTATTGCTTTTTTGTTCTCTTTTAAAGAAATAGAATAAAGCAATACTTCCCAAAAGCGTGAGTAGAAAAACAATCATAAACAACCAAAACATTTTGGCGTTGTTTTGAATTTGAAGATTTTGAATCTTTATCTCAGACTCTTTATTCGATAGTTCTTTTTCTTTTTTTGCAACATCAAACTTTTTTTCAATTTCACTCAACTTGATTAAAGATTCGTTCCAGCTAATATCGCGTTCATATTTGCTGCATTTTTCTGCGGTTAAGTAGGCTTTTTCGAAGTTTTTTGCAGCATAATAAAAGTTTTTTAAATCTGAAAATACATAATACTTCTGTAATAAATTCGAACCATTTTCTACTTTGCTCTCAACAGCTTCTAAGGTTTGAATGGCTTTTGGCAAATTCCCTAGCGTATAATAATGACGTGCAATATTGATCGAAATATCGATTTCGGCACTCACAACTTCATGGTTTATAGCAAACTGTAGCGCTTCTTGATATTTTTTTAGAGCAATTACTTTATTGCCTGTATAATCTTCTAAATGCGCAAGCTCATTCAGCGTATAAGCAACGATGCTTTTTTTCGTGACATTTGATTTCAGATCCAGAATTTGATTCCCTATGGCTTTGATTAACTGAATGGTGTCTGCATTTTTGTTGTGGTAGGTATTTAAGACCGACATCTTCCGATTCAAAGCAAAAGCAACAATGTCTTTATTCGCAATTGAATTTAATTCAAAAGAATCCAGTTTGGCAGTGTAGAATTCTGCCAGTTTTTTGTCATTAAAATATCGATAAAACTCAACTTTCAATGCGTAAGTGAGCAACAAACTGTCTTTTATCTTTCTTTTCACAAAGTCTTCTTCTACCAGTTGATAGTAGTACAAACTTGAATCTGATTGGTTTTTGCTTTTTAAAATATTGGCATATTGTAAGTAAAATTTCGACTTATTTTTTTTCACTTTTTTCAGCGCACTTTGCATTTCAATTTTTGCCTCTTCAAACTGATTGTTTCGCAAATACTTTTCCGCAGCTTGATATTCTAGCTCTTGAGCCAAAACAACGAACGGCAGCCATAAAAAAAGTAGCGTGAGCTTTGACATTAATTTTAAATTATAAATAATGTCGTTAAAATTATAGCTTTTTATAACATTTGAATTAAAAATGGTGCGAAATGTATTGAATATGTAGGTGAACGACAGGCCTTGAGTTAAAAATGTATCAACTTTGCGCCTTTTCTGTTCATTTTAAGAGCGTCAATATTATTAATCTATGAAAAAGTCTTTCTTAAAATTGATTGTTTTTTTGAAATTTTAATTGGCTTTTAATTTCTTTTATTTGCCAGATTCATGTTCCGATAAAAAAAACACCCGACGAAACCAATCATCGGGTGTTTTGTATTAAAAAAAATGAATTGGTATAAGCGTTTAGGTCGCAATTAATTATCTTTGTCAGATGACAGAGCGAAATATATTTAGAGGTGTGAATTCAATAAAATTTAACCAGAGATTTAAAGATGAT
>JBEILV010000174.1:0-5958 GCA_040379105.1 Flavobacterium sp.
AAACAATCATTATCATCTTTAAATCTCTGGTTAAATTTTATTGAATTCACACCTCTAAATATATTTCGCTCTGTCATCTGAAAAAGATAATTAATTGCGACCTAAACGCTTATACCAATTTTTTTAATTATAAAGTTCGTTTCAATTACTGTGCCAAAGTATAATTACTAAAGTTTGGTTAGTTTTCTAACGTCGAAATAATGTCGGTCAAAAACCTTCAAACTTCCGAAAATATCTGTTAAACTTCTAAGCTTAATTAACTTTAATAAGTAGTTTTGTGAACCTTTTTAAAGACCCAAAAACCCATGGATAAAAAAATATTTTCTTTCCTTTTTTCTACACGTTTAATGGCTGTTTTGTTTATTGTTTTCGCTGTTGCGATGGCAGTAGGAACGTTTGTAGAAAGTGCTTACAATACGGATACAGCTAGAATTTGGATCTACAATGCTTGGTGGTTTGAAGTAATTATGGTGTTTTTTGTCATTAATTTTATGGGAAATATCAAAAGATACCAACTTCATAAGCGAGAAAAATGGCCTACACTTATGCTTCATTTGTCTTTTATTTTCATTTTGGTAGGTGCTTTTGTGACAAGATATATTAGTTATGAAGGCATTATGCCGATTCGTGAAGGAGAATCAGAAAACACTTTTTTTTCAGATAAAGTGCACATCAAAGTTTTGGTGGATGGCAATATGAACGGTCAAATGTTGCGAAAAACAATTGAAGAACCCTTGATTTTGTCGCCAGTAACTAATAACGATTTTACGATTTCCGATCGATTTGGTCAAATTCCATTTGAAGTGAAATACAAAAACTTCATTATGAATGCAAAAGACACGATTGTTGCGGATGATAGCGGAAAATTGTATTTAAAATTAGTAGAATCGAGTGGTGGCAAAAGAAACGAACATTTAATTGAAGAGGGCGACATTAAAAACATACAAGGTTTGTTGTTTACCTTTAATAAACCAACCGATGGCGCAATTAATTTTATTCAAAATGAAAATGGATTTGAACTCAAATCTGCTTTTGGTGGGAATTATATGGTCATGGCGACACAAGCGCAAGGAAACGTCATCGCAGATTCTTCCCAAAATTTACAGTTTAGAGCACTCTATAATTTAGCGCAAACGCAGTTTGTTTTGCCTGAATTGCCCAAAAGAGGCGTCAAGCAATACACTTCAAACAACGATTTTAAAGACAAAGAAACGAACGATGTTTTGGTGGTTGAAGTCAATTCTGGTGGCGCAACCAAAGAAGTTTCATTGGTAGGTTCTGTCGGTCAAGTGGGTGTGCCGCAATCTTTTAAATTAGGGGAATTAGATTTTACACTCTTTTTTGGAAGTAAGGTGTATGATCTTCCTTTTTCCATTCAATTGAATGATTTTGTGGCAGAAAGGTATCCTGGAACGATTAATAATTATGCCGCTTTCGAAAGTAAAGTGACCGTTATTGATAAAGATGAAAAGTTTGATGCAAGGATTTTTATGAATAATATTTTAGATTTTAAAGGATTTCGGTTCTTTCAAGCGAGTTTTTCTCCTGATGAAAAAGGAACAGTTTTGTCTGTTAACCACGATTTTTGGGGCACTTGGATTACTTACATAGGCTATTTTTTACTCTATATCGGTTTGATGGCAACAATGTTCAGCAAGCATACTCGTTTTGGCGACTTAATTCAAAAATTACGAAAAACACAAGAGAAAAAAGCAAGTTTGGGCGTTCTTTTGTTTTTTGTGTCAACATTTGCAATTGCTCAAAATTCAAATCAAAGTCATCAAACCCCGAGTTTGGAACAGATTGAAAAATTCCTTTTCGAACGTATGGCAAGTGAAGACCATGCCGCGCAATTTGGTGCTTTGGTTATTCAAGATGAAGGCGGAAGGATGAAACCTGTCAATACTTTTTCATCAGAATTACTACGAAAAGTGAGTAAATCAGATCATTATCAAGATTTTAACGCAGATCAAGTTTTTCTTTCCATGTCGCAATATCCATTTTATTGGATGGAAATTCCGCTGGTTTATTTAAGCAAAGGAAACGACAGTTTACGAAAAATCATCAATTTGCCCAAAGATGCAAAATATGCTCCATTCAGAAATTTTTTCGATAAGGAGGGCAATTATTTATTGAGTTCGTACATCGAAAAAGCTTCAAAGTCGGCCATTCCAAACAAATTTGAAAAGGACTTTATAGAAATTAATAAGAGGGTTGTTTTATTGAACACTGCTTTTAGCGGCAGCATTTTGAAATTATTTCCCATTCCTAACGATGATAATAATACTTGGGTTTCTTATCTTGAAATGAATGAAATTCAAGACAAAGACATTCAAACGATTAAAAATTTGATGCCTCTTTATTTCAGTGTTTTAGAAGAAGCGCACGCCACAAAAGGCTATGCCAAAGCCGATGATTTGCTTGAGGGCATTGCAAAATTTCAAATCAAATTTGGTAACGATGTTCGTCCTTCAGAACAAAAAATCAAATCAGAAATTCTTTACAACAAGTACGATATTTTTAAGAAATTGTATTTGTATTATATGTTGATTGGTGTTTTGATGCTCATTTTTACCATCATTCAAATTATCAAGCCAAGTAAATTTTTACATATTTCAGGAAAAGTTTTTCATTATATCGTCGGTGTTCTATTCTTGTTTCACACGCTTGGTTTGATTGTTCGTTGGTACATTTCAGGCCATGCGCCTTGGAGCGATGCTTATGAAAGCATGATTTATGTGGCTTGGGCTACGATGTTTTTCGGATTGTCTTTTGATCGAAAATCAAAACTTACAGTGGCTTCGGGAGCTTTTGTGGCTTCCATGATTTTGATGATTGCGCATTGGAATTGGATGGATCCATCAATTGCGAATTTGCAGCCTGTTTTAAATTCTTATTGGTTGATGATTCACGTTTCTGTGATTGTTGCCAGTTACGGTCCTTTTACATTGGCAATGATTTTGGGTATTGTGAGTTTATTATTACTCATTTTTACAACTGAGGCGAACAAAGTGAAAATGAAATTGAACATTCAAGAAATCACTTACATCAACGAAATGGCGCTCACGGTTGGTTTAATTATGCTCACCATCGGTAACTTTTTGGGCGGGCAATGGGCCAACGAAAGTTGGGGCCGTTATTGGGGTTGGGATCCAAAAGAAACTTGGGCTTTGATTAGCATTATGGTCTATGCGTTTGTTATTCACATGAGGTTTGTGCCAGCTTTACGAGGACTTTTTGCTTATAATTTCGCTTCGGTCGTTGCTTTCTATTCGATTTTAATGACATATTTCGGTGTGAATTTTTATTTAACTGGACTTCATTCCTACGCAAGTGGCGATAAAGTGGTTACTCCAACATTTATCTATGTTTCAGTGGCTTGCGTGGTTTTACTAGGAATATTTGCAAGAATTAAATATCTGAAACACTACAAATAATCTAGTCTTATGGCATTGAATCTTTTCATTATTATTGTAATTGCAGCCAATGTTATTATTAGTTTTCAAGGCTTTAATAACACGAGTTTATTCAGGAAATATGAATTTCATATCGGAAATATTCTCAACGGTCAGCAATATCGAATGATTTCGTCTGCTTTTTTGCATGTAGATTATATGCACTTGTTTTTCAATATGTTTACGCTCTACTTTTTCGCACCTGTGGTTGTGAATTATCTGGGGGCGTTTTCCTTTTTGTTGTTTTATGTTGTGAGTTTATTGTCAGGAAACATTCTGACGCTTTGGTTACACAAAAATGATTACAGTTATAGAGCAGTCGGAGCTTCGGGTGCAGTGACAGGTATTTTGTATGCTGCAATTTTGCTTCAACCCGAAATGCGACTCGGACTTTTTCTCATTCCAATACCAATTCCAGGCTATGTTTTTGGATTTGGCTATTTGTTGTATTCAATTTATGGAATGAAGGCAAAAAACGATAACATAGGTCACACGGCGCATTTTGGCGGTGCTATTGCTGGTTATTGCCTTACTTTAATGCAAAAATCTAGTCTTTTTACAGACGAGCCTTTCCTAGTTATTTTACTCGCCGTGCCAATTGTCATTTTATTTGTATTGCTTAAAATGGGTAAAATATAGTTTATTGATTTTGGAAAAATGATGATAAATTCCGCTCCATTTTTATAATCTTGGTTCAATTCAACCGTTCCACGATAACGTTCAACCGTTTTTTTGATGGAATATAAACCGATGCCCGTCGAAATTTCATTGCCTGTCGGGCTTGATGACAATGTGGTTTGTAGTTGAAACATTTTATCAAGATCTTCTTTTGCAAAACCAGGACCTTGATCTGTTATAATCATTTTCCACTGTTGTTCTTCATTCAACAAACTTAGTTTTACAGTGGTGTTTTTAGGCGAATATTTGATGGCGTTCGAAATTAAATTACCCACAACACTGAATAAAGCATTTTGGTTCACTTTCAGCTTGATAGGTTCTAAATAAGTGTGTAATTCAATGTTTTTTAGTTTGGCTTCAAATTCAAAATTTTCAACGATGTTTTTGATGAATTCGTCCAAGTTTGTTTTAACTAATTGATTATCAATAATTTTATCTTCGTCGGCTGTGTATGAATTTAACAAACTACTTATCAATATATCCAATCGATTGGCTTACGAATTCATCATATTCAGAAGTACTTCTTTTTCATTTTCGTCCACTTCTTCCATCATCAAAGTAGCACAACCTTTAATGGCTGAAAGCGGATTTCTTAAATCGTGAATAATTGTTTTAACCAAATTATCTCTATCAGCAATTAATCGAATTAAATTCTTATTCGATTTTTCAATTTCAATTTTTTGTGTGGCAAGTTGTTGATTGATTCTTTGTTTTTTCTTGTTCGAACGATACAATAAGAAGATTGAAATTAAAATTAACACAACAATGAAACTTTCGGTATAAATCAAAAGAGTTTGCTTCTGGTTGATTTTTTCGTTCAAGGCAACCTCTTGTGACAAAAGTTTGTTTTTTGAATTTATTTTTTCAACATCCATTTTCAATATCATTTCCTCCACTTGTTCATTCAAAACATATTTATGATATTCCTCTTGCAACGTTTCGTATTCTTCCAAGTATTTTAAAACAGTGGAGGCATCATTGTTAATTTTAGCAATCTCAACGATGTCTTTAATGCTATTAAATAAAATGGCTTTGTTTTCCATTTTTCGGGAATAATCAACCGCTTTGTTTAAGTAATTTAAAGCTCTTGCGTATTCTTTTGATTTGAAATAATTATTACCTAGTCCATAATATAGATAGCTGTATCCAATTTCAAAACCCAATTTTTTGGTTTGATCTAAACCAATCAAAAAATATTGATTTGCTTTTGCATAATTTCCTAAATCTGTGTAAGATCTTCCGATGTTGTAATACGTTATGATGCTGTTGCTTCTTCGATTGAGTTTTTTATTGATTTCGACTGATTTTAACAACGTGTCGATGGCGGCTTGGTGCTTATTTTGATCGCCTAAAATGTTTCCGATATTTGAATAGGTTAGATATAATTCATTCAGTTTATCGGTGTTTTTAAGTTCTTTCAACGCTAATGTCAAATATTCCATGGCTTGGTCATATTTCCTCATTTCATTAAGGTAAAGTGCCAAATTATTTAAAATCAAATATTTGTTAAGTTTTATATTTGGATTCTTTTTAACAGCTTCATACACATTCAAAAGCACTTCAATGCCTTTTGTATATTGATATTCATTACATAACACTTTCGCTTTAATGTACTTCGCTTGATGATACAGTTTGAAATTCTTATCAATATTGACAAAATTTAATATTTCGTCTAAAAGCAATCGAGATTTTTTACGCTCGTTAGAAACAACATAAAAATCACATTTTTGAATTTTATAAAAAAATCACTACCGACCGACTAAAATAAAAAGTTTGAAAAAAATCACAAATTTAAGCACTCAAAATCAATTTTATTCAGGTAGGT
>JBEILV010000175.1:0-5891 GCA_040379105.1 Flavobacterium sp.
AAATGCTAACTTCAATCATCCTAAACCTCTTCAATCACTTTATTTTCTTCTTTTGGCAAAGTGTATTGCAACAAAAACGCTAACAAAATCGTGTTGATTGCACCAATAAAATTCAGCCAAAGAAAACTCACCACATCGAGATAGAAGATCACGAAAATAATCAACTGACTGATCACTGCCGCCCAAAAAATGGCTTTTCCTTGAATGGTTTTAAAATAGAAAGCCACCAAGAAAATCCCCAAAACAGTGCCGTAAAACACAGATCCAATGATGTTGACCAACTGAATCAAGTTTTCAACCAACGTACCAAAACACGCAAAAAGTATAGCGACCAAGCCCCAAGCGAAAGTGAATATTTTTGACATCTTCAAATAATGTTCATCGCTTTGGTTGGTGTTGCTCACTCTTTTGTAAAAATCCATGGTGGTAGTGGATGACAAAGCATTCAACTCTGAAGCCGTGGACGACATTGCAGCGGATAGAATGACGGCTAAGAGCAATCCAATCAAACCGTTAGGAAGAAAATTTAATATGTAATAAATAAAAACATAATCCTTGTCATTCGGCTCTTCGTTGATAGATTTAATCAAATCTTGTGCTTGACTCCGAATAGTTTGATCTTCTTTATTGAGTGTTTTGATGCGGTCTTCCAAAATCGGATTGTCGTTCGCAAGGTTTAGTTGGTGGTTATAGTCTTTCAATAATTCTTTCTTCTCGTCCTGAACATCAATCAATTGTCTATTCAATGCTTCATATTTCTCAGCGTGTTCCGATTTCATGATGGCTTTTTCGGAAGTCGGATTGAAGTTCAAAGGCACTTCATTGAACTGGAAAAACACAAAAACCATCACTCCCGTCAACAAAATAAAAAACTGCATCGGGATTTTCAAAAAACCATTAAATATCAATCCCAACTGACTTTCGCGGACCGATTTTCCGGAAATGTAGCGCTGCACCTGCGATTGATCTGTGCCAAAATAAGACAACGACAAAAACAATCCTCCCGTGATGCCACTCCAAAACGTATATCTGTTTTGTGGATCAAACGAAAAATCAACGATGTTCATCTTGTCGCTGATGCCAGCAATTCTTAACGCGTTGTTGAAAGTCACTTCTTCGGGCATTTCCGACAAAATCCAGTAAAAAGCAATAAACATGCCCGACATAATCACAAACATTTGTTGTTTTTGTGTCACATTCACCGCTTTTGTGCCGCCCGAAACGGTATAAATAATGACCAAAATTCCAATGATGATGATGAGCAAATTCAAATCCCACCCTAAAATAGACGATAAAATAATGGCAGGAGCATAAATCGTGATGCCCGCCGAGAGTCCTCGTTGAATCAAAAACAAAAAGGCGGCAAACAAACGGGTTTTGCGGTCGAACCTGTTTTCTAAAAACTCATAAGCGGTGTAAACCTTCAATTTGTGATACAACGGGATGAAAGTCACACAAATAATCACCATCGCAATCGGCAATCCGAAATAGAATTGAACGAAGCCCATGCCATCATGAAATGCTTGTCCGGGCGTCGATAAAAACGTAATCGCACTTGCTTGCGTCGCCATCACCGAAATGCCAATCGTCCACCACGGAGTTTCATTGTTACCCAAAAGATAATCTTGCACATTCTGACTTCCCTTCGATTTCCATGCGCCATACACAACAATAAAAAGCATCGAAGCCCCAAGAATTGACCAATCAATTAATTGCATAAACTAAGAATATAATTGCATGATGAATATAAAAAGCAAAGCATACAAAACATTGGCAATCAGTACCCATTTGTATAATTTATTGATAGAATTTTTTTCTTTTTGCATCTTTTTTCTATTTGTAAACCCTCATTTTCAGAGCGGTGTATTTAAATTTTCAATTGTTTTTCTCATCTCAATCTTTCACCAAAGCATTGGGCAACATGCACAAAAAAGGAATAGATTGCCCGTAATCTAATGCATCATAAAACAAACCAACCCTCGCCAAATGATGATAATAGTCGGCTAGATTTTTATAATAATAATGTTCACTTCCTATCAACCATGCTTTTTCACCCAAAAAGGAGGCTAAAAACCATTTTTCCAACAAACGCGCCATTCTTCCGTTTCCATCATTAAAAGGATGAATTTTCACAAACACCAAACGCACCAACGAAGCAAAATAAAAAAGATGTTTTTGACTCCATTTTTGCGCTAACAACTGTTCCAATTCTGCCCAAAATCCCTCAAATTCTCTTTGCACTTCTGTAGCCAAAGGCGCTTCATATTGCACTCGATGGGTTTGTTGGTCAATGATGATCATGTTTCCAGTCCGTACCGCACCACGTTGATTTTCAGTCAATAAATGTTGGGTCGCAATGCGATGGGCTTCCAAAAAATGACGCAAATTCAACCGATGGTCTCTCGCAAATTCATACGCCGCAAACAAATCGTTGGGTTTTTCAGTAAGATTCGGCAAATAGTCAACATTTTGCAATTTATGTTTCAAATAACTATCAATTTCCATCGCTTCACCTTCAATCCGCAAAGACGACATCACCGAAACAGCCGTGTAAAAACGAAACCGATCCGCCGACCCATCATGCTGACTCAATTGACCAAATTCTTTGTCAACATCCACCAACATTTGGGAACTGTAAGCATCAAAATATCGATCTGTAAGCTTTGCCATTGCTGTATTTTACCCCGCTCATTTATTTTTTTCGAAAACAATCGTAACACATTTTTTTTCAGAAGCCATCTCCTGCTTTCCACTGCAAGTCCTCGATTTTTTGGCTGTTTTTTATAAGTCTGTGGCGGAGCTTCCGTTGGTCGCTCGCCCCAAACTTTAAAAAAGGAGCCAAAAAATCTTGCGGGCTTTCCGCTACAATCAGGGCTAGGGGAGTGTGCTTTATTGTCAATATTTCAATTTTTAAAATCCGTGAATTAGCGGCAAAAGTCCATCAAATTCCTCAATGAATCCTATATTTCTTTAAAATCAGCAACATTCAAATCACTTCTTCTCATCCGAACCTATCGAAATCAAATTTGCCATCAATCGATACGCACCTTTTACTCCCGCAGGCAATTCTCTGAAAAAACTCAAACCCGTGTAAATGTAATGTCCTTTTCCATATGCAGCAACCAAAAGTCCGCCTTTTTTTGGACTTTCACCCAAATCATTCGAAGACAAAACAGGCGTGAATCCCTCCGACCACGAATCGGGATAATACAAACCTTGTTCCTGCACCCAACCTTTAAAATCGTTTTGCGTGATTTTGTTCGGCCAATTCAAAACCCGATGCGTTGGCACTAAAAACGTCACTTCGGCATCTTCTTCCGTCACCCGATCTCTCGAAATTTGCAACGGAAACGGCGCTATATTTTTCGTGACCAAACCGCCCGATGTGTTGTATTGCACAACCATCGTGTGGCCATTTTTCACCCATTCAAACAAAATTTCATTTTGATAAGACAACGTTTCGATGGTGTTGAAAGCCCGAATGCCAAGAATCAAAACATCAAAAGAGTTCAATTTATCAACACTGATTTCCTCGGGTTTGAGCAACGTTACTTCATAACCCAATTGACGTAAATATTTCGGCACTTCATCGCCAGCGCCCATCAAATAAGCAATTTTTTCATTTTTCGTCACAACATCCACACTCAAAAAGTCGGCTTTTGAAGGTTGCAAAATTTGTTGACTCGCAATGTGTTCATATTGAATGTCTATTTTCTCAAATGGATGTATTTCATTGCCAATCATCACTTGCGTAAATCCTTCCATTTCCGACGCTTCGTTGGGCGCAGTCACTTCAAAAGTGTGCGTTGTTTTATTGCCTTTTTGCTTGATTTTAAATGAGATTTTTTCGGGAGTTACTTTCCAAGATTTTGGCAATTGCAACATCAATTCGCCTTCTACCTCGTCTTTTCCAGCCAAAACGTGCACTTCAATTTTTCGCGTTTCATTCTTTCTAAAAACCTGCACTTTGTCCTCCATTTTGGTGGTCACAATCGGCACAATATCAAAAGGTTGATACACTTCGCCTTTCACAGCATCTTTAAACTTATGGATCAGCGTTCGCTCAAAAGTAATCGGCACTTCGCCAATCAAAATCGTGATGTCAAAAGTCGTAGCTCTGATGATGTCAGGAATGCCAATTTTCAGTGGATCATCCACCCGATACATTCCCACAGTTCCTTCTTTTTCAAGCCAATACGGTTGCGTTAAAGTTGTGTTGTTAGGAATTTGAATGGTCATGGATTTCGTCATTGCCACGTTGGCCTCTAAATTTTCATTGATGCTCAATGTTTGATTGTCAATTTTACTTGTAATTTTTACCAATTGCATCCCGACATTCGAGCGGTTGATGCTCTCGATTTGCACTTCAACTGCACTTCCTAATGTGGTGTTTTGCGTTTCGGCATTCGCTTCTAAAAACAAACCTGCGCAAGCCGCAATGATGTTTTTGATTTCGATTGTTTTTTGTGTTCGCCAATGCGTATCTTTCAAATTTTGAATTAATTGATAAGCTTTTACCAATTCTGGAATACTTTTCGATGGTTGTTGAAAATCGAAGTTTTTTTCGACCGAAGTCAAAATAGCCATGATTTTTTCTCCTCCCACGAGCCTTGTCCAAGTCGTGTTGATGCCTTCAAAAATGTTTTTCGAATTTTCGGATAAATCGCCTTTGATCAATTCTAAATATTCAATTTCATCTCCTCTTGTGCCCATCGTTCCGAAACCCTGCGATTGGTGCTGACTTCGACTCAAAGCGGCAATTTCTTGGTTCGACTTGCCTAACAACGGATAATAAACACCCGTGGACAAACTGATGAGGTTTTTTTTATCGGCTTTGTCAAAATTTTCTTGACTGCCGTAAAACCACCACGACGTGTTGAAAAACAAACGTTTGGGTTGCCAAACTTCTGTAGATGATAAATGATTGGGGAACTTATTTTTCAACGCACTTTGCTCAAAAGCTTCAATAGACAACATCGCAGAAGAAGTGTGATGCCCATGTGTTGTGCCCGGTGTTCGATGATTGAATCGGTTGATGATCACATCGGGTTTGAACTTTCGAATCACGTAAATCATATCTGAAAGCACGGTTTCTTTGTTCCAAATTTGCAATGTTTCGTCAGGAATTTTCGAAAATCCAAAATCGTTGGCTCGGGTAAAAAACTGTTCTCCACCATCAATTTTTCGGGCTTCGATGAGTTCTTGTGTGCGAATCAAACCCAATTCGGCACGCAATTCAGGACCAATCAAGTTTTGTCCACCATCGCCACGTGTGAGCGACAAATAGCCCGTTCTCGCTTTCAAATGATTGGCGCAATAGGAAATGATTTTCGTGTTTTCATCATCGGGATGTGCCGCAACATACAACACCGAGCCCAAAAAATTCAACTTTTGAATTTGATGATGAATTTCGGCTGCATTCGGTTTTTTGGGAGCTTGGGCTGCCACTTTCGTTTGAACGGAAAGCAATAGCATCCATAAAAAAAGAGTCCCAAATGGTTTCATCATAACATTAGTTTTTTCAAAAGTAGAAATATTTAAAGGCACAGACAGATTTTAGAATTTCTTTAACAGGGAATATTGGTTTTAGTAGAGTTTTGGAATTCATTTTTTGTTATGTTTTTTGAATCGTTTATTTTCAATTGAAGGTTATAACGAAGTAAAAAATGGATTAATAAATTAAGGTTTAAATTTCATCGAAACTAATGCCTTAAATTAGTAGTTATTTCATTTTTTTGAGGTGCTATTTTTTTCTTGTAACTTCGTGTGATTACTTCGTGTAACTTATTGATTTACTTTGTGGAACTTTGTGGAATAGCTATTACACAAAACACACAAAGTAAAACACAAAACACACAAAGTAAAACACAAAAAAGACAACTGTGAAGCAT
>JBEILV010000176.1:0-5708 GCA_040379105.1 Flavobacterium sp.
CTTGAAAAATTCATTTCATTTGTTGTTTTATAAAAACTTGATTACAATTAAAATAAATAGCAATTTTTGAAACATTTATTTTCAACGGTTTTTTCAATCCTGCTCGAGTTCCCTTAATCCCGAAGGGATGGCATTTTTATAGCAAATTGGTTATTTTAGGTTTAAACGACCCCATCGGGGTCGCATGTTGTGGTTTCGATTTTTATGCAAACCGCAAAATATGCGACCCGATGGGGTCTTTAAAAATTCATTTTATGATGAACGTAATAATCTGATTACAAAATAATTAATTGGATACCTGAACTCTTAGCCCTGATGGAAGCGGCAGCCTTGTGCCGCTCAAAACGTGATTTTTTCTTAGCTGAAAGGGGGCGACTTTAGAAGCCACCGAAAGCTTAGAAAAATCCGTTTTGAGCCAACAAGCTATAGCGGACAGCAGGAGAAAGCTCTTAATAAAAACTTAAAAATAGCGATTGAATTTTTTATATGATTTTTATCATCCTTCGTCCATTTTCATTTTTGTATTTTTACCGAGCAAATCAAAACCAATAATGCTATGAAACGTATTCTTTTCCCTACCGATTTTTCCGAAACATCTAAAAATGCTTTCGTTTATGCCATGCATTTGGCGCAAAGTTTAGAGGCTGAACTCATTGTTTTGCATGTGTACGATTTACCCAATTTGAACGTGGGGCGTATGGCAAATTCGATGCAAGCAGTTTATGATTCTATCGAATTAGAGAATTTTGAAAACCTAAAAGATGAAATTCCTTTACTTAGACAAATTGCCGAAGATAACGGTCTTGGTAATTTGAAAATCAGTACAATACTTAAAAAAGGTGATTTGGTTTGGGCGGTTCGAGACACGGTTAAAAACGAAAAAATAGATATTCTCGTGATGGGCACAAAAGGTGCTTCGGGATTGAAAGAGGTATTTTTGGGTTCCAACACAGGTGCTGTAATTACGGAAACCGAAGTGCCAACGATTTGTATTCCTGAGGCAGCAAAATTTCGTCCGATCAAAAATATTGTGTTTACCACCCGTTTCAGAATGAAGGATGTGAAAGCACTCAAAATGGTGAAAGAAATTGCCCATCATTTAGGTGCCAACATTCACTGTTTGTACATAAAAACCAATAAATCGGACGTGAAAGAAGTGGTGCTGGAAGATTGGAAATTGCTTTTTGGCAAAGACAATATTGCATTTCACGTGATCGAAAACAACAATATTGAAAAGTCCATTTTAGATTTTTCAATGACGCACGATGTAGATGTTTTGGCCATGTTGGATCATAAACGTGGTTTTTTTGAAGAACTTTTTAAACATAGCATGACACAACAATTGGCTTACCACACGCAAGTGCCTTTGTTGGCTATTCCTGAAAAGAACTTGTAAATTGGGTTTCTAGATTTTTTATGAAGTCTGAGGTTCGAAATTGACAGTTCGTTTCTAGTTTAGAATCATGTCGATGGAATTGTTTTTTTAGTGTAAAAAATGAGATAATTAATTAAAAATCATTTTTTTAGAACACCACAATTGTTATATTTCTTTACCGTTTTTCTATTTAATACAAAGCAGCAAATCTTAAAAAATTTGTTGCTTTTTTTGTTTTGCTCGGCAATCAATTTGTTTGATCAATTGGCATCATCAAATTATTTTTTAAGAAATGAGTCATCATTTTTTTTGCAATCAAAAGAAATGTTGGTTCATTTTTTTCTATTCAATGGCTTGTCGAAACCTGTGTACATTTTTTTCTTATGATTATTAAAATATTGATTTCTCAAAAAAAATTAATGTTCGGATTTTAATTCAGAAGCATTGTATGGGTGCTGAAATTGCTTTTTATTTAGAAATGTAATAAATAACTGATTTTTATGGAATGAATCAACGCTAAAATGGTTTTAATGTAAAAACATTCAAATTTAAGAGTTGTTGAGTGTTTTGAAAAAACAATAGTAACTTACAACATTTAGAATGAATTGTATAACAGATGAATACGATATTCAACTGAAATTTGTGGCATGTAAAACAGTTTACATAATAATCCATTAAATAACAAAATCATGGCAAAAGAGAAAAATGTAAAGAAAAAAGAGGACAAAAAAGTACCTGCTAAAACTCCAAAAGAGAAAAAAACTGAGAAGAGTTTAAAAAAACAAAAAGGAAAATCTGAAGATTAAAAAGTAAGAAACTATGATTACTGTAAACAAACTTGGAATTGTTCTAAGCAAAACGAACCACGATTTTGAAAGCGAAGGTGTTTTAAATCCTGGGGTGATAAAGGTTGGTAAAAACATCCATTTGTTTTACAGAGCTGTGGCAAAAGACAACTATTCAACGATAGGATATTGCCAGCTTTCGTCGCCCTTGGTTGTTGAAAACAGAAATGAAGAACCCTTGCTTTTTCCACAAGCGGATTATGAGTTCCAAGGTTTAGAAGACCCCCGCATCGTTCGGATTGAGGGGGTTTACTATCTTTCCTATACGGCTTACGACGGCGTTAATGCTTTAGGAGCTTTGGCAACGTCGGCTGATTTGATTCATTGGGAAAAATGGGGCATTATTGTGCCACAAATTACGTATGATGAGTTCAAACATTTCACAGAAACAGACAGTTCAATTTATGAAAAGTATGAACGATTTTACGATTTTCAACTTATTCATGATAAGCAAGATAAAAAAGTGCTTTTGTGGGATAAAAATCTCATTTTTTTTCCAAGAAAAATCAACAATCAATTTTGTTTCATGCATCGAATCAAGCCTGATATTCAGATTGTTGTGTCGATTGACAAATTGGAAGACTTGACCATTCACTTTTGGCAAAACTATTTTCAACATTTTGATGAACACATCGTTTTAGCACCAAAGTTTGAACATGAAGTGAGCTACATTGGTAGTGGTTGTCCGCCCATAGAAACAGAAGCTGGTTGGCTTATTATCTATCACGGTGTGCACGACACGATAAAAGGCTATGTTTATTCGGCTTGTGCTGCTTTGTTGGACTTGCAAAATCCTGAAATTGAGATTGGAAGATTGCCCTATCCATTGTTCTATCCAGAAAAAACGTGGGAATTGAAAGGCGAAGTCAACAACGTTTGTTTTCCAACAGGCGCTGTTTTAGAAGAAGATACATTATACATTTATTATGGTGCTGCCGACGAAAGAATTGCTGTTGCATCATTGAGTTTGAAAGATATATTAGCAGAATTAGCATTGAACCCAAATTAAATTCAAAAAGATTATGACCTCAGCCATCACATTATTCGAATTAAAAAGTAATCTAAATCATTGGCATCCTTTCCAAAATTGGAATGAGTCAGAGCACAATGAAGCTTCGGAAACAGCAAAAGAACTGCCAGAAGTTTTATTCATAACCTCTTTTCCGCCTAGAGAATGTGGCATTGCCACCTATTCTCACGATTTGATCGAAGCTTTGACCAACCAATTTAAAAACAGTTTTTCGGTGGGCGTGTGTGCTTTAGAATCGAACAACGAACAACACACATACCCCAAAAAACCTCAATTCATTCTCAATACAGATTGCAGGAATTCTTTTGCAAAAACGGCTTTTGCCATTAGCAAAGAATCAAAAATCAAACTTGTTGTGATTCAACATGAATTTGGATTTTTTGCAAAAAACAAAGAAGAATTTGTAGGTATGATTGAACATATTCAGCAACCTATCATTATTGTTTTTCACACGGTTTTGCCCCATCCGAATGAGGATTTGAAGTTGGAAATTCAAAACTTGACGGATCTTGCATCATCTGTGGTCGTGATGACAAAAAATGCCGCAAATATTCTTCAAAATCAATACGATATTCACGAGTATAAAATTACAATCATTCCTCATGGAACGCATTTGGTGCCACCCACCGATCGAAAACAACTGAAAGCAAAGTATGATTTTTCTAATAAAAAGATACTTTCCACCTTCGGATTGTTAGGTTCGAGTAAAAACATAGAAACGACTTTAGAAGCCTTGCCTAAAATCGTGGAGCAACAGCCCGACGTTTTGTTTTTAGTGTTAGGAAAAACGCACCCGACCATTTTTAAAAATGAGGGCGAAAAGTACAGACAAATGCTTGAAGAGAAAGTGAAAACACTGAAAATAGGCAGTCACGTCAAATTCATCAACGAATATTTACAATTGAACACACTTTTAGAATATCTGTTGCTGACCGACGTTTATTTGTTTACATCCAAAGATCCGAATCAAGCGGTGAGTGGCACGTTTTCTTATGCTGTTAGTTGTGGTTGTCCCGTGGTTTCAACTCCCATTCCGCATGCAAAAGAAGTGTTGAGCAATCAAAGTGGCATCATCATCGATTTTGAAAACCCAACGCAGTTGTCGGAAGCGGTTATTTCTCTTTTAGACAATGACAATTTAAGAGCCGAAATATCTTCTAACAGTTTACACAGAATGGCTTCTACGGCTTGGCAAAATTCTGCCATTGCACATGCGATGCTTTTTGAAGAATTGTCGTCAAACACGATTGGATTAGAATATAAATGGCCAAAAATCAATTTGAATCATATCCAAAAAATGACTACCGATGTGGGAATGATTCAGTTTTCGAAAATCGCAATGCCCGATTTCAATACCGGCTACACGCTCGATGACAACGCTAGAGCTTTGATTGTGATGGCTCAAAATTATGAGCTGTTTGGCAATAAAAACGATTTGAAAATGCTCAACACCTATTTGCAATTCATTCGTTTTTGCATGCAACCTGACGGTACTTTTTTGAATTATGTGGATAAAAACAATCTTTTTACAAGACAAAACTACGATGAGAATCTTCAGGACAGCAACGGGAGAGCTATTTGGGCCTTGGGCTATCTGGTTTCGTTGAAAGAAATTTTACCAACCTATCTTTCGAATATTGCCGAGCATTTAATTGAGAAAGCTTTGCCTAATTTATCACAAATCCATTCCACGCGAGCGATGGCTTTTATCATCAAAGGCTTACATTATCAAAATAAAACTGAAAATTTAGGATTGATTGAAAAATTTGCCAAAAGACTCAAACAAATGTACAAACACGAAAAAACCGATGGTTGGTTTTGGTTTGAAAACTATTTGACTTATGGAAACAGTTTGTTGCCCGAAGCCATGCTTTGTGCGTATCAAAGTACTGAAAATGATAACTATAAACTGATTGCTTTAGAAAGTTTTGATTTTTTATTATCAAATATTTTCGACGGCAACAAAATAAAAGTGGTTTCGAACAAAGGTTGGCTCATTAAAGACAGAAACATGGACAAACCCATCGGCGGCGAACAACCGATAGATGTTGCCTACACTATTATGGCTTTAGAAAAATTTTATATGGAATTCAAAAATGAACAGTACAAACAAGATGCCTACATGGCTTTCAATTGGTTTTTGGGCAATAATCATTTGAACCAAATTGTTTACAATCCATGCACAGGTGGTTGCTATGATGGAGTAGAGGAACACAACGTGAACCTCAATCAAGGTGCCGAATCGACGTTGAGCTATTTGATGGCGCGTCTTTCGGTGCAGCGAATGAGCGATTTGGAAACGCATTATTCCGAAAATATCATCAATCTGAAAATGTTGGTGGACGAGTTGTTTTGATTTGAGTTGTCAAGGTTTTGATACATTACTACAAAACCAAAATTCAAAATACCCGTAAAATATATAAATCAGAGTTTAGGAAATATAAACTTAAACATTTTA
>JBEILV010000177.1:0-5679 GCA_040379105.1 Flavobacterium sp.
ATGAAGTTTTAATCGTAGGCAAAAAGCGATTGCATTGATATTGATTTTGAATGATTACTTGTGAAATTATCTTTTATAGATTTTTAGAAGCATACATTAATTAAATTTTGATAACGCTTGCATGAAAAAATCGAAATTAGTGCTTGACTAGAAGGCAAACTCGAAAATTAATAGCGTTTTTTTTATTAAAAGTACCTTCAAAATCCTGTTTTAAGGCAAATGTAGTTAGCAAATAAATGCTGTGTCAGAACGAGTGCGTCAATGGATTGCCAATGGATCGAAGCAAAATTCAATGTGCGTGCGATTCGTTTTAAAATTTCTAAAATAGGTTTCAAAACCTAGTTGTACTATGTTGAAAAAGCGAAAAGCGTTGCTAAATTATTTTCTTCAAGATATTTCTCAAATTTATTTTTAAATTGACCAGCAAATTAACTTGTTGATTTTTAAATAGATATTTTAATTTTTATTGATGCATTGTAAATATTTCGAAAAATATTTCACTTGCTTCCCAACCTTTTCCATTACATTGTGCTCTATATAAAAAAGAGCTTTCGTGATTGACCCAATTCAAATAGTAGGATGTAAAAAAATGCAACGAGATTCACAACGTCACGTGTATGAATATATGTCGCCCAAATTGTATCGCACATGCAAACGCTATTTGAAAAAAGAAGAAGAAATTGAAGAAGTTTTGGCAGATGCTTTTTACACCATTTTTACCAAAATTGAACAATTGAAAGAGCTCGGTGCTTTTGAAGCTTGGGCAAGGAAAATTACAGTCAATCAATGTTTATTGCAGTTGAAAAAGAAGGTCAATTTCAATTTGTATTTAGAAGACACTTCTATTTATCTGCATCCCGAAGCTCCCGAAGATACGCAATTGGAAGAAGAAGATTTGTTAAAACTTTTGGATTTGCTCCCAGAAGGTTGCAAAACAATTTTCAATTTGTTTGTTATCGAAGGTTATGGACACAAAGAAATTGCTCAAATGTTGCAGGTTTCGGAAGGAACATCCAAATCGCAGTTGAATGTTGCAAAAACAAAACTGAAAGAACTGATTACCAAGTTTTATTATCAAAACGCAAATTAAGCCATGAAAAAAGAAGATAAAATATTCGAACAATTTAAAAATGCAGCCAACAACGCAGAGCAAAAGGATTTTCCAGGCATGGACAGGGTTTGGAGTAGCGTGGAAGGCAAGTTAGACCAAAAAATATTGACAAAGGAAAATACGCTTCTAAAAAATATTGCCGTGGTGGCATCGGTTTTATTGGTCGTTTCGTTGGGTTATCATTTTTTAAAAGACGACAAAAAAACAATCGTTCCCAAAACTGAAATTGTTATTATTGATACGGTAAAAATAAAAAGAGACAGTGTTTTAAACCCTAAAAACACGGTGACATTTACAGCTGTTGAAAAGCCAATCATTTTGCACGATTCAGTAGTTTTTCAAGAGTCAGACATTTTTGAAAATGATGAAGTTCAAATCGTGAGAGATTCTCTTCAGCATTATATAGTTGTTGTACAAGCAAAAACATTAAAAAGCGAGGTGCTAACTTTTGATAGTATTGCTACACCCATTAGGATTCCCGAAAACACGTTAGTTGCCTCTGCTTTTAAATTTGATTCTACAGTAGTGAAAAACAATGTTGAGGTAGTTTCAAAAGTGACGTATGTAAATGATAATAAAAAGCAAAGGCAAAAAATTCTTGCAGATAAAAAAACGAGAATGGATTTAAAAAAAAGAAACAAACGTAAAAAAGTTTCCAACGAGAAAGAAAAACCATTGCTTGTGATTGATAATAAAGCAGAAAGTCTTCAAAAACTCAATGAAATTGACCCAACTGAGATTGAGGAAATCAGGGTGTTGAATGAGCCTTTGTACATCATCAATGGAGTAGAATATTCAGAACAAGAAGTATTTGGTCCCAAGCCGACCAGCCCGTATTCGCCTTTAGACAAGCAAAAAATTGAAACAGTTTCCATACTGCAGGATGAAGAAGCCGTTTCAAAATATGGTGATAAAGGAAAAAAAGGTGTTGTCATCATCACTACAAAAGATGGAAAACCCGCTGCATTAAAAAAGTAGCAAATCAGTACTAACTTATTAAAAATCAACATTATGAAAAATTTTAAAACATTTTCATCAGTCCTTGCTATGCTTATTTGTTTCGTAGCAATGGCGCAAAATCAAACCGTATTTGGGGTCGTTTCTGATGCTTCAGGACCATTGCCGGGCGTTACTATAAAAATTCAGGGGAAAAACATACAAACTCAATCTAATGCAAAAGGTTATTATAAAATTAGAGCAAGAAAGGGCGATTATTTATTGTTTACCAAAGATGATTATTTGAATAAATTCGTAAAAGTTGCGAAAAAAAAACAAGTTGATGTCAACTTAACCAAATTTAGAAATGAAAGCGGTGTTGAATCGATAAAATTCATAAAAAAGCATTCAAATGATTCTATAAAAAACAAAGAATTTTTTTAAAAATCAGGAGGTTTGTAATTACTTAAAAAAAAAAAACTTATTGATTTATAGCGTTTAATTTAGTTATGGGTTTCAATATGTATGTTTTTTTAGAAAGGAATTCAGATTTACCATAAATACATTTTTTTCAAAAATTTTCAAAAATAAAAATTAAACATTCACACTTTAAAAATCAACATTATGAAAAATTTCAAAACATTTTCATCAGTCCTTGCTATGCTTATTTGTTTCGTAGCAATGGCGCAAAATCAAACCGTATTTGGGGTCGTTTCTGATGCTTCTGGACCTTTGGCGGGCGTTATGGTGACTGTAAAAAACACAACAGTGGGTGTTCAAACGGATATTGATGGAAAATACAGCCTGAAAGCTAAAAAAGACGATGTGCTTCGATTTGCTTACATCGGAATGAAAGCTTTGGAGATAAAAGTGGATCAAACGCTAGAAATTAACGTCTTTTTAGAAGAAGACATGCAAGTTTTAGATGAAGTATTAGTGGTAGCTCATGCGATTACAACCAAAAATAAGTCAAGTGTTTCTTCTGCAGTTGTCAGTGCACGCACCATAGAAAGTCGCTCCAATAGTAGTTTAGTGCATACGCTTCAAGGTCAAGTGCCTGGGCTTACTATTAGTTCGGGAAGTGGTCAACCAAATGCTTCATCAGCAGTAGTATTGAGAGGTGCCGCTTCGATTAAATCAAATGCAGAGCCTTTGTATGTGGTGGATGGCGTGCCTTTAAATGCTGAAAGTTTTAGAAATTTGGATCCAACAAAATTTGCCAGCGTTACGGTTTTAAAAGACGCTAATGCTACTTCCATCTATGGAAACAGAGGTTCAAACGGAGTGATTATTGTCAACACAAAAACAGGACTTTCCAAAGAAGAAATCAATTCGCTCAATCAAAATCCAATCCCACCGATCGATATAATTCCATTAGTCGACGACCACGAAGAATACGAAACGTATGTTGAAAATGTGTTTGAAAGTCCGAAAGCATCTCCACTTTCTACTTTTTCAATCGATGTGGACAATGCCTCCTACACCAACATTCGCCGCATGATCAACAACGGACAGAAAGTGCCAAAAGATGCCGTTCGGATTGAAGAAATGGTCAATTTTTTCAAATATGATTATGCTCAACCTACCGACAAGCATCCTTTTTCTATACATTCCGAATACAGCGATTGTCCGTGGAATACAAACAATAAAATGGTCAGAATTGGCCTGCAAGGCAAAAACATTGACGATTCCAATTTGCCTGCTTCCAATTTTGTGTTCTTGATTGACGTGTCGGGCTCAATGAATCAGTCAAACAAATTGCCATTGCTGAAAGAATCTATGAAAGTTTTAGTCGATCAATTGCGAGCCGACGACAAAGTTTCGATTGTGGTTTATGCGGGAGCTGCGGGAATGGTTTTGCCACCCACTTCTGGCAACAAAAAAATGACCATCATCGATGCTTTAGATCAATTGCAATCGGGTGGAAGCACAGCGGGTGGCGCAGGCATTTTGTTGGCATACAAAACCGCCAAAGAAAACTTTATCAAAGGCGGAAACAATCGAGTGGTGCTTGCCACAGACGGCGATTTTAACGTGGGCGCTTCTTCCGACAACGATATGGAACGCTTGATTGAAGAACAACGTAAATCTGGCATTTTTCTTACTTGTTTAGGTTTTGGCATGGGCAATTATAAAGACAGTAAAATGGAAACTTTAGCCAACAAAGGCAATGGAAATTATGCTTATATCGACAACATCCAAGAAGCCAATCGTTTTTTAGGCAAAGAGTTTAAAGGTTCGATGTTTGCGATTGCCAAAGATGTCAAAATCCAGATAGAATTCAATCCCGCTTTGGTGCAAGCTTATCGATTGATTGGTTATGAAAACAGAAAACTAAGACCCGAAGATTTTAAAAATGACGCAATTGACGCAGGCGAATTGGGCAGCGGACATACGGTAACGGCTTTGTATGAAATTGTGCCCATGAATGTTACATCGGACTATTTTGAACCCGTGAATGAAACAAAATATTCTAAACCTTTGCCATCAGACGAAAACTATCAAAATGAATTGGCAACCATTAAATTTAGATACAAAAAACCAGACGGCGACAAGAGTATTGAAATGGTCAACATCATTTCTAACAACGCAACGTCACTGCAAAATGCAACCAATGATTTCAAATTTACAGCGGCTGTGGCATGGTTTGGATTGAACTTAAGAGATTCAAAACTTGTTCAAAATAAAGCACTTTCCGACATTAAAAAACTAGCTAAAGAAGGCATGACCAACGACGAAGAAGGCTACAAAGCTGAATTTATTCGACTCATCGATGGTGGTAACAAATTTCTCGCATCCAAATAGAATTTCTCTTTACAAAACTAAACCCAACATCCGAAAGCTTGTTGGGTTTTTAATTCTACAAAAGTTCGACAAGTTTCAAACTATGTATCACTAATCTTGCCTCATTTTTAGTTACAACCATAGCTATTTTGATTATTTTTGAGAATAAATTTAAGATAAACGGTAATGTGCTCGAAAATGGGCGGATGTAAGGAAGTTTGTTATGGGTGTTAATTAGTTAGCTGTAACCTTAGGAACAAGACACAAAAAAACAGGTTTGAAAATAATACTAGACAAAATAGAAATAGACATTTCCAAAACAACATTTGGGAAAGTGAATGTGGAATTTAATGGACAAACTATTTTAATTGATGACTCAGCAGAAAGCGCAATTGAAATTTTAAGAAGCAATTATGAAAAAATAAAATCCCATTACGCTTCAAACATTTCTAAAAATCAAATTGAAGTTGAGATTGAAGATTTAAATTCTGTTTGTGTTAAAATACTTTTCTATTATCTTGATCAGTTTAGTAGATGGAAAGGCCATTATAAAAAATCTAACTATAATATTAAATTTTATGAGAAGGATTTTGACCAGCCAAGCACACACGACATTGTAATTTTTCATTTAAGAGATAAACATCCTGACAACTGGAGAAGCCTTAGTGAAAGATATCTTAATATGACAACGGAGCAATTTGATTTTTATTGGTCAAACAGACTTGCGTATTTTAACAAATAAAACAAAGAATACGTGACAATCGAAAGAACGACAGCAGCTAACAGCTTGGGTTTACTGTTTTTTTGATCAAGGACAGATAATTGTCATAGCTAATGGTTTTCAGAAG
>JBEILV010000178.1:0-5650 GCA_040379105.1 Flavobacterium sp.
CGGGTTTCCGAGGTTTTGCTTTTTTGGGAAGCAAACCTCGGTCTGTTCGCAGCAGTGCTCGGGTTTCCGAGGTTTTGCTTTTTTGGGAAGCAAACCTCGGTCCGTTCGCAGCAGTGCTCGGGTTTCCGAGGTTTTGCTTTTTTGGGAAGCAAACCTCGGTCTGTTTGGAAGTGAAAAAAAATGTTCGAAAGTGCATATTTGATTTAAGTGGATGCCCGATCTGAAAAAAGACGATCAAATTGTGTTTCAAAAAAAAGATTATTTAATGCAAAAAGTTCATGTTTGCTCCCGATTGACGCGGAAATCCTTTTGGGCATCATCGCCTCTTCGTTTGGTTTAAGGACTGGCCTTGCCCAAAAGATTGAAGCAAAAGCGGGAACAGGGATAAAATGTAGCCCAAGCGATGGGCTCTCATTATTTTTCTGGATAAACTTTTGAAACCAATCTGCGCATTGTGTTGCGCGATAGCATTTTCTATGACTTATTTAAAGTGGGTTGCGGAGAGGTTCAACTAGATTTGACGAAAAGCAGAACCCAATTAGGAGGATTTTTTGTGGATTGATAAAAGTTTTAGCCTAATTTTGAAGTCTTAAAAAAGTCCAATTTTCATGAAAAATAAAAAAACACTCGTTTTGGGTGCTTCGACCAACCCCGAACGCTATGCTTTCAAGGCGATTCAAATGTTGCTTGCCAACGATTATACTGTTTTAGCCATTGGTCAAAAAGCGGGAACGGTTGAAAATGTGAATATTCATACTAAAATGATGCCACTGACGCAAATTCATACGGTTACTTTGTACTTGAATCCAGCGCGCCAAAGAGATTATTACAATTATATCATTGAGGCAAAACCCAAAAGAGTAATTTTTAATCCAGGCACCGAAAATCCAGAATTTTATCAGTTGTTGAAATTGAACAACATTCAGGTGGAAGTGGCTTGCACATTGGTTTTGCTTTCGACCAAACAATATTAGAAATTTAAATAAAAATCGGGAAATTGCAGTTTTTTTGGATGAGCAATCAATGATTTTTTTGATTCTTTTTCAATCCAATTTTTTGCACTTTTCGCTTGAGAGCTTAACTTTACAAAATCTAAGTTTTTCAATTTTTGAGGTTATTCAAACTTTGAAAATCCTACATTCGTTTCATTTTTTAAAAATAAATTATCAATGAGTACAGAAATCAGAACACTTGAGCCCAAAGCTTTATGGAATAAATTTGCCGATTTGAACGCCGTGCCTCGACCTTCGAAGAAAGAAGAACGTGTGATTCAATTCATGCTCGATTTTGGTGCGCAGTTAGGTTTGCCCACTTTTAAAGACGAAGTTGGCAACGTTATCATTAAAAAACCAGCCACCGCAGGCATGGAAAACCGAAAAACCGTGGTGATGCAATCGCATTTAGACATGGTGCATCAAAAAAACAACGATACGGTGTTCGATTTCAACACGCAAGGCATTGAAATGTATGTTGAAAACGGTTGGGTAAAAGCCAAAGGTACAACGCTTGGTGCCGACAACGGTTTGGGCGTGGCCACCATCATGGCGGTTTTAGAAAGTACCACTTTGCAACATCCTGCCATCGAAGCATTGTTTACAATTGATGAAGAAACGGGCATGACGGGAGCCATGGGTTTGAAAGGCGGTTTGCTAGAAGGCGAAATCCTATTGAATCTCGATACTGAAGAAGACGACGAAATCGACATTGGTTGTGCGGGCGGCATCGACGTAACGGCGCAAAGAAATTTTATAGAAGAGGCAACTCCCGAAGGTTCTATCGGGTTTCAAATCATGGTGCGTGGTTTGCAAGGCGGACATTCGGGCATGGACATCCACAAAGGTTTTGGAAATGCCAACAAAATCATGAACCGATTGCTTTTTGATGGTTTTGAAAATTTCGGACTGCAAATTGCGTCCATTCACGGCGGAAGTTTGCGCAATGCCATCCCTCGCGAAAGTGTGGCAAAAGTGGTCATTGCAGAAATGTTTTCGGGAGCTTTTGAAATGGATTTTCAACAAATCATTCACGAAATTAAAGAAGAATACAAAACCACGGAACCTAATTTATCCATCGAAATTGAGCCCATTTCTTTGCCTACGATGGTGATGGATTTGGGCGTGCAAGAAGGATTGATTCGTGCTTTGTATGCTGCGCACAATGGCGTTTATAGAATGAGTGCCACGATGCCCGATTTGGTAGAAACATCCAACAACGTTGCAAAAGTAACGGTTGAAAAAGGCGAAATTACGATCCAGTGTTTGACTCGATCTTCTGTTGAATCTTCAAAATTTGACTTGGCGAATGCCTTGCGTTCCACCTTCGAATTGATTGGTTGTGAGGTCACTTTCGGTGGCTCATATCCCGGTTGGACTCCGAACGTCAACTCGCCGATTCTTGAGGTTTTGAAACATATTTACGAACAACAAAACGGATCGCAACCCCGAGTGGTGGCTTGTCATGCAGGATTAGAATGTGGCATTTTAGGTACTAATTATCATAAAATGGACATGATTTCATTCGGACCTACCATTCACGGCGCGCACTCTCCCGACGAACGTGCATCTATTGCATCCACACAAAAATTTTGGAAATATGTTGTTGCCATTTTGGAACAAATTCCGATTAAATAAGAAAACTTACTTTGAAAAACCTAAAAGGCGGAAATTAATTTTTTCGTCTTTTTTTGTTTTTTAGTTAACTCGTAAATAATTTTTTCAGATTTTAAATGCAAGTAGAATTTGAATTATAGTGTTTTGTTTTTCTTACAAGAAATTGGATTTGAGTTCATTAAAGCTATTTTGCAGCGAATATCTTTGTTTAAAACAATTCAAAGTGAATCTTTTTTAAACCCGTTGATGTTTTACTATACCGACCAAAGCAAATGCTTTGCTGACGGAGAATACTTTTCGGTTTAAAATTCACAGACGTGTTCAGATGTAGGTTGCTTGGCAGTTCGTGGTCTTGTTTTTTTAATGGTTTTCAAAGAAACATCTTTGTTTTGTTAACAATAAAAGGATAAACTTCGATTAAATTTGTTGTTTCTATTCTAAAAATAATCAACATGACCATCGAAGGAACGCTTACAAAGATGCAAACCGAATTTTTATCGCCGATTCAGTATTATTTGGTGTTTGAAAATGATTTTCTTAACCTCAATCAATTGCTCGGAAAATCGATGTCGTTTGAATTTTTAGGGTATCAATGTTTGAATTGTGGCAAAAAAAAGAAGATTTTTCGTCAAGGATTTTGCTACGATTGTTCCACTTCGAGTGCTTCTGCCGGCGATTGGATCATGCGACCCGAATTGAGTACCGCTCATTTAGGCATCGAGGACCGCGATTTGGATTATGAAATGAAAGTGCAACTACAACCCCACATTGTTTATTTGGCTTTGTCAAGCGAAGTGAAAGTGGGCGTCACAAGAAAAACTCAAGTCCCAACGCGTTGGATCGATCAAGGTGCAGTCGAAGCTATTCCGATTGTGGAAGTGCCCAATCGATATTTGGCGGGTATTGCTGAGGTGGCGTTGAAAGATTTTTTTGTAGATAAAACCAATTGGCGAAAAATGTTGCAAAACGAAGTCCCCAACATTGATTTGTTGCTCAAAAGAAACGAACTCAAAGAAAAATTGCCGCTAGAAGTGCAACCATTTTTCGATGCAACGTTGGCTCAAAATTATCAGTTGCATTATCCTGTTTTGAGTTATCCCAAAAAAGTGAATAGTTTGACACTCGATAAGTCGCCTTTTTATGAAGGCAATTTGGCGGGCATCAAAGGACAATATCTCATTTTTGAAGACCAAACGGTTTTCAACATCCGAAACCATGAAGGGTATATTGTAAAAATAAAACTCGGACATTGAAATTGAATATTGGTTACAAATTTTTAGATTTGTGTTCAATAATTTAATTTTTGAATATAAATGACAGCAGTTGTAGGAATTTTAAATAAGCATGCAATCGCAATAGCAGCCGATAGTGCTGTTACAATAGGTGGTAATACTGGAAGTAAAATTTTTAATAAAGCTAACAAAGTTTTTACACTTTCAAAACATCACCCAGTAGGTATTATGATATATAATTCAGCAACATTTATGTCAACCCCTTGGGAGACAATAATTAAAATATATCGAAACAAATTAGGTGATACTCATTTTTCAACATTGTATGAATACAAGCAAGATTTTATAGAATTTTTGAAGATTAGAAATTTTTATACCGATGTTGATACTCAGAAATCTTACTTCGAAAGTTTTATTAACGAAATTATTAATTCTTTGATTCAAGATGTTTGTAATAAGGACGAAGATCTGATTGATAACATAGAAAAAAGAAACATCACAATTGAAAACACCACAAAATTCTTAAATTTTTTCGAATCATTTTTGGATATTGTAAACTCTGATTGGTGTCATATTTCAGAGTTTTGTCCAGAATTTGTTGATTATTCTTTTGAAATGTTTAGTGAATATTCTAATGATGTTATTTCAAAAATTATTCAATATCGATTTATAGAAAAGGAAATTTTGATCACTTCTTCAATAGTAGAAAAATTGAAACTATCTATTTTTTATGTTTTAAGGGCGCAAGAAGAGGCTTCAAGCTATACGGGTTTAATATTTACAGGTTTTGGCGAAGATGAGATATATCCGCAACTAATTCCAGTTAATATTTCTTTCGTCCTTGATAATAGATTGCGTTACTATGTAGATAGAAATCGAGCGTCCTCAATTTCAAATTATAATAGTGGTGCAGTTTGTGCTTTTGCGCAAACTGATGTTATTGATACTATTCTTACTGGAATAGACCCAACGCTTGATAATATATATTTAAATAATTTTAAGGCTTTGTTTGAAAGATATAATAAAGCAATTATTGATATCATAGCTGAAACCAATCCACTTTTAAAAGAACAAATTCAAAATCTTGATTTGAATTTAGTTGTCTCAGAATTCAAAGAGTTGAACCAACAAATAAAACGCGAACATCATATTTTACCCCTTATGAATGCGGTAAGTAATTTAGCAAAAGAAGATCTTTCAGAAATGGCAGAAAGTTTGATATATTTGACATATTTAAAAAGAAGGATTACTTTTGCAGAAGAAAGTGTTGGTGGTCCAGTTGATGTAGCAATCATTTCAAAAGGCGATGGATTTGTATGGATAAAACGGAAACACTATTTTAGACCTGAACTAAATCAGCATTTTTTCGATAACTATTTCAAAAAATAAATTATGAAAACTTTATTATTTAACGAAAAGCATACTGCGAATTCTTATCAAAATAGAGAAGCTTTTACAGTAATTAAAGAAAAACCAATTAGAAAAAATTTAATACAAAGCGACATGACTATCAATGAAATCTCAGATATAGTTTCTGAGAAAATAATTAATGTTGTAAAAGAACAATTTGAGCAGACTAAAATTAATTTTGAGTTATTAGAAAAGAAAAAATTAGTAAAGGAATAATCACAAATTTAATAGACCATTTTTCGATGCAACGTTGGCACAAAATGTCAAAATGAATTATCCTGTTTTGAGTTATCCCAAAAAAGTGAATGGTTTAACACTTGATAAGTCGCCTTTTTATGAAGGCAATTTGGCGGGCATCAAAGGACAATATCTCATTTTTGAAGACCAAACGGTTTTCAA
>JBEILV010000179.1:0-5641 GCA_040379105.1 Flavobacterium sp.
TTCGTAATCGAAAAAAGGGAAAACAATAGCATCAATTTTCATGACTCCATATTTCTACGTAACAAATGACTTGTTTTCAAGTATTGCATTTCAAATAATTAAAGTTTACTTTTGGGAAGTTAAAAATGACAAAGTAGTATTTTTTCGTTAAAATTTAAAAAAAATAAAAATGGAAAAGATAAAATTTATTGACCTTTTTTGTGGTGTTGGAGGCTTTAGAACTGCAATGGATCAAGCTTGTATCGAAAACGATATTATTCCTGAATGTGTTTTCTCTTCCGATATAGATACATTTTGTCAGGAAAGTTATGAAGCAAATTTTGGTGAAAGACCATTTGGGGATATTACAAAAATTAATGAACAAGATATTCCCGATCATGATATTTTATTTGCAGGTTTTCCATGTCAATCGTTTAGTATTATAGGAAAAATGCAAGGCTTTAATGATGTTCGTGGCACTTTATTTTTTGATATTGCCAGAATCTTAAAACACAAAAAACCAAAAGCATTTGTGCTCGAAAATGTTAAACAACTTTTCGGACATGATGGCGGAAATACTTTAAAAACAATAGTAAATGTTCTCGAAAAAGAATTGGGATATAATGTTAGATTTGCAGTTCTAAATGCTCTTGATTTTGGACTTCCTCAAAAAAGAGAACGAATTATAATTGTTGGTCACAGAGAGCCTATTTTGTTTAATTTTCCTGCACCCGTAAAACCTTTCAAATCATTATCAGAAATTTTAGAAAAGAAAGTCGATTCAAAATACTACGCTTCTGAAATGATTTTGGAGAAAAGAAAAAGCAAACATAAATCAGCATATAATTTATCAATTTGGCACGAAAATAAATCAGGAAATATTTGTTCTTACCCTTATTCTTGTGCATTGCGTTCAGGGGCATCTCACAATTATCTACTCGTAAATGGCGAAAGAAGGTTGACACCAAGAGAAATGTTTCGTTTGCAAGGATTTCCTGACGATTACAAAATAGTTGTTTCAGATGGTCAAGCAAAAAAGCAAGCAGGAAATGCAGTCCCAGTTAACTTAGTGAAAGCTGTTATATTAAAACTTTTACCTTTTGTTGCTGTTTCAATGGATATGACTTTAGTATTAAGAGAATATGAAGAAAGCTATGGAAAATAACCAATCTCCAAAACTTAGAACTGTCAACAAATCTGTTGCAGCATTCCCATTAAACGAGTTTCCAAAAGACTTTCCTTTTCTAGTAGGAAAAGAAATAATCTACCTTTTAGCTTCAAAAGGTAAACCAGAGTTAGAAGGGTCGGAATGGGAAAGTATTTTCGCAAACTGCATTGGAGCAGATTGGAAACCCTCAAATGTTGGTTTGGATGATGTTGTGATGGGGAATACAGCTTGGGGTGCAAAAACAGTCAAAGCCAAATATCCTTCTAAACAGAAAAAAGTTAGGCTGATTTCAGGGCGAAACTCGCCTAATTACTCATTTGGTGAAAGAAGCGATCAAAAGGTTGATCCACAATTAATCGGAAAACTAGTGCTCGAAATTTGGAATGAGCGTGTGTCTTCAATTCGGGAGAAGTATAAACATCTTCGAACAGTAGTGCTTTTAAAATCTGATGATTTATCAGAAGTTTTAGTATTTGAATTTGATACCATCAGATATGATTACGAACTTTATCAATGGGAATGGAATAAAAACGGCAATCTTACTGGTACAAACATTAAAAATGGTGAACATTGTTTTACATGGCAACCGCACGGCTCTCAATTTACAATAGTAGAAGAAGTTCCCGAAAAATGTTTAGTAATAAAAATCAAACAACCCGAAAAACTCAACAAAGATGTAGTCTTAGAAGCATTAGGTTTCGAAAAATCTTGGATAACTGTTTTGCAAAAAAGTAAGTAATTTAGGTACAATATTTTAAGCTTTAGCACTTGTATTCTGCTCATTCCAATCTCTGTGGGTTTGTTACGATAAAATAGCCAAAAGCAGCACCAAGCTTTCCACTTCAATCGGGAGCAACCGACAACGTATTGAATCGAAAAATCGTTCGAAGAAATAAAAAAATCAAATTCGAGACCATCTTTGTCAAAGTTTCAAACTTTGACAAAGATTTTTTAATTGAACCCAGCACTTGTTTGGAAAAAGGATAAATCAAAAAAAACAGCGAAAATCATGTACATCAGCTAAATCAGCGTTCCATTTCGAAATCAAAAAAATCAGCGAATCAGCGGCTAAAAACCATCTCGCATTCAAAAACAATCGCATACGTTTTCAGCTTAATTTTTCTATATTCGTCAAAGTTTTTTCAAACACAAAAAATCAGCAGAACCAATTCACTTTATATGCAGCATCAATCAAGTGAAACAATTACATCAACAGCATCAAACCACCACACAACCCACCATGAAATATAAAAACATCCGCGAAGAAGAACTTAAAAACAAAGTAGGCGCAGATTGGTTCAAACAATTCGACACGACTGAAATTCTTGGCAACATCGATTTCACTGTTTTCCCGAAGCAAGACAACCTTTTCGGACGAACACCGCTTTTGTGGGCAGAAGCCAAAACCGGCAATTTCGACATTGCCACCATGTTTGTTCAACTCATTTTAACCATCGGCAAAGCCAGAACTTTCGATAAAACCTTGCCACCCGCTTTTCTCGGAGCTTTCGATTTTAAGAAAATTGCCTTTGTGCCCTACATCAACATTCAAGATATTTTCTATCTCAACGATTTCAATTGGAACGTCACACCAAGCAACCACGAAACCAAAGAGTTTCAACTCATCAAAGCGCGCATCGAAACCAATCTCAGGCAAAATAGTTATGTGTATGACTATCTCGCCGACGAAAAGGAACTCAAACACTTCATTGCCAACAACATTGCCAAAGCCACCGAAACCAGCAAAATCAGAATAGACAAAAACAATTTTATCCCGATTTATCTCCGTTGGCTCGAGATCGTGAAACCCATCATTGACGTGAATTGGGAACAACTCAAAAAAGCCAATATTCTTGACAGCGATTTCTATTTGGCCGATTTGTTTGTGGACGACAAAGACACCAACAGCATCGACGACGACATCACGATTCGCGACAACCTTTTTGTAGTTTTTCAAAATCAAGGATATAAAATTGCCAAAGAAAACATCCGCCAAATGTTTGATGCCACCATCAACATCAAGATAAAAGAAACCTATCAGCAGTTTTGGAAACGCTACAAACGTCCGCCCATCAAGGAATTTCAAGACTACATCATAGAGCGACGCGATTTGTTGGTGCCGCAAGACATCCGTGAGCGCAAAGGTGCTTTCTTCACGCCCCGCATTTGGGTAGAACTTTCCCAAAAATACCTCACCGACTATTTGGGCGAAAACTGGCAAGACGATTATTACATCTGGGATTGCGCTGCCGGCACAGGCAACCTCTTGGCAGGCTTGACCAACAAATACAACATCTACGCCAGCACTTTAGACCAAGCCGACATCAACGTGATGCACGAACGCATCGACCACGGCGCCAACCTATTGAAAAACCACGTGTTTCAGTTCGATTTTCTGAACGACGATTTCAGTAAACTGCCACAATCTTTGCAAGACATAATCAACAACCCAGAGAAAAGAAAAAAGCTTATTGTTTACATCAATCCTCCGTATGCGGAACACGGCAATAGAACAACATTTGCAGGTGAAGGTGACCACAAATCAAGTGTTGCAAATACGAGTAGAATTTACAGTAAATTTAATAAAGCTGTAGGGACTGCAACTCGTGAATTGTTTGCTCAATTTTTTCTTAGAATTCATGATGAAATACCAAGTTGTATTTTGGCTTCATTTAGCACTTTGAAGTATATTAATTCCCAAAATTTTTTGAAGTTCAGACAATACTTCAAAGGTCAATTTGAGAAAGGATTCATTTGTGAAGCTGATTCTTTTGATAATGTAAAGGGTAAATTTCCAATCGGTTTTTTAATTTGGGATCTTTCAAAGAAGATTGAAATTGAAAGAGTTGAAACAGATATTATAAATAAGTATTCAGAATTTATTGGGGTCAAATCATTTCATGCTTTCGGTTCTAAAGATTTTATAAGTAGTTGGTTACGTATTTATTATGATAAAATTAATGACCCATTAGGATATTTGATATTACCAGGTGTTGACATGCAGCAACAAAACGGTGTTTATATAACTTTAAAACCTACTGAAAGCGATATAAAGCAACATAAGACTGCAAAAATTACTAAAGACAATTTAATTATAATGACGATTTACTTGGCAATTCGTCAAGTTATAAATCCAGAGTGGCTAAATAATCGAGATCAATTTTTACATCCTAATGATAATTGGAGGAATAATTTTGAGTTTCACAATGATTGTTTGGCTTATTCATTATTTCATGGTCAGAATAAAGTAACATCATTTGATAGCACCAACCATTGGATTCCATTTACGGAGCAAGAAGTGAATGCGCAAAACAGGTTTGAAAGTCATTTCATGACCGATTTCATCCAAGGAAAAATCCAACCCGAAACCAACACCGATTTGTTTGGCGCAACCACCGCCCCGACATCAAAAAGAACCTTTTCCGAAGAAGCTACCGCCGTTTTTGATGCGGGCAGAGCTTTGTGGATTTACTATCACAAAAGCATTGCCCATCCAACCACCAACCGAACATTCAACTCCCAAAGTGGGCAAGCTCCCCATTCGGGGGCGGGGGGGATTAATGCCAGTTTGTATGACATTCGCGCTTATTTTCAAGGCAGAAACGACCAAGGCAGAATGAACTCAAAAAGCGACGATGCACATTACATGGAATTAATCAACCACCTTCGCAATCAACTCAGCATCCTCGCCGATAAAATAAAACCCAAAGTCTATGAATACGGCTTTTTGAAAGAGTAGAAGCAACGAATACGTGTTTATACGTATATCAAAATACGTGTTTACACGAATTAGAGATTACGTGTTTTCTGGTATTGCGTGAGAATGTTTTAAGGTTTACTTTTGAGAAATTGAAAACGCAATGGAAATGTTACATAAAGTTGCGGATATTTACTAGTTGTGTGTCATTTTTGACCAACACAACGCATAACAGAACTTAACATAAATTAAACATATGGACAATATCGTAAGTGGAGCGACAGGATTAATACATTTAATTGTTTCAATTATTGCATTAATTACAGGATTGGTTGTTTTGATAACAACAAAAGGTACAAAAAGGCATAAACAAATTGGATATATCTATGCCATTTCGATGGTTATATTAAATATTACAGCGTTTATGATTTATAAACTTTTTGGGAAATTTGGAATTTTTCACTGGTTTGCTGTAGTAAGTTGTTTAACACTTCTATTAGGAATTTATCCAGTATTAGTTAAAAATTTTAAAAATTATTTATTAGTTCATTTTAATTATATGTATTGGAGTGTTGTTGGACTATATTGTGCTTTTTGTGCTGAAATTTTAACAAGAATCCCATTTATATACGATTTACCGAATAAAAGACAATTATTTGGTATTTTAACTGGGGTAAGTATATTTTTAGTGATGACAGTTGCTACAATAATATTTGCAAAAATGAAACCTAAATGGACAAAACAATATGAACAAAAATAAAAACGAACACACAATCGAGTAGACTGCCCTGCTAGAA
>JBEILV010000180.1:0-5439 GCA_040379105.1 Flavobacterium sp.
AATTTCGAAAAGGAAGACGAAAATGCATTCGAAACGATTGAAAATGAACAAAGAACGATGCAACAAAACATCAAAAACAGAAATGTATTGATTGATGAAAATCGAAAGTTGCAATCCGAATCGCAAAGAAAAATGAACCAATCGAAAGATTTGTTGACCGCTCTCAAATTGGAAAGAGAAAGTAGGATCGCTACGACTTCCACCTTGAAAAATGGACTGTTGATTTTGAAATGGGAAGATTTTGAAACCGTTGAAATTTCACATATTCAACAACAAATGAACGATTTAGCGCTGAAAATCAAAGAAGTGAAAAACAAATTCATCACTTTGCAAAACCAACTTTTGGAACAAGACAAAAAAAACATCCAATTGGAAAGTGAAATCAAACATTTGAAACATCATTTAGACGATTTAAAACTGAATATCAACACCTTAAAAGAAGATATTTCCAATTTATTATTGCAACATCCAACCACAACCATTGAAAAAATCACTGAAATTCTTTCATTGCCTTTTGATGTTTCGAAAACCAGAAAACAAATCCAAGACTTTGAAAATGAATGGCAACAATTAAAATCTCAACTCTTGCATTTAGAAATTCAAACTTCGGGAGTCATTTTTGATGCCGCAACATTTGAAGCCCAAAAAACAGCTTTAACAGAAAGTAAAAACGAAGTTACGGAGTTGCTTGCAAAACAAATGTCTGTTGTCAAAGAAATGGAAGATTTGCAAAAGAAACTCACTGAAAAACAACAATTTGAAAAAGAACAACAAGCTTTGGAAAACCGAAGTCTGAACTTAAAAACATTGTCAAATTTATTTAAGGGACAAGGATTTGTAGAATATGTTTCGGGAGTTTATTTGCGAAATTTATGCGCGATTGCCAACCAAAGATTCCATCGAATGACAAAAAACAGTTTAAGTTTGTCTTTGAACGACAAAAACAACTTCGAAATCATCGACTATTTGAACCAAGGATTCACGAGAAGCATCAAAACTTTATCGGGCGGACAGTCTTTTCAAGCGGCTTTGTGTTTGGCTTTGGCGTTGGCAGAAAACGTGCAAAGTTTGAGTAAAAACAGCAAGAATTTCTTTTTCATCGACGAAGGTTTTGGCACGCAAGACCCCGAAAGCATTGAGATTATTTACGAAACTTTACAACAATTGCACAAAGAAAATCGAGTGGTTGGCATCATTTCACATTCGGAAGCTTTGCAAGAAAAAATCACGAACAGCATTCTAATTGTGAACGATGTAGAAACGGGAAGTCGGGTTTTTCATGCATAAAATTCCAAACAATTTGAAATTAATACCAAATCCTAACTTTTGAATGCGGAGCTCATTATTTCTTGTTCAACATTTGAGATACCGATTTCCTTAGCTATTGTTTTCCATTGCTTAACTGCTTGTTTTACTTCATCAATGATCATATTCATTGCGGTGGAATTTAATCTAAAATACGCACCAACACTTTTAGCAAGTTCAATATCTAAATCATTATTGTCCATGTCTATATTGAGCGATAAACCATTTTTATCTACAGAGGGGTTAATGTCATAAGCAGGAGAAAGTAACCATCCTTTGTCACAAAGTATAAATCCATGATTTCTTAAATGATCATCAGTATTAGAAATTAAAATATTGAATACAAGCCTTTTCCATAGTTGAGCTAAATCCTCTTGCACATTGGCACCATACTGTTGAATTGCTTCTGCAATGTCGAGATAACTTGCTGTTGCATCTCGGAGTATATCTTCATTATTAGCGGTCATGGTCATTGCAGACGCAAAATGTATGCGTTCATTTTTAATTCTATCAAAACGTTTAGTAAAAAAAGTATTGTGCTTACCAGATACTTTATAAAGTTTTGATTCAGACATGTTAATTCCTGCTTTTAATGCCAATTGATAGCTTAAAAATTCCCAAGCCGCCTTATCAATTGAATCATTTTTTGAAGGAAATTTGGCAATCCACAAATGGCTATCTTGATCAATTATATTTGCTTTGGGTCTTGCGCCACCTAATGAGGAACCGGGGGCAATCAATTGTGCTAACCACTTTTGCACTTCGTCATTTTCTTGATCACTTTCAATCATTTTTACTGCATTTTGAAGCTGCCCAACAGAAGACCATGGTGGTGTTGGACTTTGAGAAGAATTGTCTAAAAAATCACCATTCGGATTCAATTTAAATCTTAAAGCTCCCATTCTGCTTTCGTCATAAACCCCCAACAAAAAATCAATTTCATATAAATTTGAGGGCAACTTTCCTTGCTTTCTAGCTAAAGAATGTGCTCTTCTTTTTAATAAAGTGCTGCCCCAAGTGTCTGGCATGCTATCGAGAAAAATACCAAAGTTCTCTTTTGAAACAGGAAATTGCGGGCCTGAGAAATACTGAATATGAGGGTCCAATAAAAAAGATTGTTTAGATTTTAACCAATCTTTTTTATACTCAAAGCTAAAAGATTTCCGCCCTTTGCCTTGATGTGCAGACAAGATTCCGATCATTTTAGGTTCGTTCATTCCTAACCAATGTGCATAAACAAATACGTCGGTTTTATCATTTGCCATTGTTGTAAAAAATTAAAGAAGTTTAATGTCTTGTAATTTGCGACCCAATTCGTCATCAGCAGCGAGTTTTAAAAAATCATTTTGTAACCCAAGTGTTTTTAGCACATTAAAATAAGCACCCATCGCTACTTTCGGACTGCCTTTTTCAATTTCATACAATGTTGACCTTGCAATATCTGCTCTTTCTGCAACTTGAATCGTGGTTAAGCCTCGTCTTTTTCTTGCCAACTTTATATTTTCACCAAGTGTTTCAAGGATTGAAATGTATTTGGGTGACAATATTTGCCTTTTGCTACTCATTTGTTCGTTATTTCACACAAAAGTATCACTATTGATTGAATTAACGAACATTTATTTAAAATATTCTATTTTTAAACCAATTAATAAAATTCAGTTTTCATCCGAAAAAGTGAAATTACGATGATTTATTGAGTGAAATTACTAATAAATTCTCCGTATAAGTGCCAGCCCTTAACTTAATGAAGAAAAAATTGAATCGTATTTCAGGTTCAAATTCATATTGACGCTAAAAAAAACCTCAACAATGTAAGTACTATTTTAGTGATTGCTTTAAATTTCTTTTAAACCAAAACCAAAACCGCCACGGCAACAAAAACAACAATTTGCAACCATTTGAAAAACCATCCCAAAGACGTGTTGGAACGAATCGTTGCCGACAATTTGGATGCAAACCAACTGACCAAACCAAAAATAAGCAAGGCTTGCAACATAAAAATCCCACCTAAAGTATAGAAATGAAGTACTGCATGATTTGATTTCAGATCGACAAAAGCGGGTAAAAAAGCCAGAAAAAACAGCGTCACTTTAGGATTGAGCACATTCATCAAAAAACCTTGTCGAAAAAGTTGCCCTTTTGATTGTTCCGAAGCAGAAGTCGATAAATGAATAGTTGCAGGAGCTTGATACGTTAAAAACGCCAAACGCAATAAATACAACGCTCCTGCAATTTTGATGATCCAGAAAACAACCGGAGTATTCTGGATAAAAATCGAAACACCAAAAGCCACCAAAGTCGTGTGAACAATAATTCCTGAAACCAAACCCAAGGATGTCAAAAATCCTTGTTTGAAACCTTTCGAAACACTCAATGTGAGCACAAACAAAATATCGGGTCCAGGCGAAATCGTCAAAGCAATGGAAGCCAAAAGAAAGGGTACAATTTCTAGCGTCAAAACAAACCTTTTTAAATTTAAAGGTGCAAGATAGGAAAACAGCGCCTTGCTCGCTGCAGACTTCAGAAATATCTGCATTGGCAACAATAAATGAAACTTTAAGCAAAAGAATTTGAATCATTTCGCATCAAAACAAACTATTTGAAGTAATTTAAAAATAGTGGTGCAAATAAAATCTAAACCCAATAGTTGAGGATAAAATTGAATAATTCAATCATGACTACAAGGTTAATTTTGCACTGCAAACTAAAAAAAACTAAAAAAATGAAATGTAAAACTTTAATGAACCAAATCACCCTCATATCCTTGCTTCTTATAGCTTTTACAGGATTCGGACAAACCACCACACCAACAAAAGCAGACAAGTTATTTGATGATTATAAATTTAATCTTGCCATCAAAGAATATTTAAACCTTTCAAAATCTAAAAGAGCAGACTCAACCTATATTCAAACTAGACTTGCTGATTGTTATTATCAACTATATAATTATGAACAAGCCATCGTATGGTATTCGAAAGCCTTAAAAAATGATTCAGACCCTGAACTTAATTTTCGGTATGCTCAAATGTTGAAAGCAGCTGGCGACTATGCAAAAGCATCAGAACAAATGACTTTGTTTAGCAAGCAACGACCTGAAGACCCTCGAGCTATTAACTTCTTAAAAAACCCAAATTATGTGAACGAGGTAATAGAACGCGGGGCACGATATACGATCAGCCCTATGGCATTAAATCCTGAGCTTGATGAATTTGGTGGAGTTTTGGTAGAAAACACCTTTTACTTTGTGTCGAACCGAGAACGCAAAAATGCACAGAAAGAAAATTCTGACCAAACAGGTAAAAACTTTACGAATGTATATACTTCCAATTTTGTAAATGGCGAAGCAACAAACATCAACGAATTCCGCGAATTGAACACCCGTTGGAACGACGAGTTGCTCACTGTAAATAAAAACAAAGAAGTTTTATACATGTCGAGCGAAAATTATAGTTTAAACCTGAGTAAAAATCCAAAATTCAAAAACATGACCGAGTTTTCCGATGGAGTGTTTGCTATTTTTAAATCAACTTTCGAAAGCAACTCTTTTTGGTCTAATTTCGAACCCTTGTCTTTCACAGAAAAAGAGTATTCCTATTCAGATCCATTTTTAACAGCCGATAGCAAAACGCTTTACTTTTCGTCGAACATGCCCGGTGGTTTTGGTGGGATGGACGTTTGGAAAGTTACCATCCTCGATGATGGGTCATACAGTGCGCCCATCAATTTAGGAAATGAGATTAATACCATTACTGACGATCGCTATCCTTTTTTAGATGAACAAAAAAATGAATTCTATTCCTCATCTAACGGCCATCTTGGACTGGGCGGTTTGGACATCTTCAAAGTACAACTCAACAGCAGTATCAAAAAGCCCATCAATCTCTTACAACCCGTAAATTCTTCTGGAAATGATTTTGCTTTTATCTATTATAACGATAGGAATGTAGGATTCTTTTCAAGCAATCGAGATGGAAACAAAAACATTTATCAAATAAAAGAAATTCCATCTGTAAAAGTTGATTTTAAAGTTTTGGAAGAAACCAATTCGTTACCTATAAAAAATGCAAAAATATTGGTTAAAGATAAAAGTAATAACAAAGTGATCGATGTTGTTTATACGAACGAAAATGGACA
>JBEILV010000181.1:0-5328 GCA_040379105.1 Flavobacterium sp.
TACAAAATTATACTTAAATCAATTTTAGACTTTTTAATAGCATTATTATTACTTGTTTTTTTGTCTCCACTACTTTTGATAGTTGCGCTTGGAATTTCTTTCTACAATCAAGGAACTCCATTTTTTACGCAAGCGAGACCTGGTAAAGATGAAAGAATATTTAAACTCATTAAATTCAAAACGATGCGAGATGCTTATGATGAGCATGGAAAACCTTTGCCAGATAAAGATCGTATTACTCCATTGGGTGGTTGGGTGAGAAAATTATCATTAGATGAACTACCTCAATTATTTAATGTATTGAAGGGCGATATGAGTTTGATTGGTCCTCGTCCTTTATTGGTGAAATACCTACCGCTATATAACCTCACGCAAAAAAGACGCCATCAAGTAAAACCGGGCATCACGGGTTGGGCACAAGTAAATGGAAGAAATGCAATTAGTTGGGAACAAAAATTTGAATTTGATGTGTGGTATGTTGATCATGTATCATTTTTTTTAGACGTAAAAATCGTTTATATGACAATTCTCAAAGTTTTTAAAAGAGAAGGAATCAACGCAGCTCAAAATAACACAATGCTTCCTTTCAAGGGAAACCATTAAAACCGTAAATTTGAAATTCATTAAAAATAAAATATCATGCAAGAAAAATTTTTACAATTGTTTAAAGAAACTTTAGACATCGAAGACAGAGAAATCCAAATGGCCGACGAGTTTAGATCTTTTGACGAATGGGATTCTATTGCTAATTTGTCTGTCATTGCAATGATTGATGATGAATTTGAGGTTGTGATTGAAAACAGCGAATTCAAAAACATCAAAACCATCCAAGCTCTTTGGGATGAGATACAAAAAAGAAAATAATTGCAATGAATCATTTATTTTCTTTAGAAGGTAAGAAAATTTTAATCACCGGTGCTTCGAGCGGTATAGGGGAAGGCATGGCTATTGAAACTGCCAAACAAGGCGCTCATTTAATCATCGTTGCAAGGAATAGTGAGAAATTAGAAGCAACGCATGCTAAACTACAAAAAAATAGTCTTGATCATCAAATCAAAAGTTGTGATGTAAGCGCTGTCGAAGATTTAGACGCGCTAGTGGCTTCCATCGAGCCATTAGATGGTTTGGTGCTCAATGCGGGTGCTGTAAAATTGGCACCCATCGCTTTCATTAATGATGAGGTGATTGATGATTTGTTTGAAATAAATATAAAAAGCAGCATTCGATTGTTGCAAAGATTAGTGCGCGCTAAAAAACTTAAAAAAGGTGCTTCCATCGTGTTTATTTCTTCTATTGCAACACAAAAAGCGACCATCGGCAATGCGGTGTACAACGCTACAAAAGGTGCTGTAAACACTTTGGTAAAATCGGTGGCACTTGAAATGGCTTCTAAGCAAATCCGTACCAACGCCATCTTGCCTGGGTTTATTCCAACAAACATTCTCAGCAACGGCGGTGTGTCAACTGAGGATTTAGAAGCGCACAAAAAAAATTATCCGCTCGGCAGATACGGAACTCCAGAAGACATTGCTTATTTGGCAATTTACCTACTTTCAGATGCTTCTCAATGGATGACGGGTTCTTTAATCAATCTTGACGGCGGTTTTTCTTTAAAATAAAAATATAATAATAAAAAAGAATGAATTTAATAATCATAGGTGCAGGTGGATTAGCCAGAGAAGCGTATGATCTAGCAATCGTTTGCTATGGAAATCATCCTGATTTTAAGATCAAAGGTTTTTTAAGTGAGGACAAAACCAATATTGAAGATTTAGGTTATCCAAAGATATTATCCAAACCTATGGATTATGAAGTTCAAGAAGAAGATGTTTTTTTCTGCGCCATTGGCAATGTGTTTCATAGAAAAAAAACAGTTGAGAACATATTGCTTAAAGGGGGAAAGTTCATCAATCTGATCCATCCCACAGCCAATTTGTCGCCAAGCGTAAAACTAGGCATTGGCGTGGCCATCAAATCCTATTGTGTGCTTTCGAGTGACGTTACCATTGGCAACTTTTGCTATTTACAAAGCTCAGTAATTATGGGACACGACGTGAAGATTGGCGATTATTGTCAAATCAATTCCTTTGCATTTTTTGCAGGTTATGTCAACGTTAGCCAATGTGTTTCCATCAATGCGGGTGCTAAACTCATTCAAAATGTGATGGTGGAAGAAGAAGCAGTTGTTGGAGTTGGCAGTGTTGTGCTAAGCAAAGTAAAAAAAGGAACAACCGTGTTTGGCATTCCAGCCAAAAGATTAAGTCTTTAATTCATTTGAAATTATGAGGTATTTTACACACAAAAATGTCAAAATTGCAGCTTTAGCATCAGCAATACCCAACGATTTCTTAGAAAATCCAACAGGCCAACTTGCTATTGCGAAAGAGCCACAAACAACAGCCGATTTGGGGTTTGAAGCAGCAAATCAAATTTTCGAGAAATTTGTTATAAATCCGGAAGATATTGGAGCATTGGTTTTTTTAACCAAAACCCCCGATTATCGTGGACCTGCAACAGCCATGGTTTTGCAGCATCGGCTTCAAATTCCTCAAGATTGTATCGTATATGATGCACCAACAGGCAACGCTGGATTTGAGCAAGCCATTAATTTAGGGGCTTCATTACTCAATACAGTGCATCAGAAATATGTTTTAATGGTTTTTGGCGATACTTCTTCAAAGCAATTAAATACTGAGGATGTTAAGATGTTAAATTTTCAAGATGCTGCATCAGCAATTCTTTTGGAAAAATCACAAAATACTTTCCCGATCACTTGCGGTTTCGAAATTTACAGTGAGGCTTGGCAAAGTTTTATGGTGCCTTCTGGGGGTTTTAGAAATGAGGTAAATTTATTTGAACATCTTTCCAATAAAAGAGAACATCAAACCAAAGAACATTTACATTTAGATCTTGCCACGATGCGTGAAGTACTAAAATCGCAATGGATGAATATTAAAAGCGAAATCCTACATTTAACACAGCAAAATCCCGAAGACAAATTTTCAATTTGCATCAATGTAGCAAATCAAGAGTTAGCCGCTGATTTTGAAAAGGTTTGGTCTGATGAAGAGTTAAAAGACCTCAACTTGTTGTTTGTAAAAAGCAGTGAACCTTACGCAATGAGTGCAACAACACCCTTGCATTTGGAAAAATCATGCTCAATTTCGAACAATCAACACACAAAAGTTATCTCATTATCAATTGGCGAGGGCTTGTCGGTCAATGTAGCGAGTTTTGAAATAGAAAATAAATCGATTTTGACGACAGTAGCAACCAATAGTTTTTTTGACAATGGTCATGTAACCCATGAAATGTAATAAAACAACAAAATGATTAAAAACACAATCAAAGGAATAAAAATAACGGGAGTTTCAGTGGCTGTGCCTACACAAAAAATACCCGTATCTTTTTACAATGAAACTTTCGGTGAAGAGTCTATCCAAAAATTTGTTGAAACAACTGGGGTAGAAAGTGTTTGTAGATCAGTGCCAGAGCAAACTGCCTCTGACTTAGGTTTTGAGGCCGCAAAGAATCTTTTTGAAAGGAAATCGATCAATAAAGATGAAATTGGAATTTTAGTTTTTATCAGTCAAAAACCAGATTTTAGAGCTCCAGTTTCTTCCGTTTTGATTCATAATAGATTGCAATTAAGCAAAGATTGTCTTTGTTTAGATATGAATCTAGCTTGTTCTGGATTCATGGTAGCATTGCAGACTATTCATGCTTTGTTGCAAAATTCAAGTGCTTCTAAGGCCTTGTTAATCACGGCAGATACATCGCACAAAACACTTTCGCCTTTCGACAGAACCATGATCATGCTTTTTGGTGATAGTGGTTCGGCAATTCTATTAGAAAAAACGAACGATAGTGTTGAAACTCATTTTGGAATTCGTTCGGATGGGAATAGATTTAAAAGCATCATTACACCTTCAGGTGCGTATCGAAATCTTAATGCGCCAAAAGATAGGGTAGAATGGAGCGACGGAATTTTAAGGTCGGATTACGACACTCACATGAAAGGAATGGATGTTTTTGGATTTTCGATCACAGATGTGCCAAAATTATTTAAAGATTTCTTAGCTGAACTAGATAAAACCTCAGAGGATTATGATTATTTTGCCTTGCATCAAGCAAATCTGTATATCTTGAAGCAAATTTCGAGAAAAATTAAAATCCCGATGGACAAAATTCCAGTCTCGTTAGACAGATTTGGAAATAACAGCAGCAATTCAGTTCCAATGGTGTTAGCCGATCATTTTGCAACGAGCAACTCAAAAGACTTGAAGTTTTTTATGTCAGGTTTTGGAGCAGGCTTATCGTGGGCATGCGCAGATATTGTCATCAATACTGACGCTATACTGCCAATTATTTATACAGACGAATATGATAAATTATAAAGTTCTAAACAAATAGACTAATAAATAAACAACCAATCATGAGCAATTTAGAATCATACAACAATATTTTTATTGAAACTTTTCAAGTAGATGAAAAAGATTTAAACGCTGATTTTAATTCAGTAAACATAGACAAATGGGACTCTGTTTGTCAATTAAGTTTGGTAACCAATATGGAAGATACTTTTGACGTCATGTTAGATCCAGAAGACATCATTGGTTTTAAATCTTATGAATTAGGAAAAGTGATCTTGGCTAAATATGATGTAATTATCTAATAAATTAAATCATGTTGCTAAAAGATAAGGTCTGTTTAATCACAGGCACTAACAAAGGAATAGGGCAAGCCATCGCAACCTCTTTTGCCAAAGAAGGTGCTATTGTTTATGCACACGCTCGGAGCAATGAAGGCATGGAAGCATGGGCATCAGCATTGTCTCAAATGCATCAAACGAAAGTGATACCCATTTATTTTGATGTGACTGATTTGGAAAATGCAAAAAAACAAGTGATGCAAATCAAATCCCTTGAAGGGAAAATTGATGTTTTAGTGAACAACGCTGGAATGGTTACTTATGAAATGCTTCCAATGGTTCAAATGGACGTTTTCAAAAAAATGTGGGAAGTAAATGTGGTGGGCACACTCAATTTATTGCAACTTGTTTCAAGAATCATGGGGCGTCAGCAATCGGGTTCGATCATCAATATGGCAAGCATTGTGGGCGATAAAGGTGCAAAAGGTCAAGTTTCTTATGCAACCACAAAAGGGGCAGTCATCGCCATGACAAAGTCAGCGGCAAAAGAATTAGCGTCTTCTAATATCAGAGTGAATGCAATTGCACCAGGCATGGTCGGCACAGAGCGATTTAAAGGCGTTTTTGAAAAAAGTTTTAAAGATAAAATTCATCAAATTGGACTGGGAAGGCTTGCA
>JBEILV010000182.1:0-5281 GCA_040379105.1 Flavobacterium sp.
AAAAAACAACATTTTGTTGTCAATTAGAAATCAACAACTGTTGACAAAACCCATATTTTTCCTAAATCAAAATCGAAAATTGTTAACAACTAGATTTTTTTTGAAAATTGCTGAATAGTTACTAAAAAGTAAAAATCATGAATTATCATGAAGAATTAAAACAAGAGCTAATCAGTCTAGCGAAAGAATATGGTACAAAAAATTTCGGAAATACGTATGCACATCCAAATGAACCTGATAATAGTTCATTGATTTTTAGTGAAGTGCATTATAGCTTTCAAAGCGAAAGTTGGAATTTGATTGTAAATAAGCCCGAATATTTTAGTCGTATTCAGAAAGTGCATCCAAATACACAAACAAAAGAATCATCGGTGTTAGAAATGCAATCTTCAAATAGTTCAGACGCATTGGCTATGAATATTTTTTGCCATCCTAGTTTTAAAAAATGGAAGGGCATCACAAATCTTTTTGAGGTTGGAAAAATCGATTCTATTGAGTTTGGATTTGAAGCTAAAGTACTAAAAACTAATAATAACAATATCGAAGGTGATAAAACAGAAGTCGATGTTTTTATAAATAAAAATATTATCGCTGAATGTAAACTAACTGAACAAGATTTTTGTCAAAAAGAAAAAGCTATTGTAGAACAATACGCACAGTTCAATAATGTGTTTCATGTTAATAAATTGCTTCAAACTCAAACGCACTATGACAATTACCAACTCATTAGAAACATTTTAGCAGCTCATCAACACAAAGCGCAATTTATTTTAATTTGTGATATGCGAAGACCAGATTTAGTTAAAAACTTTTGCCAAACAGTTTCGTGTATAAAAGATGATTTTTTAGATTTAAGAACTAATTGTAAAATAATATATTGACAGGATTTAGCGAAAGTTGTTGGTAAAGATTTGAATGTTTTTCTAAACGAGAAGTATGGAATCCATTGATTAAAAAATGGGAATCTATAATCAAACATAAGACTAATGAAGTTTTGTAAAAGTTGTCAAAATGTAAGAAAATGAAAGAAAAATTTACATACATTTGTTTTAAATGAAAACAGAAGTTACCATAAATCCTACCTTAATTACTTGGGCTATTGCCCGAGCAGGCTTTGATTTGGAACAATTTCTCGACAACCATCCTACTATTCAAAAATGGATAGAAGAGGTTAAAAAACCAACAGTTAAACAATTGGAAGCGTTTGCAACAAAAGTGCACATACCTTTTGGTTATTTATTCTTGCCTGAACCGCCCAATGAAAGTATTCCGTTTCCGTTTTTTAGAACAGGCAAGATCAATACAGATAAAGTAAGTTTAAATGTTTTTGACACCATTCAGATATTACAAAGGCGACAAGATTGGATAACTGATTATTTAATAGAAAACGAACAAGAACCATTAGCTTTTGTTGGCAAGTTTAATGAACATGCTAACTCTAATACTATTGTTGAAGATATTAGAATTACATTAGGTTTACAAGCCAATTGGGCTTGTGATTTTGCAACTTTTGAAGATACGCTTAGTTTTATAACTCACAAAATTGAAGCAATTGGTGTTTTTATCAACTTTAATGGTATTGTAGAAAATAACACCCACAGACCAATTCCTGTTGATGAATGTAGAGGTTTTGTATTAGTAAATCAGTACGCTCCATTTATGTTTGTAAATGCCGCTGATGCCAAAGCTGCTCAACTATTTACAATTATTCATGAGTTAGCTCATATTTGGTTAGGTCAAAGTGCAGGTTTTGACAATCAAAATTTGATGCCCGCTGACGACCCGATAGAAAAGTTATGTGATGCTATTGCAGCTGAGTTTTTAGTACCAGCAAGTTCTTTAATTGATGTTTGGCAAGATAAACCTAGTATTGAATATGCAAGACGCTTCTTTAAAGTAAGTCCTATAGTTATTGGCAGAAGAGCTATGGATTTAGGTTTGATTACAAGAGGTGAATTCTTTACCTTTTATAATGGCTATATGGATAGCTTTAAACAAAAAAAAGAAAACCAAAAAGGCGGTGGTGATTTTTACGCAACTACACGTAAACGCGTAAGCGTTACTTTTGCAACTTATGTAAATCAAGCTGTTAATCAAAACAAACTGCTTTATCGCGATGCTTACAAAATAACAGGTTTGAAAGGAGATACTTATCAGAAATTTGTAACCCAGCATTTACATTAAGAGTATGATAGTACCTTTTCTACTCGACAGTAATTTTTTCATTGAAGCGCATCGAACAAGCTATCCCTTTGATGTTGTTCCAAGTTTTTGGATAAAAGTTAAAGAGTTGGCTGAGCAAGGAAAGATAATTTCAATAGATAAAGTAAAAAAGGAATTACTACAAAATAAAGATGAACTCTCAGATTGGATTATTGATAATTTATCAGAGGATTTTTTTAAAGATACTTCTTCCGTAGTACCAAATTATGCTACACTTACTGGTTGGGTGTACTCAAAATCTGGCCAATATTCACAACCTGCTATAAGTGAATTTTTAGATGCAGACGAAGCGGATGCGTGGTTAATCGCTTATGCAATGACTTATGGAAATCAAATTGTAACTCATGAAACTAGTAATCCAAACAGTCGAAAGAGAGTTATGCTACCTGATGCTGCAAATCCTCATAATGTTACATGTATTAAAACAATTGACTTGTTTAGATTATTGGGTGTAACAATTTAATCTTCATGTTTATTTTGTTTAAAAATAATTATATAAATACATCATAAAAATAGAATCTATTTGGTCAGATGAAAAAGTTCAATCAGCACAATTAACTGCGGAAATACAGATTTGAGTCCTTTTTTGGCAGGCGATGAAACGAGAGTACTTTTGGTGGAAACAGCTACTGTTTTTGCCTTTTACGATAAATTCCCTGCGTCAGAAGGTCATGCATTGGTGGTTCCGAAGCGTTTGGTGTCGAACTATTTTGACTTAACTTTAAAAGAGCAAACCGCTTGTTGGATTGTGGTCAATAAGGTCAAAGCCATTTTACAAGAAAAATACAATCCTGATGGTTTTAATATAGGCATCAACATCAACGAAGCCGCAGGTCAAACGATTTGGCATTGTCACATCCATATCATTCCAAGATATAAAGACGATGTTGAAAACCCGAGAGGTGGCGTGAGAGGCGTGATTCCGAGTAAGAAAATGTATTAAAGAATTGTTGAAAGAAACTTAGCTGGTACATATTCAGTCAACCAAACACCATTTTCAGATTGATAGAAAACACAACCATCTTCAAACATTTTCCCAGCTTCTACTTCAAAAATGATGGGTTTTCCATGTCTTTGTCCTACATTATGCGCTGTTTCTTTGTCCTGACTTAGATGCACATGATGTCGGTTTCTTTTTTCTATGCCTTGTTGTAGTATGGAATCTTTGTTGGCTTCTGCTGTGCCATGATAAAGAATAGGCGGTGGTTGAATAGGTGTCAATCCTAAATCTATTGCGGTGGAATGTCCTTGATTGGCTCTGATTTTATCGTAATCTTCACTGAAACCAAATCGCTTTTTGTTGTTGGTTTTCACAACATATTTTAAAGTTTCAAAATCGATAGAAACACCGTGTTCATTACATTTTTCAAGTAACAAATCCGTTTTTACATATCCATTTTCTTCTAAAGTCAACCCAATGGTTTCGGGTTTATGTCTGAGAACAAGGCTCAAAAATTTACTGAGGTGGTTTATTTCTTTTTCGGATTTCATTTTTAATTCGTGGTTCTTAAATGGTATTTAAAGAGGAACAAATCTACAAAACCCCCATTGATTTTGGTGCAAAATTCGCTTTAATTGGCAACAACATCGATGGATTTGTGGGAGTGAAGGTGCTGACTTTTGCTACTTATTCAGATTTGAAAGCGCAGTTGCCTGCTGTTTTGGTGGGGTTGGAATGCTATGGTGAGTGGGATTTGACGCTTTATCAGTATCATGGAACGATTCAAATGAAGGTTGAGCATGGTTATTACAAATCGTTAGTAGGCGGCACGGTGCTTTTTAAATACGATTATATGTTTTTGCCCGTGGTTCAAATGGATTTTTTTGACGATCGGGCGGTGTTGGTTTGTGCGAATGTAGAAGCTTCTGAAAACTGGGACGACGATGCGGAAGATTTTGAGCAGTTTGAGGTCTGCACGGAAATCATCACACTGGAATTTTCAACAAACACGGTCACTATTTAATCCCTTTCCTCATGACCAAACAATGCCACGTTACGACGACCTCTAAAAATATCTCGGTTGACTTTTCTGCGCACTTTGTCCTCATCGGCAACACCCACAACGGGGATTTCAGGATGGATGTGGTGGAATTTTCTGATTTTGACGACCTCAAAAAAAACTTACAAAACAAAATTATCCGTATGCGTCCGACTGGGGATTGGCGCCTTGATTTGTATGAAGTCAGTCCGTATTATGCCGTGCAAGTGAAAAATGGATTGAAAATCCCAACTTTGAGCAAAAGAGTTTTTTCGCATACCTACCACGATTTTGAGATCAAGTGCATCCGTTTCTTTGATGATAAAATCCAGAAAGTAAGCATCGATTTGGAAGAGCGTTTCCTGAATGATGCGTACGGCAATTCTGAATTTTATTTGCAACTGCGGGTGGAGAATTTGTGGTTTTAAGTTTGATTTGGCTGTTCGACGAGCGAGACTGCGCTTCGACTATTGCTTGTCTTGAGCTTGACGAAAGGCTCAGCGGGACAGCGCTTCGACTTCGCTCAGCGGGACAAGAGTTGTGTTTGCCTGAGCGAAGTCAAAGGCTGGTGTTAAAAAAAATGCGCTTCGACTGCTGCTTGTCTTGAGCCTGACGAAAGGCTCAGCGGGACAGCGCTTCGACTTCGCTCAGCGGGACAATGGTTGTGTCTGCCTGAGCGAAGTCGAAGGCTGGTGTTAAAGAAATGCGCTTTTTGCGCTTCGACTTCGCTCAGCGTGACAGCGCTTCGACTGCTGCTTGTCTTGAGCTTGACGAAAGGCTTGGCGAGACAGCGATTAGACTACGCTCAGCGTGACAATGGTTGTGTCTGCCTGAGCGAAGTCGAAGGCTGGTGTTAAAGAAATGCGCTTTTTGCGCTTCGACTTCGCTTCGACTACGCTCAGCGTGACATTGCTTCGACTATTGCTTGTCTTGAGCTTGACGAAAGGCTCAGCGTGACACTGTAGTGATGTGTCTGCCTGAGCGAAGTCGAAGGCTGATTGTTTATAAATATGCGCTTCGACTTCGCTTCGACTTCGCTCAGCGTGACATTGCTTCGACTATTGCTTGTCTTGAGCCTG
>JBEILV010000183.1:0-5229 GCA_040379105.1 Flavobacterium sp.
AAGATTGGAAAGAAATGACACGATTTTATTCCATGGAACAAATTTTAGAAACCATCGAATGGTCTGCGCAACTTGATCGTAGAGATAAAGATTTTAGTAGATTTTTCTTAAAATCCGATATGTTGCATGTTGATTAAAGATTTTTTATCGAGTGAACCAAATAATAGTTGCGAAACTACAGATATTTCCTTGGAAGATATTTGTGCTATGAAACTTCAAGCAATTCAAAATTCTGGCAAAAAATTAAAAGATTTTATAGATGTTTATTTTCTCTTAGAACATTTTTCTTTAAATCAAATGCTTGATTTTTATCAAATTAAATACAAACATTCTAATAAATTAATTCCTCTGAAAGCAATCAATTATTTTGATGATATTGACCCAGCGATTGACTCCTCTATTTCAGAGGAGGTGATTTCGCTTCATAAAGTTAAAGAGCGAATCCAAGAAGCAACATTATACGGAAACAAAAATTTTAAAAACTATGAAATTATATCCCATTGAAGCTGGTAATTTTAAACTCGACGGCGGCGCCATGTTTGGCGTGGTGCCAAAAACCATTTGGCAAAAAACGAATCCTGCCGATGCTAACAATCTTATCGACATTGCCGCTCGTTGTTTGTTGATTGAAGACAACAACCGATTGATTTTGATTGATACTGGCATGGGCGACAAGCAATCTGATAAATTTTTTGGCTATTATCATTTGTGGGGCGATGATTCTATTGAAAAATCATTGGCAAAACACGGATTTTCAAAAAATGATGTTACCGATGTATTCATGACGCATTTGCATTTTGATCATTGCGGAGGCAGCGTGGCTTGGAACAAAGACAGAACTTTACTCGAACCCGCTTTTAAAAATGCAAAATATTGGACCAACGATTTGCATTGGCAATGGGCAACCGAACCCAATCCGAGGGAAAAAGCTTCTTTCCTCAAAGAAAACATCTTGCCGATGCAAGAAAGCGGACAATTGCATTTTGTCAAAAGAAACGAAAATGCTTTATTAAAAAATTCTGAGCTGGGTTTTGATATTTTCTTCGCCGACGGGCATACCGAAAAACAAATGATTCCGATGATTCATTTCAATGGAAAAACCATTTGCTTCATGGCCGATTTGCTACCCACTTTAGGACACATTCCTGTTCCTTATGTAACGGGTTATGACACAAGGCCTTTGCTTTCAATGCCTGAAAAAGAATGGTTTATGAACGAAGCTGCCGAAAAAGGATATTATCTATTTCTCGAACACGATGCGCACAATCCCATCATTACAGTTGAAAAAACCGAAAAAGGCGTTCGTCTTAAAGAAATATTTCAACTACAAGATGTGTTAAGTTAATTCAAAAACGAACCATCATTTTCACTTAAAATCATAATTTCGTACCCTTAAAATTCATACAATGAGAAAACTCACCCCAATTACTTTTTCTTTAGCCGCAATGGTTTTTCTTGCTGCTTGTGGCACATCCAAAGTTTCTTTTAAAAACAAAACGATGATTTCTGCAACGGAAGTGCCGCTAAAAAATGCTAAAATCGCCGACAACGAACTCAAAAGATGGAGCCATCTGGATCTTATAAAAGACACCATTCCTGGAATGAGTGTGGACAGAGCCTACGAAGAATTGCTTCAGTTCAGAACTCCAAACCCTGTGATTGTGGCTGTGATTGATTCTGGTATCGACATCAACCACGAAGATTTACAAGGAAAAATTTGGACCAATACCAAAGAAATCCCAAATAATAAAATAGACGACGACAACAACGGTTACATCGACGACATTAACGGTTGGAATTATCTCGGCGATGTTACCAAAGAAAACTACGAATACACAAGAATTTATCACAACCCAAGCTTGGTGGACGAAGCTACTTATGCCAAAGTAAAAGCGAAAGTCGAAAGTGGTAAAGAAGAGGCCATGCAAGGCAAAGCACAATTAGAAATGATGATGAATATATTGAAATCATCAGATAGTATTGTTTCTAAATTGCTCAACAAAAAAGATTACACTGCCGAAGAGGTTTCAAAAATCGAATCGACAGACGAAGATGTTGTAAGAAGCAAAATGATGTTGGGACGCATGTTTCAGTTTGGTTTGCCTATCGAACAATTGAAAGAAGAAATTCAAAAAGAATACGAAAGCATGGTAGCTTCGAGCAACGATGCACCTTTTGTGGATTATAGAAACGTAGTGGGCGACAATCCAAACGATTTAAGCGACACAAATTATGGCAACAACAACGTCATCGGACCCGATCCGAAAGAAGCATTGCACGGAACGCACGTTGCGGGCATCATCGCACAAACCAGAGGCAACGATTTGGGTGGCGATGGAGTAGTGAAAGAAAACATTCAAATTATGTGCTTGCGCGCTGTGCCTGATGGCGATGAATACGATAAAGACATTGCTTTGGCCATTCGTTATGCCGTTGACAATGGAGCAAAAGTGATCAATGCCAGTTTCGGAAAATCATTTTCTCCGCAAAAAGAATGGGTTTGGGATGCTTTGAAATATGCTGCTAGCAAAGATGTACTTTTTGTGCATGCTGCTGGAAACTCTAGCGAAGACATCGATGTGGAAGACAATTATCCAACCAATTTAAACAACGGACAACAAGTTTCGGATGCGTTTTTAGAAATCGGAGCACTCAACTTTGAGTATGGAAACAAAATGGTGGCAAATTTCTCTAATTATGGAAAAAAATCAATCGATATTTTTTCGCCAGGAGTTCAAATTTATGCCACAACTCCAGAAAACGAATACCAATATTTGCAAGGAACTTCCATGGCATCGCCAAACGCAGCGGGAGTTGCCGCTTTGATTCGCTCTTATTATCCAAAATTATCGGCACAACAAGTACGTCAAATCATTGTAGATTCGGGAGTTTTAATCGAAAAAGACGTAAACGTGGGTGGCGATCCAAAAGACAACCGTCCGTTCAAAGACATTTCAAAAAACGGAAAAATCATCAATGCCTACAACGCTTTGCTATTAGCCGACAAAATGGCGAAGTAAAAAAATAAGGGTTTTCAGGAGCTTTCTCCTGCCATTCACTCTAATCTATTTCAGAAAAGCCTGTTTTTTCTAAGGCCTCGCAGGAGCTTCCGTTGGTCGCTCTGCTAGCCCAAGAAAAAACGGGCTTTTCTTTCAATAGGATTTCCGTTGCTGTCAGGGCTAGGGGAGTTGCTGAATTATGAAATAGCTCATTTTCGAAATGCAAATCAATTTTTATTATTTCATCGAACTTCAAAAGTGACGTTAGTTTTTAGATGTTTAACAGTTGGATTTCATACCCTAACACTGTTGCAGAATCAAAGCCTTTTTTAGTACCTTTGATTAAAATTAAAAAACAAGATGGATATTCAAGCTACAAAAATCGAATTAGTTAAAACAATTTTAGCGATTGAGAACAGAGAATTTATTCAAAAAGTAGCTGATTTTATAAGCAAAGAAAGCGTTGATTTCTGGAATGAGTTGAGTGTTTCTGAACAAAATGAAATTCAACAAGGAATTGATGATTTGAATAAAGGAAAAAGAATTTCCTATGATTCATTTTTGAAGAAAATATCCTAATGAAAGTTTTTTTATCAGATTTAGCAGCATCCAAACTTCTTAAATTATCTGAATACCTTCTTGAAAATTGGAACTTAAAAACGCGAGATAAGTTTATTGACAAATTATCGGAAAAGATCAAACAAATTTCAACTCATCCACAAAGTTGTCCGGAATCATCAGAAATAAAAGGTCTTTATAAATGTGTTGTCACTAAACAAACCACATTTTACTATCGTATTTCATTTGAATTAGAAGAAATAGAAATTATTACAATATTTGACACAAGACAAAGTCCTGATCAATTAAAAAAAGACGTAAAATAAAAGTAAGACAATACAATGCCTACAACGCTTTGCTTTTAGCCGACAAATTGGCGAAGTAAAAAAATAAGGGTTTTCAAGAGCTATTTCCTGCCATTCACTGCACACGAGCGAAGCGAACTGACGCAGTAATCTATTTCAGAAAAGCCTGTTTTTTCTAAGGCCTTGCAGGAGCTTCCGTTGGTTGCTCTGCTAGCCCAAGAAAAAACGGGTTTTTCTTTCAATAGGATTTCCGTTGCTGTCATGGCTCATATATTTATTTCCATAAAATTAGTATTAATTATCTTTGAAATAATCTAACAAGAATTCGTATAAACATTTCCCTCTTTCGTCAATTAAAGTTTCCCAATTTTTATGATTTGCCCATTTATTGTTATTTTCAAAATGAGTTTTATAAGAACCGAATTCTTTTATATGATATTCCTTGTCACGAGGATGCTTATTGCTCAAGGTTGAATTTTCAGATTGGGTAACAATTATTAAGTTACCTATTCCGTTAATTTTTGAATTGATACTATTTCGAAACTTTTCCTTTTTATCAACTTCGAAAATAGAAACCCAATGAGAACCCCAATTTTGAGGCAAAATATGGTCAAGAGTTTTTTTATTTTTAAAGATTTCTCTAAGCATAGGTCTAACATTTATATCCTGACTTATTTCAAACTTGTACAATAAATAAGTTATTTTTTCTTTCCATGGATGAAAATTAAAGGCATTTTTTTGAATTATATCTTTACTGTCTGAAATATAATTAGCATAAACTTCCTGTAACTTATATTTATCGTTGTAGCCTCTAAACCCATATTCTAGATAATTATTTAGTACGGTTTCAATACATTCATTTTTTAAAATCCGACCATATAAACCCTGGAAATTATCTTTTTTGCTTTTATTAAAATATTTATTGTGAAAATCTCTAATAAATAAAAAAAGTTCCCATTTTTTTAATAATGGAATCATTTCATTAAACTTATTTTTATGAAATAAAATTAAAAACAATTCAATTGAATTGCTTTTGTCCAATATTACACAATCGCCGATTATTGGATTTTCACGGTCAAGCCTGATTAGATCATCACATAAATATTTTACGGAAAGGCTAAATAAATTCGATAATTTTATGATATAAGACACTTTTTCGCTAGAATTTAAATCAGATAATCGCTTGGATAAGTAACTCAAAACAGAATTTTCAATATTTCCATGTGAAGGTAGGTTTAAATCTTTGTATTCTTTTTTTGTACCATCATCAATAACTCTTAAATGATGAAATAAAATATGATTTAGTGTAAATTCGCCTCTAAAACTATTATCCATCGTTTTTTCTTCTAGTCTATAAATATCAGAAA
>JBEILV010000184.1:0-5186 GCA_040379105.1 Flavobacterium sp.
AATTTCCATATAAAATTAGATTTACATTTATGAAAATAGCATCAATCCTCATTTTTGCATTGATTTTAGCCATTGGTTTTGGTAACTTCTTTATGAATGCAAAAAAAATTGTTCGCAACATCAAATTAGGTAAAGACGTAAATAGAAAAGACCGTTCGAAAGAGCGTTGGCGCAATATGGCTCGCATTGCTTTAGGTCAATCTAAAATGGTGAATCGGCCAATAGCTGGGATTTTGCACATTATTGTATATGTGGGTTTTGTCATCATCAATATTGAATTGTTAGAAATCATTATTGATGGTTTGTTTGGAACGCACCGTGTTTTTGCGCCACTTGGAGTTGTTTATGATGTTTTGATTGCCTCTTTTGAAATATTAGCTTTTCTGGTAGTGGTTGCAGTTGTTGTTTTTTGGTTCAGAAGAAACGTGATGAACATCAAAAGATTTATCAGTTCTGATTTAAAAAAATGGCCTAAAAACGATGCGAATTATATTTTGTATTTCGAAATCGTATTGATGGGATTGTTCTTGACAATGAATGCTGCCGATTTTCATTTGCAAAATCTTCCCGATGCATCGAGCACTTACATCAAAGCGGGTAGTTTCCCAATTTCGCAATACATTGCAGTTTTGTTTTCAGGCGTAAACGAAGCAACCGTGGTTTTGGTAGAAAGAACAGCGTGGTGGTTGCACATCATTGGAATTATGATTTTCCTTAATTATTTATACTATTCAAAACATTTGCACATTCTTTTGGCTTTTCCAAACACCTATTTTGCTAATTTGAACCCCTTAGGGAAATTTGAAAACTTGGAAAGCGTAACCAACGAAGTCAAATTGATGATGGATCCATCTGCAAATCCTTTTGCAGCGCAACCAGCTTCGGATGTTCCTTCTAAATTTGGCGCAAGCGATGTGCAAGATTTGAATTGGGTGCAATTATTAAACGCTTATACATGCACAGAATGTGGGCGTTGTTCATCAGTTTGTCCAGCCAACCAAACAGGAAAAAAACTATCTCCTCGAAAAATCATGATGGATACACGCGATAGGCTAGAGGAAGTTGGTAAAAATATAGATGCAAATAAAGGTGTTTTTATTCCCGACGGAAAATCTTTATTGAATGACTACATCACAACAGAAGAATTATGGGCGTGTACTTCCTGCAACGCATGTGTGGAAGAATGTCCTGTAAATATCAGTCCTTTGTCGATCATCATGGACATGCGTCAATATTTGGTGATGGAGCAAAGTGCGGCACCGATGTCGCTCAATGCAATGATGACCAACATAGAAAACAATGGAGCACCTTGGCAATACAACCAAATGGATCGATTGAATTGGAAAAACGAACAGTGAGAAATTAAAACATAAAACAAAGTATTTAAAATCAACCTGCGACATATTTCTGATAAAGTGAGGGTTAGAATATGAAGTGCAAACTCAAAAACGATGAAAGCAAACGAAATTGAAAAAAAATTAGTAGAAGCACAAGAAAATGGACAAAAAGTGAGTCCAGTTTTACCTCAAGGTGTAAAAAATTATTTGATTGACATTGATGGCACCATTTGCGATGACATTCCAAACGAAGAACCAGAAAGAATGGTTACAGCCGAATTGTATCCAGATGCTTTGGTTACATTAAATAAATGGTATGATGAAGGTCATATTATTTACTTTTTCACATCAAGAACAGAAGCACACAGAGAAGTGACCGAAGCTTGGTTGAACAAACATGGTTTCAAATACCATGGAATGTTGATGGGAAAACCACGTGGAGGAAATTATCATTGGATTGATAATCATTTGGTGAAAGCCACAAGATACAGAGGAAAATTCACAGATTTAATAGAAAAAGAAGTCACAATTCAAGTTTTTGATGATCAACATCATTGATTTCTTGACTAAAATAAGAAAAAAGCTATGTCCGAAAATTTAATTGTGCCAACGATGGCAGAAATGATGGCAGAAGGCAAAACTCCCGATGTTTTGTTTTGGGTAGGTTGTGCTGGAAGTTTTGATGATCGAGCGAAAAAAATTACAAAAGCCTTTGTTAAAATTCTGACGAAAGCTGAAATTTCTTTTGCCGTTTTGGGAACAGAAGAAAGCTGCACAGGTGATCCAGCCAAAAGAGCGGGCAACGAATTTTTATTTCAAATGCAAGCCATGACTAACATTGAGGTGATGAATGCTTATGAAGTAAAGAAAATAGTTACGGCTTGTCCGCATTGTTTCAACACTTTAAAAAATGAATATCCGAGTTTAGGTGGAAATTACGAAGTGATTCATCATACACAATTTTTAAAATCGCTGTTAGATGATGGAAAAATCACAGTACAAGGCGGTCAATTTAAAGGAAAAAGAATTACTTTTCACGATCCTTGTTATTTAGGACGTGCCAATCAAGTGTATGAAGCCCCACGTGAATTGATCGAAAAAATGGATGCCGCTTTGGTGGAAATGAAACGTTCGAGAGCCAATGGTTTGTGTTGTGGTGCTGGCGGAGCGCAAATGTTTAAAGATGCCGAACCAGGCAATAAAGAAGTCAACATCGAACGTACTGAAGACGCTTTAGAAACCCAACCAGAAATTATTGCAGCAGGATGTCCGTTTTGCAACACCATGATGTCTGACGGCATCAAAAACAAAGAAAAAGAAGGCAGTGTAAAAGTAATGGATGTAGCAGAATTAATTGCACAAGCCGCTGATTTATAATTTAATAAAAATAAAAATATGTACGTTCCGTTTGAAAATATGCCCGATGATGCTAAAATTTGGATTTATCAATCGAATAGAAAATTTAGCGAGGAAGAAGTGGTTCAAATTGAACAAAAGTTGATGGATTTCACCAACGAATGGTCGGCGCACGGCAATCCCTTGCAAGCTTCTTTTTTAACTAAATACCAACGTTTTATCATGTTGGCAGTAGATCCGACCGGGCAAGAAGCCACAGGATGTTCAATTGACAATTCCGTTCGATTTATTCAAGATTTAGAGCAAACGTATCAAGTGGAATTGCTTGATAAAATGAATGTTACCTACAAAACAGGCGATTTTATAGCTTTCAAATCTTTGATTGATTTCAAAAAAATGGCGAAAGACAAAGCTGTCAATGAAAACACGATTGTTTTTAACAATTTAGTCAATACAGTAGGCGAGTGGTATGAATATTGGGAAGTACCTGCAAATGAAAGTTGGCACGCACGCTTCTTTTGAAATCTAACTTTATGAAAATCCGAAATGTTGCAATCATTGCAGTCCTCAGTTTAGGTCTCAATTCTTTTATCATAAAATCTACAACTCAAAAATCTGATTTGAATCTTGCTAAACAAGCTTCTCAAAACTTTGACTTTTTGAGAGATACGCTCGTTTCTAAAAAGAAGATTGAAAATAAAAAACCACTTTCTGAAAAGAAATGGGTGGACAGTATTTACAAAAAAATGTCTTTAGAGGAAAAAATCGGACAGTTGTTTATGGTCGCAGCCTATTCCAATAAAGATGCCAAACATGAAGAAAGTATTGATAGTTTGGTCATTAAAAATCATATTGGCGGCTTGATTTTTTTTCAAGGCGGTCCCAATCGTCAAGCGAAATTGACCAACCGATTTCAAAACAATGCAAAAGTGCCTTTGTTGATTGGCATCGATGCAGAGTGGGGTTTGAGTATGCGTTTAGATTCTACGTTTCGTTATCCTTGGAACATGACTTTGGGTGCTGTACAAGATTTGAAACTCATTGAGCAAATGGGAGTTCAAATGGGAGAACAGAGCAAACGGCTAGGCATTCATTTCACTTTTGCTCCTGTTGTTGACATCAATACCAATCCTAAAAATCCAATCATTGGGAATCGTTCTTATGGTGAAGACAAAGAAAATGTCACCGATCATGCTTTGGCTTATATGAAAGGAATTCAATCGACTGGGGTTTTTGCCACAGCGAAACATTTTCCCGGTCATGGCGACACAGAATCAGATTCGCATTACACGTTGCCGACTGTAAATTTTACCAAAGAACGTATTTTAGATGTGGAGCTTTATCCTTATAAAGCATTGATTAAAAATGATTTAGCTTCAATTATGGTGGCTCATTTGAATGTGCCTGCTTTGGAATATCAACAAAACGTACCTTCTTCCATTTCACCAGCCATTGTGACTGATTTGTTGAAAAAGGAATTGTCTTTTGAAGGACTTATTTTTACTGATGCCTTGAACATGAAAGCAGCGAGTAATTTTAAAGCACCAGGCGAAATTGATTTGGCAGCTTTTGTGGCTGGAAATGATGTTTTGCTTTTTTCTGAAAACGTTGCTGTGGCGGTGCAGAAAATCAAAGAAGCTTATGAAAATCAAGTTATTACGGAAGAAAGATTGAAATATTCTGTCAAAAAGATATTGAAATTCAAATACAAAGCGCATTTAAATCACAAGAAAAACATCGAATTGCCTCAATTGTATGAAGATTTAAACGATACAAAATTTGAGAATTTGAATCAGTATTTATTTGAAAATGCACAAACCGTTTTAAAAAATAGAGAGGATATTTTACCCATTCAATCTCTTGAAAAAGAAACCATTGCTTACGTAAAATTAGGCGACGATTCGCATCAATTTTTTTATGAATATTTGAATTATTACACAAACGTCACTTATGTCGAAGATGCTTCACTCGACCGATTGATGGAGAAATTAAAGCCGTTTTCTAAAGTAATCGTGGGTTATCACAAAGCGGATGGAGCTTGGAAAAAACATGATTTCTCGGACAAAGAATTGGTTTGGTTGTATGAAATTGCTAGAGAGAAAGACATCATTTTTACTTCATTTGCAAAACCTTATAGTCTGTTGAGTTTAGATACTTTCGAGAATTTTGAAGCTGTTTTGCAAAGCTTTCAAAACCATCCTGCTTCACAAATGGCGGCAGCACAAATTATTTTTGGTGCTTTAGAATCGAAAGGCAAAATTCCAGTTTCTATTAACGAACATTTTGAAGTTGGAACAGGTTTAAAAACAAAAAAAATCAATCGTTTGGGATTCTCGAATGCTTTGGCTGTTGGGATGGATGCCCAGAAACTTTCGAAAATTGATTCCATTGCAAAATTTGCCATTCAGAGCAAAATGACACCCGGAATGCAAATTTTAGTCGCTCGAAAAGGGAAAGTAATTTACCATCAATCTTTTGGAAATCAAACGTACG
>JBEILV010000185.1:0-5145 GCA_040379105.1 Flavobacterium sp.
CACCTCTGCTTTCCTTTGAATAAAATTAATCATTTTTTATCGAATTCAAAGTAAAGGCAAAGTCGAAAGTTCAGCTCTGCTTTCCTTTGAATAAAATTAATCATTTTTTATCGAATTCAAAGTAAAGGCAAAGTCGGGAGACTTTGCCTTTATTAAGATTTTTAAAAATAATTGAGATATTGAAGATTCCCTTAACCGATGCCTTTGATATTAAGACAGGCGATATTCTTCATCAAGATTTGAAAGACCATTCAATTGGAAAAGTAGAAACACTTCATCAAGAAAATAAGGATGTTTATGAAAAATTGATTTCAGCAAAAGATGAACAAATAGATTTGTTGAAATCATTAATTGCAAAAAAAGCTTAAACATTTTTTAAATCATATAAAATAAAAAGAAATAATTATTTCCTCACTTTTGTAAATTGTACAGTTATTCATCGTAATATTGCAATCAAACGATTAAACGCATCAACAATTAAAAACGCATCAATAACTAAACAATTCAACGATTCAACAATTCAACGCATCAACAATTAAACAATTAAAAAATGGGTCTCACAAAATTTGAAATATTCACCGAAGCCGATAATCAATTGGCACAAATGGCAAAAGTGCTTGGGCATCCGGCACGCATCGCTATTTTGCGCTATTTGTTCAAGATTGAAACCTGCGTTTGTGGCGATTTGGTGCAGGAAATCGGTTTGGCACAACCTACCATTTCGCAGCACTTGAAAGAATTGAAACAACTCGGTCTCATCAAGGGAAATATCGAAGGCACAAGCGTTTGCTATTGCATCGATACCGAGAAATGGCAAGAAATGAAATCAATCATGCACTCGTTTTTGAACCAAGACCTGGCGAAAAATTCGAGTTGTTGTTAAACCCAATTTACGCATTGTATATTTATTACGAAAAAAAATGACTTTGAATCTGAAATTGTACTCAATTTTGTATCCTCAATGTAGCAAAAGCTACACTTCCGGTAAAAAATTTCGGTGCAATTCCACCTCCCGATTCATATCGGGATTGTCCTTTTTTCTCTCACTACAAAGTCCAATGCGTAAACTACGTTAAAATTTATAACCATTCATCGTAAAATTGCAATAAACAAATGATAAAACTAATTTTCGATTTTTTAACGTCTCTGCGTCCTTGATGGGAACGGCATCCTTTTTGGCTTTCGGCCTTTTCGCCGAAAGCCAAAAAGATACAGTGGACAGCAAGATAAGACGCCCAAATGCTACTTAAAATAAACTAAAAATCAATATCCAATGAAACTTTCAGAAGTAAAAAACGCTTTACAAAATCTTAAAACCATCGGTTTTCAATTGCCCAACGGCGAAAGCGTGCCGAGTCATTTTCATGTGACCGAAGTGGGAAAAATCAGCAAACATTTCATCGATTGTGGCGGCACTGTGCGCACCGAGGAAGTGGCCAATTTTCAACTTTGGAACGCCAACGACTACGACCACCGCTTGCATCCCGAGAAATTGATGAACATCATCACGCTGTCCGAAAAAATTTTAAACCTCGAAGATTTACCCATCGAAGTCGAATATCAAGGGCAAACCATCGAAAAATTTGGTCTCGATTTCGATGGCACCAATTTTCTGTTAACCAGCAAGCAAACCGATTGTTTGGCAAAAGACAACTGTGGCATTCCGGCCCAAAAACCCCGCATCAAGCTTTCGACCCTCACTTCAGAATCGAGTTGCACACCCGGCGGTGGATGTTGCTAAATTTCAATCTTTTAAATCATAAATCATGGCTGTTTTTCAAAAATTAGAAACTTTACTTTCAAATCTTTCTACCGAAACCATTTCCGAAGAAAGAAAATTAGTGTTGCAACCTTTTGCGGCTTATTTGCGGGAAAAAGCTAACAAAAACGAACCTATTTTGATGAATTTTATTTGCACCCACAATTCCCGCCGAAGTCATTTGTCGCAAGTTTGGGCGCAAACCTGTGCGGCTTTTTATCAGATTCCACACGTTTTTTCCTATTCTGGTGGCACCGAAGCCACGGCGCTTTTTCCGCAAGTAGCCAAAACATTGCAAGCCCAAGGTTTTGAAATCTTGATGCTTTCTGAAGCCAACAACCCTGTGTATGCCATCAAATATGCTGAAAATGAACATCCTGTGATTGGCTTTTCCAAAACCTACGACCATGCGTTCAATCCTGCGCAAAATTTTGTGGCTTTAATGACTTGCACGTCCGCCGATCAAGGTTGCCCGTTTGTGGCGGGTGCCGAAAAAAGGTTTTCCATTCCGTTTGAAGACCCAAAAATTGCCGACGGAACGCCCGAACAAGCATCAAAATATGAAGAAAGAAGCCTTCAAATTGCCACAGAAATGAAATATATTTTCTCTCAAATCAAATTGAAATAAAAATGGCTTCCACAAAAAAACTCAGTTTTCTCGACACTTACCTCACGCTTTGGATTTTCGTAGCGATGGTTGTAGGCGTTGGCATTGGCTATTTTGTGCCCACGTTTCCCGAAATCGTCAACAGGATGAGCAGCGGCACCACCAACATCCCGATTGCCATCGGTTTGATTTTGATGATGTATCCGCCACTGGCAAAAGTGAATTATGCCTTGTTGCCCAAAGTGTTCAAAAACACCAAAATCCTCACCATTTCTTTGGTTTTAAACTGGATTGTGGGTCCCGTTTTGATGTTCGTTTTGGCGCTCATTTTCCTGCAAGATTATCCCGAATATATGGTCGGACTCATTTTGATCGGATTGGCACGTTGCATTGCGATGGTGTTGGTTTGGAACGATTTGGCCGAAGGAAGCAGCGAATATGGCGCAGGTTTGGTGGCATTGAACAGTATTTTTCAGGTTTTTGCCTACAGTTTTTACGCTTGGATTTTCATCACCGTTTTGCCGCCCTATTTTGGGTTTGAAGGCGCCATTGTCGATATTTCCATTGTCACCATTGCCGAAAGCGTTGCCATTTATCTCGGTATTCCGTTTTTGTTAGGCATTCTGAGTCGTGTGTTTTTAGTGAAATTAAAAGGCATCGATTGGTATCAAAACAAATTCATCCCAACCGTTTCGCCCCTCACGCTGATTGCCTTGTTGTTCACCATCATCGTCATGTTTTCCCTCAAAGGCGAACTCATAGTCGAAATCCCGATGGACGTGTTGCTCATTGCCGTGCCGATGCTCATCTATTTTGCCCTCATGTTCCTCATCGGATTCCTCGTCACTAAATCCATGGGCGCCACCTACGACAAAACCGCTGCCGTTGCTTTCACCGCCGCAGGCAATAATTTCGAATTGGCGATTGCCGTTGCCATTGCCGTTTTCGGACTCAATTCAGGTCAAGCCTTCACGGGCGTGGTCGGTCCATTGGTCGAAGTACCCGCCTTGATTTTATTGGTCCGCGTTTCGTTTTGGCTCAAAGGCAAATATTTCCCAAAAGATGCAAAAGCATAATCTAGGATAATTTTCAGGAGCTATTTCCTGCTTTTCATTCCAAGTCCGCAGCAAAAACAGCATTTTTGTAATTGTTTGAAAGAGCTTCCTTCGGTCGCTTTTCAAACCCAACAAAAAATAGCTGTTTTTGCTTTGCGGGCTTTTCGTTGCGATCGGGGCTAGGACAAGATTTGGTAAATATTTAAAAGATTGGCAAGCCGTTGACACTTCGGTTGGAATCAAATAGTAGAAATTAAGTAAGTGACTCCATAGATTAATTATCCTTGAATTATTTCGATATTTTTTTCAATATCATCTTTTAATCCAATTAAATTCATCGTTGGCAAAGTATAAGTTCCAAGTCCTGATAAAGTTGTTAGGGTTGAAACATAGGCTCTTAAATATGGATAAAGTAGAGCTGGCGCGTTCAAATATAAAAAATTTTTAATATCTTGAATGTCTCCTTGGTATTTAAAAAAGCCAATTATTTCTACATTTAACAATGACTCTTCGTCTTTATCAACAATCTCAAGATCAAGCGCTAATTGAAATTGTTTAGATTCATTATTTAAAATTCCATTCGGTTTTAAATTTAAATTGTAATCTTTTTTATTTTTATTAATCTTTTTATTTATAAAAATACTTTTTGTTATTATATGCTCTATAAATTGAAAACTAGACTTGTTCTTCATATCATTATTTTTTAAAAAGAAAGAGCCACTTTAACGTGGCTCTCTTTATTTTCTATGTTTACATTCTTTCTTTTTATAGTCTCTAGATCAATCCACTCTAATTTATTGGAATTGATAATCTCATTAAATATCCCATTAAAATCAAAAATAAAATTATCAATCAAACTTGATAACTTAGGTTCGTTTGGTATTTTAATGCCAAGTTCCTTTGTTCTAAGCTTAACATCATCTTTGCTAGTTTTTTTCAGCGTAGCTAAAGCAGTTTCTAATATTTCTAACGCAGTCATATTCATGTGGCAAATGTAATAATATTATTTTAAACAACAATCGATATAACTTCGAAAAGTTCTGGATTAGTTATTTTTGTTTCACATGTTACTGCATATATAGTTCTAGGTCTATCATCAATAAAAGACTTATTACCAAGTTTGCTAAGAAATGAATTCTTATTATAATGTGAATAATCTCCATGACATTTTGAAACTTTCATATCATTTAATATTGGAAAATATTTTCTTAAAATGTCAAGAATTGTACCAATGAATTGATTCTTGTTTTTTTCTTCTAGCTTATCACAGTATTCAATCCATAAAGTTCTAACAAGCTTAATTATTTCTACGTTAGTTAGATCCAATATTGTTTCATCTAATAAAAGATTTGCTTTACTAATATACACCTCATTAATAACACCTTTGTTTTCACTAAGTTTTTTATTAGCCCAATATTTAGCATTACCTTCGTTATCCCAAAAATACATTCCATTTCCTAAATAATGCTTATCCTCATAGTAAATCATCTCTTTATTAGAAACGAATTTCTCAATTTTATCTTTTGTATTTGTATGGAAAACAATAATATTAGGTACCATATAATATCTTTTAAATTTCAAATGTAAAAAAATAAATATTAAAAACGGTCAAAAATGGAGTTGAGAAAAAACCTAACCCACAGCTAGCGCAATTATCTCGCTCGTGCCAAGTTGTATTTAAAAGTAATAATGTTTGCATACAGCGTTGATATTGAATCGGTTGA
>JBEILV010000186.1:0-5119 GCA_040379105.1 Flavobacterium sp.
AACATTAGAAGTTATTTCAATAAATGCAACGGAACCCTTGGCACACAAGGATCGGTTGAGTTTATGTTTGATCACACTTGTAATTTCAGAATTCCAGCTGATGGCATCAATGTAGAAGAAATGGAACTCGAAATGATCGATTTTGGCGTGGAAGAAATTTTTGCAGACGAAGATGGAATTTTAATGTACGCACCTTTCGAAAGTTTTGGTGCGATTCAAAAAGAATTGGAAAACAGAAATTTAGAAATTCTTTCTTCTGGTTTTGAACGCATTCCGCAAGTCACAAAAAAATTGACGGAAGCACAAATGGCAGATGTGGAAAAGTTGTTAGAAAAAATTGAAGAAGACGACGACGTGCAAAACGTTTATCATACGATGGAAGAATAAATGAAGTAAATTCTACATTTAAAACTGCTCACAAGGCAGTTTTTTTTGTGTCAAATGTTTTAGAAATGTGAGATGTCGGCTGAAATACCTTAAATTTGCGACCTTAAAAATTAACCAATTCCATTTTTTTGGAACTTCTACCCTATTATGAATTATCTTTCAGTTGAATCCATTTCAAAATCTTTTGGCGAACGTGTTTTGTTTGACAACATTTCATTCGGCATTAATAAGGATCAAAAAATAGCATTTATTGCAAAAAATGGTTCGGGCAAAACGACCATCATGAACATTATCAACGGTTTTGACGAACCGGATACAGGACAAGTTGTTGTGCGAAAAAACATCAAAATGTCGTTTTTATCTCAAAATCCAAATTTACAAGATGAATTGACTATTGAAGAAAGCATTTTTGCTTCGGATAATGAAATTTTGAAAGTGATTGGTCGGTATGAAAAAGCATTGCAAAACCCTGACAATGAAGAAGCTTATCAAGCGGCATTCGATGAAATGGACCATTGGAACGCTTGGGATTTTGAAACACAGTTCAAGCAAATTCTATTCAAACTCAAGCTTGAAGATTTTAGTTTGAAAGTTAAAAATATGTCGGGAGGACAAAAAAAGCGACTTTCGCTGGCTATTATTTTGATCAATCGTCCAGATTTATTGATTTTGGACGAACCTACCAACCATCTTGATTTAGAGATGATTGAATGGCTTGAAAGCTATTTTGCCAAAGAAAACATTACGCTGTTTATGGTCACGCACGATCGGTTTTTCCTAGAACGTGTATGTAATGAAATTGTGGAACTCGAAAACGGAAAATTGTATCAATACAAAGGCAATTATTCTTATTATTTACAGAAAAAAGAAGAGCGCATTGCATCCGAAAATGCAAGTATCGACAAAGCACAAAACCTTTTTGTAAAAGAACTAGCTTGGATGCGCCGACAACCAAAAGCCCGAACCACGAAATCTAAATCGAGACAAGACGATTTTTATGTGATCAAAGAAAAAGCAGAAAGTCGTCGGAAAGAAAATGTGGTGGAGTTGGAAATCAACATGGAACGCATGGGAAGCAAGATTGTGGAAATGCACAAATTGTATAAAAAATTCAAAGACCGGGTTATTTTAGACAATTTTTCCTACGATTTTCAACGTGGCGAACGCATCGGAATTATTGGAAAAAATGGTACAGGAAAATCTACTTTTTTGAATATTCTGACACAAACCATCGCACCCGATCAGGGAAAAGTAGTGATTGGCGATACCATTAAAATCGGTTATTACACCCAATCGGGCATCAATCCAAAACCCAATCAAAAGGTCATCGACATCATCAAAGAATATGGCGAATACATTCCGTTGACCAAAGGAAAAGTGATTTCGGCTTCGCAGTTATTGGAAAGATTTTTGTTTGATGCTAAAAAACAATATGACTTTGTTGAAAAATTGAGTGGTGGCGAACTCAAACGATTATACTTATGTACCGTTTTGATTCAAAATCCTAATTTCTTGATTCTCGATGAGCCTACCAATGATTTAGACATCGTAACGTTGAATGTTTTGGAAAGTTTCTTACTCGATTTTCCTGGCTGCTTGTTGGTGGTTTCGCACGATCGATATTTTATGGACAAGATTGTAGATCACTTGTTTGTGTTTCGTGGCAATGGCGAAATTGAAGATTTCCCTGGCAATTATTCAGATTTTAGAGCTTACGAAGACAGCAATGTGCCCGAAAAGAACGAATCCAAAGAAAAAAACAATTGGAAGCAAAATCAAACCAAAACCAATGGTTTGAATTTCAATGAGCAAAAAGAATTTAATAAAATTGAAAAATACATTAAGAATTTAGAACATCAAAAAAAGGAAATCGAACAGCTGTTTGCATCAGGCACGCTCAACGACGATGAATTGATGAAAAAAGGCGTAGAACTCCAAAAAGTGATGGATCAACTTGAAAATCTTGAATTGCGCTGGTTAGAGTTGAGCGAGAAAATGGAAGGCTAAATGATTTATTTGTTGTTTCAAAACTCAAACAAGCATTTTAAAAATAATTTTATGATTCAAAATGAAAATGCGAAGTTGCGTTTTCATTTTGATTTCGAGGATATTACAAAATAGTAAATCATCGGAATAAAAATCAAAGCCATTGTTAGCGGTAAAAACCAAATACCCAAGCCCTCAGTTTGTCCGTGGGCATGTCGGATGGTTTGCATGTCAATCAATCCAAAAATAAGCACAATGATTAACTTTAAAAATCGAATCAATCGAGTTGCGTTGGTGTATTGAATCAACGCATTTTCTTTGGTAATAGCTGTTGGATAATTGAAAATATGTGGAAATCTATTCAAAAAAGTGAGTCCAACAAACATCACGGTTGCCACCAAAGGAAGCGTCAGAATGGTCCATTTATCTCCAAAACCATCCGCTTCGCCAGCCCCATTAAAATGAATGGGAATAATTTCTGGCAAGGAATCGTAATTGATGAAAGTTAATAGCCAACTAGCGGTCAAAAAAAACCAACCCATACATTCTAAAACTCGATCAGACGTGGTTAATTTTAATTTTAATTTTGGTCTCTCTTCCATTACAATTATTTATAAATTATGATTTTATTGATTGATATGATCAAGCCGAAGTCGTTTCTTTAAGATTTCAAAACCTCCCCAAAAAGATGAAGGCTCAGAATACGTAAATTCTTGGTTGTTTAAACTTACTTTATGGAAGCTATTTGCTGTACTCATGAAACGAGCTTCTGGCAAATTTCGCAGTTCATTTTCATAGATTTTGATTGCCTCAATTTCTCTTTTCTTAAGCTTTTTTACTTTGTTACGGTAATTCAAATACAACTTTTTACCTTTTTTAACTACTAAAATAGTTTCCTCATCATCAGCAAAACAACCTGAAAATGAAAGCTGAATCATCATTGTTTCATTCTTTTTTAAGCTATCGATGAAAAGTTTTTTTGAATTCAAATTTTGAGACTCGTCCACATAAAAAATTACATTTTGTGACTCTTCCGTATTTGAACTATCAAACGTGATCGTTTTTTCAATTGATTCATTAAACAAATTTTTATAACAAAATTTATATTCCCCAAAAGGAACATCTTTTATATAATGATAGCTTTTGGGATATGGAATTTTTTTAAAGAGTAAATGATCTTTATAAACTAACAATGTATCCACAATATGACTGGTACCATTTTCTGAATGAATTCTTTCAAGTTGTAAAATCAAATCGATTTGACAATAGGCAAAAGCTGTTTGAAAAAGTAAAAACAGTACGATTATTTTTTTTTTCATACTCATATTTAAAGTCAATTAATGTTCATTTGAACGCATTTATAAAATTCAAAAAATCGATTAAAATTGGTACAATAATTCATGTTTGATTGAATCTTTTTTATATGTCAAATTAGATAATTCTTCTTGCTTTTTTAAAAGATACAGGGTTCGGTTGTTTACTCTATTCCCTATCAATGAATCGTTTATAATTTGTTTATAGATGTCTTCAAAAATTTTAAACTGTTTATTGATTTCACTGATGTATGAATATTGAAAATCAAACTTTTCACCATTATCATAAGTAATCTGAATACTTTTCAAATATCCATCATAAAATATTTTTTTTGATTGCTTAAATTTGAAGTCTTTAGAATTCACACTATCGCAAAGCTTAAAAACAGCTTCCATCATATTTTTATCAATTTTTGAATGATAACTATCCAAATATCCCTTAAGATCAGATTTATAAATCGTTTCGACATATCCATTTGGATTGATACTTGAATAAATTTGAATATGTTTGGCATTGTTAAAATAAGTAAGAATTTCAATCTCACTGATGCTTTTTGATCTTGTGCAGCCTACCAAAAAAATAAAAAGAAATATAATTTTTACAATATTTTTCATGTACGATCGAATTTTTACTATATACAAACCAATTTAATGATGCAAAAAAACTGATTTAGCTCAGATAAAAAACAAAGCTATAAAAATAGCTGGTTCCTACCTTTTATTTTTCACCAACATGGTTAGAACCCATTTTTAGGTTGTTAAAAATTTTATTAAAACCATCAAAAGAATCCCAAAAAGTCCGACTTATTTTTCCTTCTTCAATTTCTTTATTAATCAAAGGTCTGAAATAATTCCAAACATAGTTGTCTTCGTTGTGTTTCCCTCTTTGGTGCCACAAAATGATCCATGCACTTTCTTGCCAGCCATGTCCTTTTTGATTTCCATAAGTCTGTCAATATTTAAAGAATCCACTTTCCGCATTAATTCACGCTGAAATTGCGCGAAATTTTCATTTTGTTTTGGAAAAATCAAATCTTGATATTTTTTAATCGCTATAGAATCACTATTCATTTGTGCTTCTTGAAAATCCTTTATCGCATTTGCAATGTCTTGATCTTTTCCACCGTTGATGTAGTTATCTATTTTTCGAACAAATTGATCCCTATCTATTAACTCTTGAATTTCAAGATACACATCAATGTTTTCAATGGTCGAAAAATATTGTTTTCTTAATGAATTGTAATCCAAAACTATTTTTTTAAAAAAATCAGTCTCTTGAATTTCATTGAATCCTTCATAATTAAGCAGATAACTCGGGATTATTAATCTCATTACGTCATAGAAAAACCGAAGATAAGGTTAATCGTCCTGTGTGGATTTGGTTAGGAGTTTTTCTGCTGGGGGGATACCTATTATCATCCCTAAATATCAAT
>JBEILV010000187.1:0-5091 GCA_040379105.1 Flavobacterium sp.
CGGCATTGAAAAACTCGTGATGAAACAAGGCAAAATGATTGGCTATTTCGTTTCTGACCAACAAAGCGATTATTATCAAACCCAATCCTTTAGAAACGTGATTCAGTTTGTACAAAAAAACCCAACGCTTTGCCGCATGAAAGAAAAACAAACCATGCAAGGATTGAGGTTATTACTGAAGTTTGAAAACGTAAAATCTATCAAAAAGGCGTTGAGGAATATGGAAAAATTGATGGAAGGGTTTTAAGGAAAAGCTTGAAATGGGTTTAATTTGGAGTGAATCTTTCCAAATGGAACTTGCGACGGCAATCATAATGTCTTGTTCTAATTTTTTAATTTCTTTAATGCAAGCTTCTCCTTACGCAGATGTCTTTATGCGAGACCATTTTTTGAATTTGTGGTTGTGATCGTTTTTGATTTAATGGATCGATGATGTTGATAGGAAAACGGTTTGCTAAATTGAAAACGCGCAAGCCAAGATTTTTTATGTGAGCCAAAGTTAATCCAATCACTTGACAAAGTTGTTTCAAAAGATAAAGTCTGGCAATGTTTCCAAAATTGTTTTGACGGTTCAAAATGCACTTTCATGCGTGATGCGTTAAGTTTTATACAACTTTTCTCATCATCGATTCCCAAAAATAACGCTTCCATTTTTTACTTATAATCACAGAAAAGTAGCTGTTGTTACACCGTAAGTACGATTGTTCTGTTGTTTGCATAGGGTTGGTCTGCGAGATTTAATTAAAAACAAATAGCACGACTGCTGTGGAAACAAACACCCAACTAACGAATTCTTTGAACCAATTGGAGGGGCTGTTTTCTAAAAAATCTGAAACAAAAACGCTTGTTGGTAAAAGCGCAAACACTAATAAAGCATTCGATTTTTGTGGTGAAATAATTAAAATAGAAAGGGCGATGAACCACGTGACGATGATTTTAAAAATATTGTTTTGTGCGCTGGCTGGTTTTTTGTTAATTCCAATCAAATAATAAACAAGCGTTGAAATGGAAAACAGAACAAACAAAACCATCACTGCGCTTTCTACTTTAGAGGTGAAATATCGAAAAGAAAATTGGAATTCTATTTGGCTGTAGATGTTTTCGAAGTATGGTTGTTCTGTAATCAGACAAAAAGCTGCAAGAAGTATTGCGACAGTAAGAAAAGCCAAAACGGGTAAAAACCAACTTCTGAAGTCGTTTACTACATGAAAAAAAATAGCAACAAAAACCAAAATAATAAAGAGAATACACCAAAAATGAAATAAAGAAGCCACAAAAATCCAAAGAGAAGCGTCGAATATTTTTTCCTTAGTTGCGGTCATGGACTTTAGTGATAAAATTCTCCTGAAAGCAAGCATTACAAAGAAATTGGCGGCGATTAATCGAAGATCTGATAAACATTGCGGTATTAGAATCAGGAAAAAACCAAGGTATAGAAACACATAAGCGTTGTCTTTGGTCAAATTGTTGCGTTTGCAAATAAAATTGGCCAGAAATAAATAGGCAATCAACATGAAAATTTTTGATAAACTAGAAAGAAATGAAAAGGCAGATGTTTGCAAAGTATGCAACTGCCATTCGTTGATTACGAAAAAAACAACCACCGTTAGCGAAACAACGACGTAATTGACAGGGTTAGATTTACTAAAAACGCTTGTTATCATAGAGATATTTTATACATTTGTGCTTTCTTAAATTTGAAATTCTGAATCATCGTTTTCTTGATGTTTTTAAAGTTAACTACCTTTCATTTTTTCATTTGAAAAATTAAAAAACTAAAATTTATTTATATGAAATCAATTTTTGAAGGCATTCAATATTTATTTGTTGAAATTTTATTTGCCCCACTTGATGCAATTAGAACTTTAGAGCTTACCAATTGGTGGGGAGCTAACGCCATCAACTGGCTTTTTATGATTATTTGTGCTGCTGCCATTGTTTATTGGATCAAACAATTGAAATTGCACAAAGCCAACAACGACGAATTTCAAGACACTACGGCTCATTCTTTCTTAGAATAAGTCAAGTCCTATATCTTTTCTAAAATACATCTTATCAAAGCTTATTAAATTAATGTTTTGATAAGATTTTTTTGTGGCCTCTTTTATATCGTTCCCGAAAGAGGTTATAGCCAAAACGCGTCCGCCGTTGGTTACTACGTTGTTTTCTAACATTTTTGTACCAGCATGAAAAACAATACTTCCCGAAACGCTTTCCAGTCCTGAAACGATTTTCCCTTTTTCATAATCTTCAGGATAGCCGCCAGAAACCATCATGATTGTGGCTGCTGTTTGCGGATTTACTTGCAAATCTACAGCAGCTAAATTTCCATTGGCAACGGCTTCAAAAAGAGCCACTAAGTCGTTTTCAATGCGTGGCAAAACCACCTCTGTTTCAGGATCGCCCATCCGAACGTTGTATTCTATTACATAAGGTTGGTTTTTTACTTTAATCAAACCTATAAATACAAACCCAATATAATCAATCGAATCGGCTTTCAAACCTTCAATGGTTGGAATTACAATTTGATTTTCAATTAATTTCATAAATGCTTCATCGGCAAAAGGAACAGGCGAAATAGCGCCCATACCGCCGGTGTTCAAACCTTGATCGCCTTCGCCAATTCTTTTGTAATCTTTGGCGGTGGGCAAAATTTTATAACTGTTTCCATCCGTTAGCACAAAACAACTCAATTCTATGCCGTCTAAAAATTCTTCAATGACCACTTTTGCACTTGCATTTCCAAACTTTTGATGCATCAACATTTCCGATAACTCTTGCTTTGCTACTTCTAAGCTATCTAAAATCAAAACACCTTTGCCCGCAGCCAAACCATCGGCTTTTAAAACATAGGGAGGCGTCAGCGTTTCAAGAAAAGCAAAACCCTCTTGTAAATTTTCTGCCGTAAACGTGGCGTAAGCGGCTGTTGGAATCTTATTTTTAATCAAAAATTGTTTGGCAAAATCTTTACTTCCTTCGAGCGCAGCTCCCATTTTGGAAGGACCAATCACGGGGATATTTTTCAGAACATCGTCAGATTTGAAATAGTCGTAAATGCCTGCAACTAACGGGTCTTCTGGGCCAACGACCACCATTTGAATGTTGTTTTCGACCACCGCATTTTTGATGGCTTCAAAATCTAAAATATTTAGTGAAAGATGCTTAGCAATGTTGGCTGTTCCGGCATTGCCTGGCGCCACAAAAAGTTGGGTGAGTTTTGAACTTTGGGTCATTTTCCAAGCAAAAGCATGTTCTCTACCACCAGAACCAAGAAGTAAAATATTCATTTGATTGTAGTTGTTGTTTGAATGCAAAAATAAAGGAATTTAGATGAAGTCAACACTAAAAAGAGTCTTCAAATCGATGCAGATTTAATATGCTTTTTCTTCTCCTTTAAAAATATTGACAATGGTTTGAATAATGATTTTAATATCCAAAGCAAATGACCAATTTTCGATATAAAAAACATCGTATTTAATTCGGTTAATCATGTCGGCATCTGTTTCAATTTCACCACGATAGCCTTTTATTTGTGCCAAACCAGTAATGCCAGGTTTAACGTAAAGACGTACCATGTATTTTTTAATTTTTGAAGCATATTTATGGTTTTGCGACCACAAATGAGGTCTTGGCCCTACGATTGACATTTCGCCTTTCATTACATTGAGAAATTGTGGCATCTCATCAATGCTGGTTTTTCGCATAAAACGGCCTATTTTGGTCACTCTCGGATCGTTTTTAGAGGCTTCGACTTCGGTCATGCCGTTAATTTTCATCGATCTAAATTTGTAACAAAAGAATTCTTCTCCGTTTAATCCCGGACGACCTTGTTTAAAAAAAATAGGACCTCTCGATTCTAATTTTATCAATAATGCCAATAAAGGTGCCAACCACGATAAGATTAAAATAAAAACCAAAAGTGAAAAGCCAATATCGAACAAGCGCTTGAAAATTTTTACGTAGATATTGTGTAATGCTGTTTTTTGTAGGGAAAGGACGGGGAATGTTTCGTAATAATTGATAGACAAATTTTTAGAAAAAATCTGTTTTGAATCAGGAATAAATTTGATGATGAAGCCGTGTTCGTCTGAAAAATTAACCAAATCTTTAATTTGTTCATTGGTCAACTCGTTGATAGAGCAATAAATTTCGTCAATTTTTTCATCAAAAACATATTTTTTCAAATCTTCAATCGTTCCTTGAATAGCAGCGTTGTGTTTTTTATCAGAGAAAAACCCAGAAAAAACATATCCATAATCAATTCTTTTTTCGAATAAATTTTTCAAATTAATAGCTTCTTGAGTATAGCCAACAATTACTGCTTTTCGAAAATTACTTCCTGTAATGATTCTGTATCTTTTCAAATAATAAAAAAGCAAAAATTTAGTGAAAATGGTCAATGCAAAAACAGCAATAAAAAAATATACAATGGCTCGTCCACTGAATTGAGCTTCTTTAAAAAAAGGGAAGTAAGCGATAATCAAAAGAACGAAAACAATGGTTTGTTTGACAATTTTTGTAAAAATTTCGGCTGGAGTTGTAAATCGATATACTTCGTAAAATCCAATAAAAAAAGCAATGAATAGCCAAGCGAGAGCTTGATATAGGTAATAAAAAGGAATACCTACCTGCGTTGGAATCATGTAAATATAAGCCACAAGCGTAATGACTAGAAAATCTAGTATTACGCTGATTGGTCTTAAATATTTTGAATATCTACCTTTTTGCAGAGCCACCATAAAGGTTAATGAATATAATTTGAAAAGTCTTTGTGTTCTTCTTTCATTAATTCCTCTTTGGATAAAGATTTGAAATATTCATACGTTAATTTCATGCCTTCTTCTCTTTCAATGGTGGGTTGCCAGCCCAAAATTTCGCGTGCTTTTGTAATGTCTGGCTGACGTTGCAACGGATCGTTGATGGGCAAAGGATGATACACCACTTTTTGATTAGCCCCCGTGAGTTTTAATATTTCTTCAGCAAAATCTTTGATCGTAATTTCGTTTGGATTGCCAATATTTACTGGCAAATGATAGTCGGAAAGCAATAATCTATAAATGCCTTCCACTTGGTCGTCCACGTAGCAAAAAG
>JBEILV010000188.1:0-5028 GCA_040379105.1 Flavobacterium sp.
AATGAGTATCAAAACAAAAAAACTCAAAGCAGCATGGGACAACAACTATCTATTGAAATTACTTAATTTTTAATGCGTTTACCCTGAAATTATACATTGGTTAATACTTTTCATTATTAATTAAAGATTTAAAGTGCTTTTTTTATATTTTTGTCTTCATTAACAAATGGTGAGACAAGTAAAAACTCAAAAATAAAATAGAACTTTGAAATATTATAAAAACAAGCCTACAGGATATTATAATAATATACGAACTGAAATGCTCGATTTTCTTCCACCTAATTCAAAAAAAATCTTAGACGTTGGCTGTGGACAAGGCTCGTTTGCTTCTGTTATCAAAGAAATGCAAGGCGCAGAGGTTTGGGGTATTGAATATATGGAATCAGAGGCCAAGGTTGCTGCAACCGTGCTAGATAAAGTGTTTTCAGGCCCATGTGAAAATGCACTTGACAAACTACCCGATCACTACTTTGATGCCATCTATTTTAATGATGTTTTAGAGCATTTAGTAGATCCTTATGCTGTTTTGGATATCATGAAGACCAAATTATCACCCAATGGTGTGGTGATAAGTTCGATTCCTAATGTTCGTTTTTTTAAAACATTTTTAAAAGTTATTTTTCAAAAAGACTGGAAATACGAAGATTATGGGATAATGGACAAAACTCATTTACGATTTTTCACAAATAAAAGTATCGTAAGAATGTATGAGGAATTGGGTTATGAGATTATAAAACACGAACCAATAAACAAATCCAAATTATTAATACCAATCATAATCAACATTTTTATGCTTTTTTCTCAAATGGATATAAGAGTATTACAATATGCCACAGTTGCCAAAGTAAAAAAATAATTCATTTTCTTTCTAGAATTTTTGAATTTCAAAATAAAAATTCAAAACTTCAAATAGAATGGCATGATTCAAAAATCAGGAAGCATCTATATTTTTTTATATTTGTGAAAAATTTCAAATATGGTTTACGATTGTTTCATCTTCTTCAATGAGCTAGAATTATTAGAAATACGGCTAGAGGAATTGTATAGTGTGGTTGATAAATTTGTGTTGGTAGAAGCCGATAGAACTTTTCAAAACACCAAAAAAAGTTTCATTTTTGAAGAAAACAAAGAAAGATTTTCTAAATTTTTGGACAAAATCATCCATGTCAAACTTACAAAATATCCGCTTTTTATTCCCGTGATCAATCCTTTTTCGCCCTGGAAATTAGAGTTTTACCAACGTAATTCTGTTTTGAAAGGCTTGGTCAATTGCAAACCAGACGATATTGTGATGTTTTCAGATATTGACGAAATTCCGAATCATCAAGTCATTAAAGACAGAATTCAAAAAGGAATTCAAAAAATTTATGGTTTGAAAATGGATATGTTTATGTATTTTCTAAACAACCAACTCATTTTTGATGGCGGAAGCAACATGACAATGGAAGAATCGAAAGACGGCATTTGGCATTGTACCGCCTTACTTCCTTATAAATTATTGAAGAAAAAACCTCATCGATTGAGAAAAATCATCATGCGAACCAAAAGACGAGGCGAAGTTTTTGAAATTATTCCCAATGCAGGTTGGCATTTTTCCTACATGGGCGGTGCAAAAAATATCATCAAAAAAATAGAGTCTTTTTCACATACAGAATTCAATCTTGACAAATTTAAAGACGAAGAAAAAATCAAGGAAATGATCATGAAAGGCGAGGATTTGTTTGGTCGCGATATGAAATTTAAAACCATTGAAGCTACAGGCAATTTTCCTTCGTTTTTACAAACAGCCGAGGCAAAATTGAAGTTTAGAGACCTTTTCATATAACCCGAAATGAAATTAAACTTTGTCATAAAAAGTCACTTTGATGAGAAAAAAGTGCTTGAAACAATTCAACATTTTGATTCGAGTGGCGAACATTTTGATGATCGTATTCGAAACAGCATCAAACTATTTGATTTTGAAAACAAGAAAATCAATATAAAATCTTTCAAAAAACCGAATATTTACAACAGTTTTGTTTACAAATACATTCGCAAATCGAAAGCCAAACGGTCTTTTGAACATGCCAACATTCTTCTTGATTTGAAAATTGGCACCCCAAATCCGATGGCATATTTAGAAAAATTCAGTTTTTGGGGTTTGAAGGATAGTTATTATGTGAGCGAGCATTTGAATTATGACCTCACGTTTCGCGAGCTTGTGCAAATGCCAGATTTTCCAGACCACGAAAATATTTTGAGACAATTTACTGCTTTTTCCTATCGATTGCATCAATTGGGAATCGAGTTTAAAGACCATTCGCCTGGCAATACGCTTATTAAAAAAGAAAACAACCTTTCGTATTCTTTCTATTTGGTGGATTTGAACCGAATGAATTTTCACACCGTGATGTCTTTTGATTTACGGATGAAAAATTTATGTCGATTGACACCAAAAGAGGAAATGGTTCGGGTCATGGCAGACGAATATGCGAAACATTCTGGAGAAAAAGCGAGCACTATTTTCGAAACATTATGGAAATATACGTCTGAATTTCAAGACAAATACCATCGAAAACGCGCTTTCAAAAAGAAATATTTCGGAAAATAGCTATTTCTTTTCGTTCGAAATCAGTCGTTTAAGTTCTGGATAACGCTTATAAACGCTCAACGCATTCAAATAGCAAATCACAATGCCGTTTTTGCCATCAAGAAATCCAAGACGGATAAAATAAGTCAGAAAAAACTTATAGAAAGGTTTGATGAAAAAATGGAAAAAATTGGGTTTCACCTTTTTTTGATGCAATTCTTTGGCTTTCAAATGTGCGTAATGAATCATCTTTGATTTATACGTTTCATAATCACGATAGGAATAATGAATCAATTTGTTTTTCAAAATTCCTTTGCTGCCATCAACTTTTAAGATTTCATGCACCAAACGATCGGGAATGTAATGCCCTTTTTCTTTTTTGAAAAGTCGAATGTTTTTATCAGTTTGCCAACCACTAAAATGCAGTGGTTTTTGTTCGAACATGAATTTTCTTACAAAAAAATAAGCATCAAAAGTAACCTCTTTCTGCACAGTTGCTAAGATTTCATCTTTTAACGCAGGCGTGATGCGTTCATCGGCATCCATGAACAAAATCCAAGGATGCGTGGCCAAGCTCAAGGCAAAATTGCGCTGCTTTGTGAAATTTTCAAAGGTATGTTGCTCCAATCTCACATGAGGATATTTTTCAATCAATGCAATTGTGCGATCGCTGCTGAACGAATCCACCACAATGATTTCATCCACAAAACTCAAGTTTTGAATCACATCTTCAATGTTTTCTTCTTCATTAAGCGTAATTACTAAACCACTAATTTTAGATGTTTGAGGCTGAATCATTAAAAAAATATAAATGTTGCATTTCTATACAAAGTCCACAAATTTAAAACAAAGAACTTATTAAAATATTATTTTTTTAAAATTGTTCCTTTGTTGCGATCACTTTCGGCAAATAAAACAACTTTTGGACAATAGTTTCAAAACCATTTGTTAAGGTTGGAAAATAATATTTAAGTTTGCATTGCGATTTTTAAAACCGAAAAGTCCGAATATAACAAGCGAAAAGCATCCTAGATTTCAAACAAAAAAAATGAAAGCATCGGTCATTTTTAGCACTTACAACGCAGAAGCATGGCTTGAAAAAGTGGTGTTAGGATTTAGCGTTCAAACCTTTAAAGATTTTGAAATCATTATCGCTGACGATGGTTCGGGCGAGAAAACCAAACAATTGATAGAAAGATTGAAATCTGAAATCACGATGCCAATCAAACACGTTTGGCAAGAAGACGATGGTTTTCAGAAAACGAAAATATTGAACAAAGCAATTTTGGCAGCCAAAACCGATTATCTCATTTTTACCGACGGCGATTGCATTCCTAGAAATGATTTTGTGGCAACCCATTTAAAATATCAGGAAGAAGGCTATTTTTTGTCGGGAGGTTACTTCAAATTGCCGATGGATATTTCCCTACTTATTTCTAGAGAAGACATCATTTCTCAAAAATGTTTTCAAGTGAAATGGCTGAAATCGAACGGTTTAAAACCAAGTGTCAAGAATTTAAAATTGACAAACAATGGCTCTTTGACTGCATTTTTAAATAAAATAACACCCACAACGCCTTCCTGGAACGGACACAATGCTTCGGGATGGAAAAATGATTTATTGGCAATCAACGGTTTTAATCAAGAAATGCAATATGGTGGCGAAGACCGTGAACTTGGCGAAAGACTGATGAATTTCGGCATCAAATCAAAGCAAATTCGCTATTCTGCCATTTGCGTACATTTAGATCATGCCCGAGGTTACGTGAATCAAGCAGCAATTGACAAAAATATCGCCATTCGAAAAGACACTTTGAAAAATAAAGTGATAAAAACTACGCATGGCATCGACTTAAACGTGCTTTAAAAACTGTAATAATTGGTTGTAGAAAAGAGAAGGTTTCAGCAAATCATACATTTTTAAAGCCTTTTTCTTGAACTTTTTAGGATGTTGATTTTTATAATCTTCAGGAAAATAATCTCGTAAATGAACCGAAACATGCGCTTGATCATCTTCAAGCATGTCCCAAGATTTTTTTTCTATCCAAGGCGAAAAAATCGTAAACGTTTTGATTCTTAATGCTTTTGCCATATTAACAGCTCCGCCCTCATTGCCAATCAAGGCATCGCATTGCGACAAAACACCTAGAAATTCTCTCAAACTTTTAGTGTAAAATTCAAAATTGATGCTTTTTTGAGTTTCAGGTTTACATAAATTATAAATCTTTTGAGCTTCCGTTTTTTGATGTGGCATAAAATTGAACAACAACAAAAAATTACCAGAAATTGCAATGTTATCTAACATTTCAGCCATGTAAGCATTTGGCAAGCTTTTGTTTGCATCGCTCCCTAAAAGACTGATCATGATGATTTTGCGCTGGGTGTTTAATTTTGCAATGGCTGTTTTCGCATCCGAAATTTCTGTGTTTGTCAAATATATTTTCGGGAAATCTAATACT
>JBEILV010000189.1:0-5004 GCA_040379105.1 Flavobacterium sp.
AAGTTGGAACTCTTTTTTCTTTTAGAAATTAATAAGTTTTTGTGGTAAAAATTTCTGGTTAATTTTAATTTTCATTTTAACAATAAAGCGGTTAGAAAGTCTTCCTTTAATTTGCTTTTGTTTTCAACTGATTTTATAGCATCTTGTACTTTTTGAATGTCTATTAAATCGTGAACAGGATTTTGTAAAACATTAAGAAAAAGTGTTGAATCTAAATTTAGAGATATGATTTGATTCAAAACCATATTGGATGATTTTTCCAATACTAAAAAAAAGATTTCGTTGCTAAACTCAGTAAATTCAATATTATTCTTACATTTCAAATCAAAAGTGCAGAGAAAATCACTGATCATTTCAACATTTAACTGATTAATATTTTCGTGGACGATTCTAACTTTTTCAATATTGCATTTTTCACAAGCATTCTTCGAAAATAAAGATTGAATCGATAATAATATTAGAAAAATTAAGCTGTTTTTCATGAAAAAAATTTTAAATCTCAACTCGGAATTTGCTGACTCAAACAATGTAATGTTCCAAAGCCCCAAATCAAATCGATGGCACTGATGCCGATGATTTCTCGATCAGGGAAACAATCTGACAAAATATTCAAAGCGACTCTATCGTTCGGATCGTTGAAAGTTGGCACTAAAACGCATCCATTTAAAATCAAGAAATTCGCATAACTTGCCGGAAGCGGAATGCCTTCAAAAATTAACTTTTTTGGCATGGGCAAAGTCACAATTTTTGGTGATTGTCCGTTTTCCAATTTTGAGTTTTTTAGTATTTCAAGGTTTTCGGCTAGAATATGATAATTTTCATTTTCAACATCCGTTTCCACAACCGTAACGATGGTGTCTTTGTTTACAAATCGACATAAATCGTCAATATGTCCGTGCGTATCATCGCCAATGATGCCGTCTTTTACCCAAATCACATTGGTAACGCCGAGATATTCTTTAAATATGGCTTCGTAATCCGCACGTGTCATTCCTTCGTTTCGCACTTGAATGGACGGATGCAACAAACATTCTTCAGAAGTTAATAAAGTGCCTTGCCCGTTCACATCTATGGCACCGCCTTCCAAAATGACAGGTTTTCCATTGTAAACCACTTGCGTATGTTTGATTTTTAAAACGTCCGCCACTTTTGATGGAACGAATTTATCCAATTTATAATTACTGTATTTCGCCCAACCGTTAAAATTAAAATTCAAAGCCTCACGCTCATTGCCATTGTAAACAACAATCGGGCCCGAATCGCGCATCCAACTTCGATTGGTTCTTAGGAGGATGAATTTTACTTTTGCCAAATCTACAGTCGCTCTGTTGAGCATATCGGTGACTTTTTCTTGTAAAATTTCGTTGGCAACCACCAAAAAAACGGTTTCAAATTGTGAAACTTTCTTGATAAATTCAACGAAAGCCCATTGAATGGCTTCATATTTTCCGGGCCAATCGTTGCCATTGTAAGGAAAACAAAGCAAAATTCCTTCTTGTTGTTCCCATTCTGCTGGAAATCTTCTGTGTGTTGGTGTCATTTAAAATCTGGTACGTTTTTTCTGATATTAGTTTGTAATGAATTTTTAAAATTTTACATCAAATAAACTTTCTTTCCGTAAAATCAATTTAATTATCAAATTAATTTCTTTTCATTAAGGCTAAAGATCTCTATTTGAATTAAAATTATGCTTTTAGAGCATATCTTATCAAAACACAAAAAGAGATGAAAAGAATTTATTGAGTGCACTATAAAAAAGCAAACAATGCTAAATATTATACATAAAAAGATAAATGTAGAAAATCAGGTAATCATTATTATTGTTGGAAATAACAATTTTAAGATTAATTCCTTTCAATTTTAAAATAATTTTTGATTAATGGGCATCAAATTATTTTTTAGGATTGATATTTCGGATATCCAAAAATTCATTATTAATTCTATTTTGTGTTCTGAATACTATTTCGCAAGTTTTAATTTTCTTTGATTTAAGCATTCTTTAAACTCGGCAAAAGTCATTCCTTTTGTTTCTTTTCCTATTCTTTCTTTAACCTCTCTAAAGAATTTAACTGTGTCAAATTCTTTTTCTTTTTTTTGTACTTTACTCATTTCTTATGATTTCTTTTGGTGAACGAATATCTAATTGTATATGACCGTTTTTAATATTAATTGCATTATAACCTCTAATCCTAAAAACATTCACAATAGCTTAAAATTCCAACTTACTAAATAATCTACCTTATTAATTGTAGCACATGCAATATGTCTGCAATCATCGATACTTGTTTCGCCTACAACTTTTTGCTTAATATATTCTAAAGCAAGTTCATTGATTTCTTCCGTTATTTCTGCGAATTCTGTTTGGCTTTTATCAAGACTAAGAAAATGTTTTTTTACTTTTTCAGGAGCATTTTCTAGTTCAAATTCGCAAAGGTCAGAATAAACACAAATAATCTCTCCGTTTTTGACCATTTCAAAAAGTGTTTCTGTTTCCTCTTGAAATTCAACGTCATAAACACCTCCAAAAACCGACGTGTCAAAGTAAAGCCTTAATTTTTTCATTTTATAAAAATAAAATATATTTTAAAATTATTTTTTTGTCGAATCATTCATCAAGACTTCAAACAAATTGAAAACTGTCTTTTATTCCTCGTCTATAAATCGTTTGGTAATTGGCTGATAACTATCGATTCGTCTGTCGCGAAGAAATGGCCAATGCATTCTGAAATAATCAGATTCTTGTTTATTGATTTCAACCACAGTTGTTTCCTCTTGATCGTGCGATGCCAAATACAATATTTTTCCTTGTCCATTGGCAACAAAACTTCCTCCCCAAAATTTCATCTCGCCATTTTGTTCAAATCCGACCCGATTCACACTAACAACCGGCACTCCATTTGCCACAGCATGCGACCGTTGGATGGTTTGCCAAGCGTTGTATTGGTCTTGATTCGTTTCTTCATCTTGAGAAGTTGCCCAACCAATCGCAGTAGGATAAAACATAATTTCAGCTCCCATCAAAGCCGTGATTCTTGACGCTTCAGGATACCATTGGTCCCAACAAATCAAGACTCCGATTTTAGCAAATTTCGTTTGAAATACTTTATAACCTAAATCGCCCGGAGTAAAATAAAACTTTTCGTAAAATGCAGGGTCGTCAGGAATGTGCATCTTTCTGTATTTGCCCAAGTAAGTGCCGTCAGCATCTAAAACCGCCGTTGTGTTGTGATACAAGCCTTCTGCTCTTTTTTCAAACAATGAGGCGATAATCACAACGCCTAATTCTTTTGCTAAATCGCTCATAACATGCGTAGAAGGTCCCGGAATAGCTTCTGCTAATTGAAAATTGTCGTAATCTTCAACATCGCAAAAATATAATGAAGTGAAAAGTTCTTGCAAACATATAATTTGTGCCCCTTTTGCAGCCGCATTTCTTATTTCTCTTTTGGCTTTTTCAATATTTGTGGCTACATCTTTCACACAAGACATTTGCACCAAACCAACTTTTACATTTTTCATTTTGAATTAATTTTCAAGATTAAAATTGATATTTTTATTTGTAAATAACTAATTTTCAATAGATTTTAAAGACAAAATTCCCTCTTTCAATATTTGTCCAAATCGGTACATGTCTTCAAAAGAACAATAGAAAGGTGCGGGTGCCAAACGAATCACATTGGGTTCGCGCCAATCGGTAATCACGCCATTTTCCATCAAATAATGAAAAAGTGTTTTGCCTTGTCCGTGCAAATATACAGAAAGCTGACAACCTCTTTCGCCTTGATTTTGAGGCGTAATGATTTCAAATACAACATCTTCCAATTGATGATCGATGTCATGAAGCACAAATTCTAAATAAGCCGTGAGTTTATTTCTTTTCTCAATCAATCTCTCCATGCCAACTTCTGCAAACATTTCTGCCGAAGCCAAATATGGCGCAAGTGATAAAATAGGAAGATTACTAATTTGCCAACCTTCTGCACTCGCCACAGGATCGAATGTTTGTTCCATCAAAAAACGGCGTTCTTTGTTGTGTCCCCACCAGCCTGCCAATCGGGGTAACTCTTTGTTTTGATGATGTTTTTCATGAATAAAACACCCAGATGCATTGCCTGGCCCCGAATTCATGTATTTATAACTACACCAAGCGGCAAAATCGACCTCCCAATCGTGTAAGGAAAGTGCTACATTCCCCACAGCGTGCGCCAAATCCCAACCTACATAAGCCCCAACATCGTGTCCTGCTTTTGTGATGGTTTTCATATCAAAAACTTGTCCTGTGTAATAATTCACGCCTCCTATCAAAACCAACGCCAACTCCTCGCCTACTTCATTGATTTTTGCTAAAACATCTTCCAAACGAATGTTGTGTTCGCCCTCACGACGGTGAATTTCAACAATCGCATCATTAGCTAAAAAACCGTTGCTTTTTGCATGCCAATCTACTTGACTTTGAAACATATACTGATCTGATGGAAAAGCTTTGGCCTCGCAAATAATTTTATATCTTTTAGGAGTTGGTCGATAAAACGACACCATCAGCAAATGCAAATTGACTGTAAGTGTGTTCATTACCGTGATTTCAGATGGTTTTGCACCCACAACCTCGCTCAAAGGCAAAGCAATTCTTTCGTGATAATCCCACCAAGGTTTTTCTGCATAAAAATGACCTTCTACGGCTAAATCCGCCCAATCTTTCATTACTTCATCCACATAAGATTTGGTACGTTTGGGTTGCAACCCTAAAGAATTTCCAGTAAAATATACCACTGGCTTTCCTTTTATCTCTGGAAAAATAAACTCGTTTTTGTAATCTTTCAAAACATCTTGTTGATCAAGTGATTGCGCAAAAGCTAAGGAATTTTCGAAGTTCATTTATATTGATTTAGGGTGTAAAAATAAGTAAATTCTAAAGAAACGAAAGAGAAATTGACTCCTGAAAGATAATTATAGCGTTTAATTCTGTGTGTAAACTAAAGAAAACTAAAAATCATTTTTATCTAG
>JBEILV010000190.1:0-4725 GCA_040379105.1 Flavobacterium sp.
ACTTCTTTGATTTTCAGCGCTAAATCGTTCATTTGTTGTTGAATATGTGATATTTCAACGTTTTCAAAATCTTCCCATTTCAAAATCAACAGTCCATTTTTCAAGGTGGAAGTCGTCGCGATCCTACTTTCTCTTTCCAATTTAAGAGCGGTCAACAAATCTTACGATTGGTTCATATTTCTTTGCGATTCGTATTGAAACTTTCGATATTCATCAATCAATACATTTCTGTTTTTGATGTTTTGTTGCATCGTTCTTTGTTCATTTTCAATCGTTTCGAATGCATTTTCGTCTTCCTTTTCGAAATTTTGCCAATGAAACGAGTCTTCCAATTCTTTTAATTTAGCTTGAGCGAGCGCAAGTTCTTCCTGGTTTTGTTTGATTTGCAAGGCACTCTGTGAAATGTGAAATTGCAATTCATGAAGCCTTTTTTCGGTTTTTGTAATATGTTCAGACTGAGCAACGCAGGCCTCTATTTCAGATTGTATGTTTTGCAACGCAACCGACAAATCTTCATCATTCATCACGTTGGGATGTGTCGTTGCACCACAAACCGGACAAGCCTCGCCCTCTTTCAAGTTTTGCGCATGCGACACAAGTTCTTTTTGCACCAAAATCGAATTTAATTGGGTTTGGAAAACCTCTTTTTTCGCAAGATTTTGTTGGGTTTGTTGTGCTATTTTTTCTTTCCAATCCATCAAATCATAGCCCAATTGAAGCAAGTTTTTTTCGTTTTCAACTCTTTCTTCGCTGTTTTTTTGAATTAAAAGGGATTGTTTTTCAATGTCGGACCAACATTTTTTTCTGTTTTCAAACCATTGTTTTACTTCGAAAAGGATTTGTGGTTCGATTATTTTTTGATTTTCTGCATCGTTTTTAGCTTTCAACTCCGCTTCTTCCGTCAATAATTTTCTGAGTTGATTTTCTTCTTCAGCCACCACTTGTTCGCCTTTTGCACAGCGGTTTTCCAGCGTTTTTTTGTTTTGTAAGGCTTCAGAAATCCCGATGATTTTTCTTAAATCTTCCCATTTTTTTGATTCATCTTCTATCTTTTGATGGGCAATGTGGATGCTTTCAAAATCATTTTGAAGTTGTTTTCGAACCTTTTCGTTTTTCTCAAATTCAACTTCGGTTTGCTCAAAGCCTTTTTGTTGTTTTTGAATGGTTAGTTGCAACTCATTTTGACGTTCTATTTTTTGTTGAAAAACATCTCTAACGAGTTCAAATTCAGTTAATTTTACTTTTAAGTTTTCAATCTCGGCCTGCTCTTTTTCAAGGAGCGCAAAGGCATGTTTCTTCTGATTCAATTCTATAAAAAGGGCTTCTACTTTTTCAGTTTCCGCTACTTTTTTTGCCAAATTTTCTTGTCTTTCGAGGGCATTTGTGAGTGCTGTTTTTAGATTTGATAAAAGATCTTCAATGCTTTTGATTTTCAGTGGATTGATGTCTTGATAGGCGGTTAATTTTCCGTTGAGAAAATTCAAATCATCGTTGGTTTTTTTGAGTAATTTGGCCACTTTATCCGATACATCGAAGGCTTCGAGATGAAAAATTTCCTTCATCATTTTAGAACGGTCGGTGTCTTTTAAATCTAAAAATTCTTTGAATTGTCCTTGTGGAATGATCGATGTGCGTTTGAAATTTTCATAACTTAAACCAACCACCGAAGTTGCGTCGTTGCTTTCAAGTGGAATCCATTGGTTATCAATCCATTCAAAAGCTTGACGTTCGGCGGTGCTCGTTTCAGAAAATTGATTTTTATTTCGTTTCCATCGGGCTCTGAACCTGAATTTCTTTTGTTCGTAGTTTTCAAAATCAAATTCAATCAGCACTTCATTCGATTTTAGATTCATCATGTTGTAAGCCCGACTGTCTCTTGCGTTCAATCGTTCGGTTTGTCCATACAAAGCAAAACTGATGGCTTCTAAAATGGATGATTTGCCAGAGCCTACTTTTCCGAAAATGCCAAACAAACCACTTTCTGAAAGTTGCTGAAAATCAACAATTTGTTTTTTTTGATAAGAATATAATCCGCTGATTGTTAATTTAATAGGAAGCATGGAGGTTAGTTTTCGTTGATGATTTCTTTGAACAAATTCATGATGGTTTCGTCGGGTGTGATGCCTGCATTTTTAGAAGCAAAAAAATCGGCAAAAAGTCCTTGCATGTCTTGATTCAAATTCACTTTTTCGATGTTTTGATCGTTTTCATTTTCATTTGAAATGACGGGAATGATATGAATGATGCCGTCGTGCACTTGGTGCAAGCGTTTTAAAGTGGCGGCTTCTAAAAATGTATCGCTAACGAGGGTTAATTCCACCAAAGTGTTTGGGTGTTCGTGCAACCATTGAACCGCTTCGTCCACGTTGTTGAAAGTTTTTCGGTGCAAAATTCTGCCAGATTGCAGTGGAATAGGGGTGTAGTTCAATTGATTGGGTTGCGCCTCGATGAGTACTACTTGCTTGGTTTGCCCGGCTTCAGAAAAACTATAGGAAAGCGGACTACTCGAGTAAATCACAGGTTTGTTTTTACTGCCAACGTTCTGATAGCGATGCAAATGCCCTAAAGCGGTGTATTGAATTTGCGACGGAATGGCATCTGTGTAAACAATACTCGAAGTGCCTAATTTTAGTGGTTTCTCTCCGTCGGGTTCTTCCAAAATTTCTCCATTTCGTTGCATCATGTACAAATGTGTGATTAGCAAATTGATTCCTTTTTCATCACAGTATTGTTCGGCCAATGTTCGCCATTTTTTAGATAATATTTCGTTTAGAACTTCTGTTTCATCTTCATTTTCGAAATAGGTTTTCAATCTGTTTTCATTGGCAAAAGCGGTCGAAATGATTCTGATGGGGTGCGGATAATGCGCCAATTGAATCGTGATAAAACCTGGTTCGGAGGTCACAATTTCAAAACAATTAGGCAAAGAAAATAGCGGCATTTTTGTATTAGGATGTCCAAAAAGCAGAATCCCGCAAGCCCTCGCTAAAGGATCTGGTGCGTCAATTCTATCGGGACTATCGTGGTTTCCCGCAATGGCTATCACGGGTCTTTTTCCATGATTACTCAAGGTTTTGAGTGTTTTATAAAACAATTCCAATGCTTCCGTGGGAGGATTAAAAGCATCAAACAAATCGCCTGCAATTAAAATCATATCGACTTGTTCGCGGTCGGCAATTTCGATGATTTCTTCTAAAACTTCCTTCTGTTCCGAAAATCTAGAAAAATGATTGAGTCTTTTGCCTAAATGCCAATCGGCGGTGTGTAAAATTTTGATCGTTCCGTCCATAAAAAAATGAAATTTACCCAAAAATACAGCTTTGTTTGAATTTCTTGTTCGATAACTTTTCTTTTGTCAAGATTTATTGATCCAAGTGCCATTAAATTTTTAATTTCGCTTCAAAATAATACCAATTTTAAAACATTTTTTCGATTCAAATTATTAATCAATTTTTACATCATGGAAAACAAAAATTATTCGAAGGTTTATAGAATCATGCATTGGAGCATTGCCATTTGTACCACCTTGTTACTTTTTACGATTTTTTTACGCATGACGTGGTTGAACAAAGACCACGTGGCTGACATTATTCAAAGTTATTTGGCCGATAAAAACACAAGTCTCTCAAGAGATGAACTGATTGTATTGGCAAAACAAATCAGAAAACCGATGTGGGTTTGGCATATTTATTTAGGTTACGTCTTATCTGGACTATTTTTCATCCGACTCATTTTACCTTTTTTCGGCGAAATGAAATTTGCAAATCCATTCCAATCTAATGTATCAGCCAAAGTTAAATTCCAGTATTGGGTCTATTTGATTTTTACTGTCTGCTTCACTTTTTCGTTAATTACAGGATTGTTGATTGAATTTGGCCCAAAAAGTATCAAGCATGATGTGGAGGAATTGCACGAACTGTCGATTTATTATTTGTTAGCATTTTTAGTTTTGCATTTGGGAGGAGTATTTTTAGCAGAATTGACTTCTCAAAAAGGAATTATTTCAAGAATTATCAGCGGCGTCAAATCCAAAGGCGACCAATAGTTGTCTGATTGAAAGCAAAGTAAACAGTTTTTAAAAAGGAGTGATGCAAAAATTGAAATTTTGATTCAAATGTTTTTGGTTTTGATTTTTTGTTAAATTAGCTTAAAATTTTAATTTATGAATTGTCAAAATTGTAAGCATCCTTTCGAGTCAAATGATTTGTTTTGTAATTAATGTGGTGCGCAATTGCAACCCAAAAGACTTACGGTAGGCAATATTTTTAAAGATTTTTCGGAAAGGTATTTTAGTTTTGACAATAAGTTTATCAAAACTTGCATCGCACTTTTTAAACAACCGGAGGAAGTTGTCAACGGCTACATCAATGGTTTGAGAATTCGTTATGTCAATCCGATTACTTTTTTGATTATCTCCATCACATTGAGCAGTATTCAGGTTCTTCTTATCAAAAATGGATATTTAGATTTTGGTTTTGTAGATTTAAATCCAAATGAAAAAAATCCATTTGACATGAAAAAAGTCAATGAATGGTCTTTTGATCATCAAAACATGATCATGTTTACGACCATTCCTTTTTTAGCTTTGATTTCAAGAATTGTATTTTTTGGTCGAAAAGAATTCAATTTTGCGGAACACAATTTGATTTATTTCTACACATAGTCAGTATGTACCATTGCTGTTCTTGTACTTGTTATTCCGTTTTTTTTGGTATGATCAATTTG
>JBEILV010000191.1:0-4714 GCA_040379105.1 Flavobacterium sp.
AAATGATACAAAGAAGTATAGAAAATTTCCTTTTGTTTTTGTGGTGCTTCAATTTCAATTCGGTTGAGGTAGTCATTCCAAACTTGTTCCGCATTTTGTTTTACTTTTTCAAAGTTCCAATGCGGGATTTCGGCTTCCAAATTTTGTTTCGATCCCTCAATACTGACGGTTGACAATGCAATTTTTGCCTTTAAAACTTTATTTTTTGACAGTTGAAAATCCAAAATATATCTTGGTGCATTTTGTTTTTTCTCTATAGGAAGTTCATTTGATGCCACAAAAGGCGTTTCGAAACTGATTGTGAAGAAATATTTTTTTGTTACCCAACCTTTTGTTTTGCAATATCCAGAGATGGTGGAGGCATTTTCTATTTTTATTTCACTTTCCAAAACCAAACTATCATTTAAGAATTGAAATCCATGTTGAAAATCCACGAGCAGTTTTGCCTTTCTATTTGGATAAGTATATAGGTGAAAAGCAACTCTTTCTGAACAGGTGAGTTCCACGTTGACGTCGTCTTTTTTGGTTAATGTGTAATAGCCAACGGTTGCTTTTTCTGAGTTTTTAAAATAACTGTTTTTTAGTGCGGTTTTTTTTTCATTGTACGGAAGCAACAAAATATTTCCCATTTCGCCAATGCCTGTGCCGCTGAACCGAGTTTGTGAAAAGCCCAAAAGCAATGTGTCTTTATATTGATAGCCGCTCGTGTGGTTCCAGCCTGAAATATGGTTGTCTGGGCCAGGTTGCACCATGCCGAATGGTAATGAAGGCCCTGGAAATGTATGACCCGTGCCCTCTGTGCCTATAAATGTGTTGACATATTTTATGTTGTTTTGTGCATTGCCGTTCAATACAAAACCACAGAAAAACAAGGCAAAAAAGACTTTTCCATAAAAATAACTTGTAGCGTTTTTATTCATGATTGAATAGGTTTTGTTGTAGGTAATTTTTCATTTGAAGATTAATTTCCCATGGATTTGAAAGTGGTTTTTTTGTATAAGGTTCTTCGGGCAAATAGGGAAATGGTCCAAATTCGGGTGTGATGGTTATTTGAGCACTATTTTTTTTCTTTTGAACTACAATAATTTCGTTCCACCAACCTAAATATCGTTCTAATTGGGTTTTCCATTCGGGTGCAAATGGGTGGTTTACCTGCGGACTTTGCGCAAAGCCCACGCGTGCATGGATGTGTTTAATATGCGGATAAATCTTTGATAATAAATCTTTTTGATCTTCTAAATTGCTTTCAGAAACGACGCAGAAATGAGATAAATCCGCAATCAGTTTTAATTTCGGGAACAGTTCCAAATATGTAAGCAACGTTTTTAAATGAAAAGAAAATCGACCCCGATGAATTTCATGCCAAATAGGAATGCCCGAATTTATAGAAATTTGTTCCGTGATTTCAATTATTTTACAATTATCACTAAAATCATAATAGTCTTTTCCTGTATGTGAATTGATATAATTCGGCTGTAAGGTGGTCAAAAAATCCAATCTTTTTGAAATTCTTTCCATGTATTGATCAACCGTTTCTTTTTTATTAGACAAGACTTGTTGGGCAACGAAAATAAAATCAGGATTCACGGTTTTTCTAATACGCGCAATTTCATCCATAAATTCTCTAACAAAATGTTCATCTTCTGGAAAGTTAATTTCAACGCCATCATAACCATTGGCTACAACATGCGAAAGAAATGCAACTGCCGTTTGATGCTCGCAACCCCAATAAGTGCAGAGATATTTGGTTTTCATTTTATTTAGAATATAAAACGGGATTAATAGGGGAATTGATGATTTTACCAATTTCAGCGCCAGGACACCATTTTTCCCAATCCTTCACTTGGTTTTTATTTTCTGGATTTTTTAATTTCATGTCTTTGTCCATGTAAATGATGGTCATCACTTTCCGCATTTCATTGGTTGTATTTGCACCTGCACGATGAAAAACCCATCCCGAATGAAAACTAATTTCGCCCACATCGAAAGGTTCAATGACATGTTTAAAATCGGTTACACGCAACTTTTTTTGAATTATTTCTTCACTTTCGTCGCCAATTTCTAATTCTCTTCCTTCTACAATTGTATGACTACCCGCACTAAATTCTAAAGGTCCCATTTCTAGTGGTGTTGCCTGCAATGGCATCCAAGCCGTAATGGTTTTGTCGGTTTCTAATGGCCAGTAATATTGGTCGGCATGCCACGGCGTAATGCCACCACCGCCTTCTTTGAATAAAGCTTGGTCGTGGTACAAACGAACCCCATTGACTACCATCAAATCTGACGCAATTTTTGCAATACGTTTGCTGAAAATCAATTCTTTTACTATCGTATTTTCTAACCATAAATTGAATAATTGTAAAAATGCCTTGCCATAAGTTGTTCTTTCTTCAAGTGCCGTCTGTTCTTGGTTCATGGCATTGACTTGCTTCGTAATTTCATCGTTGAAAAACAGCACTGTTTCTGGATTTAAAACATTTTTTAGCTTTATAAATCGATTTTTTTGATAAAAATCAATCTCTTGTTGCGTAAGTGCAAATGGTGTTTCAAGAAATTCGGTTATTGATTTTGGAACTGTTTGCATGTTCTTCGAATTAAATATTTTAAAATTGAATTTTCATTTTATGTTGGTCAAAACTATTCATTCAGTTTAAAATGATTTAACATTAATTCGTTGAAAACTGATACTATATTGAATTATTTTTGAAAAATTATTATATAAATAGTTTATAATAACCCATGAAACCGAAATTAGAAGATATTTCATCAGAAAAGGGACGCTTAAGTTTTCATGCCTATCGTTTTCAGGTGCCGTTTTTTGAGTTTAAATGGCATTACCATCCAGAATATGAACTGACTTTTATCGTGAAAGGCGCAGGACATCGAATTGTTGGGAGCTCATACCAACAGTTTTCAGCAGGTGATCTCGTTTTGCTTGGAAGCAATTTGCCACACACTTGGTCAAATAAATCAGAACCTGATGCTTATTCAGAAGCGATTGTTATTCAGTTTTCAAAAGAATTTATTTTGCCTTTTTTGAATTTTCAAGAGGGCTTTTCAATCAAAAATATGCTTGAAATAGCAACCAGAGGAATCCATTTTGAAACGGATGATGCGTTGATTGCTAAATTATTAGATTTGATAGAGCAAAAAGGAATGGAAAAAATGCTAAACCTCATTTCGATTTTAGATTTATTGTCAAAAAAGCCTCATTCGCTCATTGCGCCCAACACTTTTCACAACATTGTTTCAAAAAATAGTGAGACACGTATCAATAAAGTGTGCTTGTTTCTTCAAAATAATTTTTACAACAAAATATCGCTCAAACAAGTGGCAGATCTCATTTTTTTGACCGAAAGCAATTTTTGTAAATTTTTCAAAAAAGCCACTGGCAAAACCTATTCCGATTATTTGAATGAACTCAGAATCAACGAAGCTTGCCGATTGCTCGTTCAATCGGAGAAAACAATTAGTCAAATTTCTTTTGATTGTGGTTTTGAAACGCTCAGCTATTTTAATAGAATTTTTTTGAATAAAAAAGGATTGACTCCATCTGCGTATAAAAATAGTTTTTGTCGAAAATAGTCGCAATTCCTTTCAAATCGATGCGTTTTTTGATTTTAACAAATTGGATGCATCTTCAGGCGAAGCATTTTCAATCTTTTTAAAGAAGCTTATCTTTCAAACCTATTATCTTTGCGAAAAATTATTTAAAATGGAAAATTTACAATCTATCATAGAAAATGCTTGGACTGACCGTACACTTTTACAAACAACAGAAACGCAAGACGCCATCCGTCAAGTCATTCAACTCGTGGACGAAGGTTTGTTGCGTGTTGCTGAGCCCACATCCGCAGGTTGGCAAGTAAACGAATGGGTAAAAAAAGCCGTGGTTTTATATTTTCCGATTCAAAAAATGGAAACTTTAGCAGCTGGAATTTTCGAATACCACGACAAAATGCCACTCAAAAGAGGTTATGCTGAAAAAGGAGTTCGAGTCGTACCAAACGCAGTGGCGCGTCACGGGGCGTTTATTGCCAAAGGCGTGATTTTGATGCCAAGTTATGTAAACATTGGTGCTTACGTGGACGAAGGAACCATGGTGGACACTTGGGCAACCGTCGGGAGCTGTGCGCAAATTGGTAAAAACGTGCATTTGAGCGGTGGAGTAGGGATTGGCGGAGTTTTAGAACCTTTGCAAGCTGCCCCAGTTATCATTGAAGATGGTGCTTTTATCGGTTCAAGATGTATTGTAGTGGAAGGAGTACGTGTAGAAACGGAAGCTGTTTTGGGAGCCAATGTTTGTTTGACAGCTTCAACAAAAATCATTGATGTTACGGGCGAAGTTCCCGTCGAAATGAAAGGAGTTGTGCCAGCACGTTCAGTCGTTATTCCCGGTAGTTATACCAAAAAATTTGCCGCTGGCGAGTTTCAAGTGCCTTGTGCCTTGATTATCGGCAAACGAAAACCATCAACAGATTTGAAAACATCTCTGAACGATGCGTTGCGAACTTATGATGTGGCGGTTTAAAATAATGATTAATAAATAGATTTTGGATATATCGATTGTAATTGTTAACTATAGGGGTTGGAAAGCACTAAGTGAGTGTCTAGATTCATTGGATGAAGTAGAGTCAAACAAACTAAAATTTGAAGTAATCATCGTTGCCCCAAAACCCCAAAACCCCGTGTTTTTGAAATAAATTTATAATAA
>JBEILV010000192.1:0-4513 GCA_040379105.1 Flavobacterium sp.
GTATCGGGACAATTTAAAACAGAAAGAGGTGCAAATATTTATGCCATCATCCGATCTGTGACAGACACCTGCATCAAAAATGGGCAAAACATCTTGTTTGCTTTTAAAACTATCGCTAAATTGCAAGCTGAATAGTTACCATTAAATTTATAAAATATGAAAAAACAAATCATTGCCTATTCCAGCTTATGCATTGTTGCTATTACAATGTTTTTTTATTCATGTTCAACAGAAAATTTGAACGCTAATGAAAATGCTGAATCCTTAAGTGAAAATTCTATTTTAAATTATTCAAGATTGAATCTTCAATCGCCAGAAAATGCAAGAAACCCTTACGATGAAGTTGGCGAAATGCACAATGTTGTTTTAGATCGTGTCATGGCAAATGCAACAAATTTAGAAACTACTGATGATTACATTAATTACGCAAAAGAGGTTTCTGATGATATTATGGCATTAATTCTAGCAATACCATGATTCCTACCAATACACAAATCAAAACAATAATCGATGACCACTCAACTGATTTTAGTAATGTAATAGCAAACAGTGGTTACAGTGTTGTAGGTAAGTCAAAGGTAACTGAATTAGTTAATTTATTATTAGCTGCAGATCGAGATATAAGTATAGATTACAACACTCTTAAAAGACAAATAACTACTTTTGAAGATAACCTAATAAATGATACTTCAATTTCAACAGTTGAAAAGCAAAACATATTACAAATGGCTTCGATTGCAAGATATTCAACTTATTTTTGGTATAATAATATGCTAGATGCCATAGAATATAATGAAACATTGGCTTCAAATGCTCCAAAGAAAAAATGGTGGAAATGGGCTGTTGTTGGTGTTGCTGATCTTCTTGGTGGAATTGGTGGCGCAACTTTTGGGTCACCAACTGGTATAACTGCCGTTGGACTTGCTGTTGCTGGAGCGGCTAGTGCAAGCGGTGGTGCAGCAACAGTTATAAATTATTTTTGGCCAGACCCTGTAAATGTTCCACCATCTGAATAAAATTATTATGAGAAATTTTCTTATAAAATTCATTATTTTAATTTTGTTTCAAAATATATATTCGCAACATTCGATATTAAGATACCCATTTTTCTTTTTACCACAAAAAAATCAAACAAGCCCTATAAAATCTGCTAATTATGATTTAACAAAAGAATATAATGGCTCTATTATATTTGATGAAGTTGAGTATAAAGGTAAAGTTATACTAAGAAAAGATTCTGCAATAGTTAATGACATAAAAGTTTATAGATTCAACAAAAAGCTTACTAAATTAAATCTTCAAAACGGGAAAGACAAGATTTTGATAGAACGCATTGGCAAAGAAATGTTTCTCCATAGAGTTTTGTTGGATTCGATGGGAGTTAAACTATACGACATGAAATTGTATGAAACATTAGAAAATGAAAAACTTGACGTATTGACTTTAAAACTTAGAAAAGAAGATAAGATTGTAAATTTTCCAAACAGTTTTCTAAGGTCAAAAAAAGGAAAAATCAATACATTTATAAAAAGGGCATCCTTGAACAAAGAGCAAGAATTTTTAGTTAGAAATTGGTTAGCATCAAATATGTGATTAGCTATTGAAAAAGAAACCCCGACTCATCGGGGTTTTATTTTTTAAAAGAATACATATAAGTTTCAATGGCTTTCAGCTCTTCTTCGGTCATGGTTTTCGTGACAGAAAAATTGGCTTTCATGATTTCGTATTGACTCGGATCCACAATGGGCTCGCCATTTCCTTGTAGAAAAGTAACGATAGAGGCTTTCTTTTCATCGTAAATTTGTACAATTTCTTGAATGCTCGGGCCGATCACTTTTTTATCTGCCAAATGACAAGAGGCGCACATGCCTTTGCCTTCGAAAAGTTTTTTTCCTTCAGCAATTTGAGTATCCATGGGAGAAAATTCTTTGCCCTCTTCTGTAGTTACTTCTTCAGTTGGTTTGCCAAAATCATCTTTTGCTTTTTTATCGCCGCAACTTGCAAATGATAGGGCAATAATAGCAATCGTAAAATATTTATTGGTTGTTCTCATATTCATTTTTTTTTGATCGTCACAAATTTAAACGTTTGAATAGGTTTAAAATGTGATCATTGTTACTTAAATTAATTACCAACCGACATATTTGGGTGGTTTGATTTCGTTCAAATTGAGGTAAACAATGAGTTGACCTCGATGGTGCGAAACATGGTCTTGTAATAAATTTAGAATCTGTAATTTGGACTTTGGTCCTGCAAAGAAATCTACTTTTTCGTTCAAATTTTCAGGATTTGTACTTTTGATCATTTCATAAACTTTGCCAAATGATTTTTCTAACATCGCAATAATTTCGGTTTTGGAATAGGTGTTTTCGTCTTTCTTTTTATCGAATTTTTCATCAGTGAAATAAGTAGTGCTCAACCAATCCATATTTCCTTTGATGTGTAATAATTGTTGTGCAAAAGTCATTTCGCGTTCTGTAGGTTTATAATTGTATTGGTCTTCGGGCATCGCTTTGGCAATTTCAATTAGATACTTTTTTGAGTTTTGCCATTTTTCAAGAAATGTTGGGATGATTTCTTGCGCAGAAATTGGGTTTATGAACACTAAACTGAAGATTAAAACTATTTTTTTCATTTGGATACATTTTATTTTTTGCACTATTTCATAGCCCAGATTGAAGTGGAAAGCCTTTTGAAAGCAAAACTTATTTTTTCTTGCAATTTTGTAGCGACCAACGGAAGCTCACAAAATTGCTTAGAAAAAAAAGTTTTGCTGAAAAAGCTTGGAACGAAAAGCTGGAAATAGCTCCTAAAAAAATTAGGAAATCAATTGCACAACATCTTTTGCGAAATAGCTCGCAATGAGATCGGCGCCGGCTCTTTTGATGGCGGTTACTTGCTCCATCATGACGGCGTTGTGATCAATCCAACCTTTTTCTGCGGCAGCTTTGATCATGGCATATTCGCCAGAAACTTGATAGACCGCCACGGGCACTTCGGACATGTTTTTGATTTCTCGCACGATGTCAAGATAGGCAATGCCGGGTTTTACCATGACGATGTCGGCGCCTTCTTCAATGTCCATGCGGGTTTCTTTGAGTGCTTCCAAACGATTGTGGTAATCCATTTGGTAGGTTTTTTTGTCTTTTGGTACTTCGACAGGCTCAGTATTTGCATCGGCTTCTTTGGGCGCAGAATCTAAAGCATCACGAAAAGGGCCGTAATGCGCCGACGCATATTTTGCACTGTAAGCCAAAATGCCCGTGTTTGTATAATCGTTGTCTTCGAGAAACTCTCTGATTTGCAGTATTCTACCGTCCATCATATCGCTTGGTGCCACAATATCGGCTCCTGCTTTGGCGTGTGATAAACTCATTTCTGCCAAAAAAAGTGATGTTTTGTCGTTGTGAATAATGCCGTTTTCGATGATGCCATCGTGGCCGTAGATGGAATATGGATCGAGTGCCACATCGGTCATGACAATCATGTCGGGGCACGCGTTTTTCACGGTTTTAATGGCGCGTTGCATCAAACCTTCTGGATTCAGGGCTTCTTTGCCGGCATTGTCTTTTAGATGATCAGGAACTTTGACGAATAGCAATACAGATTTTAAACCCAATTGCCATAGGTGCTTGACTTCAAGAGCAATCAAATCTAAGCTCATTCGGTGATAATTGGGCATGGATGGAATTTCTTCTTTGATGTTTTGGCCTTCCACTACAAAAAGTGGCACGATAAAATCGTTGGGCGACACATTGGTTTCTCTGATCAAACTTCTAACGGATTCGTTGAGTCTGAGGCGGCGGTTTCTTCTTAGTGGGTACATTATTTTGAGTTTTTTAAATCCATATTTTTAATGCTATCGTTATCAATTTGTTGCGTAGCATTTTTTATTTTGAAAGCTTTTTAACGACTACAAACCAATCGTTTGGGTTGTTTTATCATAATATTTTTTCAATTTTTTAGGCGGGTCAAATCGATAGCCTGCTGTAAATTTGAATGTTAGAATCTGGTCGTCCAATCGGATATTTGCATCGGATTGTTGAGCAAAATCTATATAATTCAAGTTGATAAAGGTAAAGAAACTATCTGTATTGTAGTCTATTTTTAAGCTAGAACTCCATTCGAAAATGGAAGCAATTTCTTTGTCGATGCTATTTAATCCACCACCCACAGCAATGCCACCCGAAACCAAAAACTGTTGATTGATGACTAAGTTATAAAAATAGGAAGGCGCTAAAGATGCTATGTAAATATTGCTTTTTGCGTTGGGATTGTTATCGTTTAAATCGAAATTGGTGTAGAAGATGGACAAGGTTGGAATAAAACTTCCGGCACTTTTTATTTGCCATTCATTTTGATTGGTGATGGTTCGAAACGAAAAATTTTCATTGAAAATATAGGAAGTAGAACCGCCAAATTTTGTTGTTCTGAGTCTTGGAAATTCAACTTGGGTTTGACCATCAGTGATGTAAAATCCTTTTTGATTGATAAAAGTAAAAGATTGCATCCA
>JBEILV010000193.1:0-4449 GCA_040379105.1 Flavobacterium sp.
AATCCTATTGTTGATTGTATTATTTACATTCAGCGTTCAAGCAGAAGCACAAACGAAGAAAGACAAAAACGCAAAACACACGGTGGGTGTGAGCGGAAATTGCGAAATGTGTAAGAAAAGAATTGAAAAAGCCGCGTTTTTGGTTAAAGGCGTAAAATCGGCTGTTTGGCATGCAGACCATCAAGACATTCATTTGGTCATTGATGAAAACAAATGCACTGTTGAAGACGTTCAGAAAGCCATTGCAGCGGTTGGTCATGACACCGACTTGGTAAAGGCAGACGATGCAGTTTATGAAAAAATTCATGGTTGCTGTCAATATGAACGCAAACCATAAAAAAGCAAAAACCGTTTCATTACTGAAACGGTTTTTTTTGAGCCGATAGAGGGACTCGAACCCACGACCTGCTGATTACAAATCAGCTGCTCTAGCCAGCTGAGCTACACCGGCCTGCTCAATTCGGGTGCAAATATAAAGTTGTATTTTTAAAATGCAAAAAAAATAATGCTTTTTTTAGAGCAAAAATTTAGTTTAAAGCATTCACTTTTTCAACCAATTGAAAAACAGTCTTTTCAAAATCTTTGCGAATTGTTTTGAAATGTGCTTTTGAAGAACTTTCTGGCTTTTGGTTAATTCTTGCCAAAAATTCGTCATAAGCATTGATTGCTTCCATCAACAAAGCACTAGAACCATCCGTTGGTTTTCCAGTCGTTGTCATTTCCCACACATAAATTACATCGATAATATCGCCAATTACGTATCTAACTTCTTTTTTTAAGATTCTTACACTTGCCATTTTTATACTGTTTTAAAAATTGGTTGCAAAGGTAGAATTAATCCTCTTCTAAAAAAAATAAAACTAAGTCTCTAGATGGTTCTTCACTATTTTGATGAAAAACGGCTATTTTGAAGCTACAAATTTTTTAATAAAATCTAATGTTTTAGAAATATGACCTAGCGGATTCATGCTATCGTGGATAAATCGAACGTAGCCGTCTTTGTCCACAAAATAAGTCACACGGCCCGGAAGTAAACCAAACAAAGCCTTTGGAACACCAAATATATTTTGAATTTGTTTGTTTTCGTCAGGCAATAAAATGAAAGGAAGTTTGTGTTTGTTTGCAAAACTCTCGTGGCTTTTGGATGAATCGCTGCTAATGCCAATCACTTCGGCACCTAAATCTCTAAAATCTTGGTACTGATCTCTGAATGAACATGCTTGGGCAGTGCAACCTGGCGTTTCGTCCTTCGGATAAAAATAAAAAACAAGCATTTGTTTACCGAAATAATCCTTGGTATCAAATTTTATATTCTGGGCAGATTTTGAAGTAAAATCTGGAACTTTGTCGCCTACTTTTAGTGCCATTTTTTTATCCTTTAAAGGTTACAAAGTTGCGTGGAGTTTCATACAAAACCACTTCTAAATCTAAATTTATATCTAAATGACTTCTTAGTTTTTGCCAAATCACAACCACAATATTTTCGGCTGTAGGATTCAAATTTTCGAATTCTGGACAATCCAAATTCAAATTTTTATGATCGAAAGCATCCTCAATATGTAACTTGATCAAATCTGCTAAGATTTTCACATCCACCACGTAACCTGTTTCTGGGTCGATTTCGCCAGTAACGCTCACGGTTAAATCGTAATTGTGACCGTGAAAATTCGGGTTGTTACATTTCCCGAAAACAGCTTGATTTTTTTCGAAACTCCAATCTTTTCTATACAACCGATGGGCTGCATTGAAATGTGCCTTTCTAGAAACTGTAACCCTCATTTGATTTTATTTTTAATTGTTAAATGGTGTGTTCTTCAAAATAATGATAGAATTTATCAAATATAATTTTAAACCAAACCGTGTAAATATCAGGGTTTTCATCAATATCTGCTTTCACAGCTTCGATGTCCATCCATTTCCAAGATTCGACTTCTTCGAGGTTGATATTGGGTTCGCTTTCATAAAAACCAATCATTACATGATCAAGTTCATGCTCGGTCAAACCGTTGTCGAAAGGCGCTTTGTAAATAAAGTGAAAGAGTTCTTTTAGAGGAGTTTGAAACCCCATTTCTTCCATCAAACGTCGGTTGCCCGCTTCAAGATTGGTTTCGTTTTCTTTTTGATGGCTGCAACAAGTATTCGTCCAAAGTAAAGGCGAATGATATTTGTGGGCTGCACGCTGTTGCAACATCAATTGATTATTTTTATTTAATACAAAAACCGAAAAAGCACGATGAAGCACTGCTTTTTCGTGCGCCTCCATTTTGGGCATCAAGCCAATGGGTTCGTCGTTTTCGTTGACTAAAATTACATTGTCTTCTTTCATGTTCTATTTTATGTTGCCAAAGATAAGTGTAGTTGGATTGTAAGCCAAAAAAACAAAAACAAATTTTTTAAGGATTGTGAAAAGTTTAACGACAATCATTAAACAAAAAAAGGCTTTGTAAAAACAAAGCCTCTCTTCACGAATTAATAATTGTAATTATCCTTTTAGTAAGTTTCTGGAAATGACTACTTTTTGAATTTCGGTTGTTCCTTCGCCGATGGTACATAATTTTGAATCTCTGTAGAATTTTTCTACCGGATAATCTTTCGTATATCCGTAGCCGCCGTGAATTTGCACAGCTTCGTTTGCCACCTTCACACACACTTCCGAAGCGAACATTTTTGCCATTGCGCCCGCAGTTGTTACAGGTTTGTGTGCATTTTTAAGAAAAGCTGCTTTATGCAAAAGCAATTCTGAAGCTTCAATTTCGGTTGCCATATCGGCCAATTTGAATGAAATTCCTTGAAAAGCACTGATGGGTTTTCCGAATTGATGACGTTCTTTCGAATATTTTAAAGCCGCTTCGTAAGCACCTTTTGCAATTCCGAGCGATAAAGCTCCAATTGAAATTCTTCCACCGTCTAATATTTTCATAGCCTGAATAAAGCCATCCCCTACTTCGCCAAGACGATTGGCATCGGGAACGCTGCAATTGTCGAACACTAATTCGGCAGTTTCGCTGGCTCTCATCCCTAATTTATCTTCTTTTTTACCAGAACTAAAACCGGGCATTCCTTTTTCGAAAACGAAAGCAGTCATGCCACGACTGTCGCCTTTTTCACCCGTTCTCACAATCACTACGGCAACTTCGCCGGATTTTGCATGTGTAATGAAATTTTTAGAACCATTTACAATCCAATGATCGCCGTCTTTAACAGCTGTTGTGTTCATGCCACCTGCATCCGAACCTGTGTTGTGCTCTGTCAAACCCCAAGCACCAATAAATTCGGCCGTTGCGAGTTTTGGAAGCCATTTGCGCTTTTGTTCTTCGTTTCCAAATTCTAAAATATGGTTGGTGCAAAGTGAGTTATGAGCCGCAACAGAAAGACCAATCGAAGGATCGACTTTAGAAATTTCTTCAACAATTGTGATGTATTCATGGTAGCCTAAACCCGACCCACCATATTCTTCAGGCACTAAAATGCCCATAAAACCCATTTTTCCTAATTCTTTAAAAAGAGGCACCGGAAAAGTTTGCGCTTCATCCCATTCCATGATATGGGGTTGAATGTGTTGTGCGGCAAAATCTTTGATAGATTGTGCAATCATTGATTGCGTTTCATTATAATCGAAATTCATAGCTAAATTTTAGAATTCCAAATATAAAGCAATAATCTTTATTTTTTCAACAGGAAATTGTTTAATTTTTGCTAAATCTTCAATATTTGAAATTTTTTCGTTCATCGAACGATAAATCACTATTTCTTTTGCTTGCGCATAGGAAAAAAACGGATGTGCGGAAATTTCTTTGACAGACCAATCGTTGATTTTAATTTTCTTGACCGTTGAAATGTCTTTTATGAAAAAATTTTGCTTCAATTCCGCAATCACTTCGGGCGATAATCCCCAGATGAAGTCAAATTGATCGAGCGAGAGAAAGCCACCCAATAAGTCGCGTTCCTTGATGATTCTTGTCGAAATACCTTCGCCGATGCCTTTGATGGCAATAAAATCTTCTTTTGTTGCGAGATTAAAATCTTTGGCGATCAATTTTGGCTGATTCGATTTTGAAAACGGTTTGAAATTAGATTTACCATTCTTCGGATTCGTAACCCAATCAGGAAATTTAAAAAACGGACTCATTTTAGACAGCAAGCTATCTGAAATTTGGGTCACTTTTTGAAAATCTTCGGCAGAATTCACAAACTGACCTTGCTTTCTGAATTCAAACAATCTGTCTAGCTCTTCGGTAGTCATTCCGAGCTGATAACCTTTATAATCTGTGATGAAATTAGGATTGAAAGGATAAGGTTTGTATGTTTTTTCGGGCTGGTTTTGCTTTAAGCTATCGATTTGATTTTGAACTATTTTCCATTCATTTTCAAATTGATTTGAACCATTTGATTGAAAGAAAACTTTGTGCACATTGAAGAAAATGCCAATTTGCAACAAAACGATTAAAC
>JBEILV010000194.1:0-4448 GCA_040379105.1 Flavobacterium sp.
AACCAATTTCCAATGCTCCATCCAATCAATTCTTTATCTCGTTCAGTTTTTAAATCGTTGTAATATTCTATTAGTTTTTTTTCGGCAATTCCTTTGGCTTTTTTTACTGTTATAGCTCGTATTATTCCATCTTTGATGATTGGGTCAGTAACCTTTTCAGAGTACAACAAATTTAGCAAAAGGTCTATGTATCCGAATTCAGTTTGTTTAAAATTTACGAGGTCAAATAAATCAGAAACTTTAAATCCAGCGTTTCTCAATTCCATTACGATGAATTCATTTTCTTTTTTTCTGACACGATGAATTTCATTGAGAACTTTAGGACTAGTTTCCTTTTTTTCTCTTATAATTCGTTCCATTTCTTTGTCGAAGTCTGTATTCATGCGTGATGCTTTTTAGCTTACCTACAACTAGTAAATATCCGCAACTTTATGTCACATTTCAATTGCGCTTTCAATTCCCCAAAAGTAAACCTTAAAACATTCTTACGCAATACCAGAAAATACGTAATTTGAGCACGTAGAAACACGTAGTTGGTAAGTTTCATGCCTTTAAAAAGGTGTTTAAAATCTGTTTAATGCTTTTTTAAACTTTCTAAATTAAATTAAAAAGAAGAAACTTTGGTTAACCTTTTGTTTAAAATTTATCCTGAAGCCTTGATTTGTTGCACTGACGTCTTAGCCCCGATCGAAGCGAAAAGCCCGTAAAGCAAAAGCAGCTATTTTTGTTGGTTTTTAAAAAGCGATTGAAATGAGCTCTTTTAAAACCTTACAAAAATGCTGTTTTTGCTGCGGACTTGTAGCGAAGAGCGGGATTGGCTCCTGAAAACTATGCTATTCGCCGTAGATGTGTAGCGACATGAAGTTTTTGTTGACTATGAGTGTTTTGGTTTTTTCGTTGTAGAAAGTTTTTAGGTCGATACGCTCGTTGTCCACATAAATCCTATCGATTTCGAAGGGCAAACCGATCAGTTTCATTTCGAAAGTTTCGTAGCTGGTGATGAATTCGCCTTCTTTATGCAACTGGATGATGAGTTCTTTTTCTTTGCCTGTCAAGCTGAAAGTGCGCAGTGAAAAGCGTCCTTTGTTGTAGTCGTAGCCGTCTTGTGCATCTTCGTAGAGCGTCGATTTTTCTTTGCCGAGTTTGAAATAAACATCCAAACCGATTTCTTTGAATTCTAGTTCGCCTACATATTGCTGGACTGCATATTTTGGAATGATGGCGCCTTCTTTGACGAAGATTGGAATTTCGTCGAAGGTGGTGCTGACCCACAGTTCTTTTTTACCTTCTACGAGTTCGTTGGTCCAGAAATTGAACCAATTGCCTTTGGGTAAATACATTCTACGTCCGATGGCGTTGGGCTCGAGAATGGGACACACCAAAATTTGGTTTCCGAAGATAAATTCGTCGGTTCGGTAATGCGTTTGGATGTCGGTTTGGTCGAAATAAACCAAGGGCTTGAGCATGGGTTCGCCAAAATTGACATATTTATAGAACATTGTGTATAAATAGGGCAACAATTGATAGCGCAATTGGACAAATTTTCGGGTGATGTCGATCACTTCTGGCCCGAAAGACCAAGGTTCTTGATCGCCGTGTTCGCCCGAAGAGTGGGTGCGACAAAACGGATGAAAAACTCCTAATTGAATCCAACGTGCGTATAATTCGCCAGAGGGTTGTTCGGCAAATCCGCCAATATCGGACCCTGTGAAGCCCATGCCAGACATCGACATGCGTTGCATTTGTATGTTGGCAATCCAGAGATGTTCCCAAGTGGCTACGTTGTCGCCAGTCCACGAGGATGTGTAGCGTTGTGCGCCCGAATAGGCCGAACGCGTGATGATGAACGGACGTTTTGGATAGGCAAATCTTTTGACACCTTCGTAGGTGGCGCGCGCCATTTGGGTGCCGTAAATATTGTGTGCTTTGCGGTGGCTGCATGGGTTGCCGTCGTAGTCGTGGCGGACATCCAACGGGAATGTTTTGCCGGGCACTTCCATCACGGCGGGTTCGTTCATATCGTTCCAAACGCCCTTCACTCCTATTTCTGAAATCAATTCTTTGAACAATCCTGCCCACCATTCGCGGACTTCCGGATTGGTATAATCGGGGAAATTACATTCGCCTGGCCAAACTTTGCCTTTCATGTAGGGGCCGTCGGCACGTTTGCAGAAATAGTCTTTCTCTAAAGCTTCTTGATACACCCAGTATTCTGGGTCGATTTTGATGCCTGGATCAATAATGACCACAGTTTTGAAGCCATCTTTCGACAAATCGGACACTAATTTTTTGGGTTCTGGGAAATATTCTTTGCTCCATGTGAAGCAACGGAATCCTTCCATATAATCGATGTCTAAATAAAGTGCATCGCAAGGAATTTGCAGTTCGCGGAATTTTTTTGCCACTTCACGCACTTTGCTATCTGGATAATAGCTCCACTTGCATTGGTGGTAGCCCAAAGTCCACATCGGTGGCAATTCGGGTTTTCCTGTAAGATGTGTGTAAGTGGTTACCACGTCTTTCATTTCGGGACCATAAATGAAATAGTAATTCATTTCGCCACCTTCTGCCCAAAAACTTGTAACGTTTCTGCGTTCGTGGCAAAAATCGAAGAAAGTTCTGAAGGTGTTGTCGAAGAAAAGTCCGTAGGATTGTCCGTGGTGCAAACCGATGTAAAAAGGAACAACTTTATAAAGCGGTTCTTGGTCTCGGCTGAATGCGTATTGGTCGGTGGCAAAATTCTGCACTCTTTTGCCTTTTAGATTGAGGTGCGTTGCTTTGTCGCCAAGACCGTAGAAACTTTCGCCATCTTGCGAACTTTTGCTCATTTTAACGATGTTGCCCCCAAATTCGTAGCTTTCTTCCCAATGAAATCCTTTTTCGTCATCAAGAATGCAAAAATTATTCAAATCGAAGATGGAAATTTTGGCATCCGATTTTTGGATTCTGCAAATGACTTTGTTGGTTTTGATTTCGTAGCATTTTTCATTTTCGAGTAAGGAAAGTTCGTTGTAGCCATGCGATTGTGTTTTGTCGATGGCGTAGGAAAAATCTTTGTTGAAATAGCCTTTGGTTGTATATCTAAATCGGAGGAGACTGTCGCGAAGAACTGTAATTCTGAGGATGACATTGTTGTCGGTAAAAAAAGAGATGGAATCTACGTCTTGTTCAAAAGAGACAATTTTAGAAGGCAAAAGTTCGCCTTTGTGTTCTAATTCTGTACTGGTAATCATACCTTTATTTTTAGGATTCATGCCAAAAATACAAATATGATTGCGTAAAGTTTACATTATTTTTAAGAAAAAATACTACAACGTTTTCGTTAGAATGATTTTATTTTGAGTTTTACAAATAAGTTTGTAGTTGAATTTTTTTTTAGAGAAAATTGACGTTTTTGCTTAAGGGGTTAGAAATTTATTTGAAATATTCAACACAAATTAGCAATGCACATTTTTAATTGTGACCAAGGAAATTTAATAGTACTAATAATTTTCATTTCATCCTCAATTCGTTATTGTATTCACAATCTTTCAAACATAAAACTACATCATTTTTGATTAAAAATTGTGTTCCTAAATACTTAGACTTTTCACTTTCAAAAATGAGCGTTAATTTATTTTCCTTCATAATATATGTTCCAACATTTTCTAATTGGCATCCCATGTCATAAGTCCAAGCATAAAATTTTCCGTTTTCATACAATTTAATTTCAACTAGTGTTTCATAAATATCCGTGTTTTTAATTATATGTTTTTCATTGCCGTATGAAAAATTAAAAATCAGTGACCTAATAAATATGAATATTAAATTGATCAAAAAACAAAAAATGATAATGGTAATTCTGTATTTATTAGAACTGTTCTTTTTCAAGAAAACCCAAGAATTAATAATTAGAGCAATTGAAATAATTACAAAAATTAGTCTCAGAAACAGATAATTCAATTGCTCTGCATCGCAAATAATTTTATTACCGGGAAATTGTTCCCATATCAAAAAGGTTCCTAAAAATATTACAAAACCTAAAGCTATTGTTTGTCCAATTATTTTTAATAGTATTCTCATACACAATGTTTTTTTAGGGTTGTGACTAACTAATGATGAAAGATGGTAAATTCATTTTTTTAGGTGTCATATTAATTTATCACTCTTTTTATACCAGTCTTTAGCGTTGTTACATAAAAATTTCATACTAAACCAAGTTTATAATTACCAAATTTTAAATAAGTTAATACTTGATTAGTAGATACATCTGTAAATTATTCAACGATTCTAATTTCTATAAGAACCTACTTATTTGTAAACTTCTATGGCATATCCAAGAATCATCGTTGAAAGCTCATTTGCTACTATAAAATCCATATTTAATTGATCTTACTTGACTTTTCTTTTATTTCTTATTGATGTTCAATGATATGCTTCACAGTTGTCTTTTTTGTGTTTTACTTTGT
>JBEILV010000195.1:0-4441 GCA_040379105.1 Flavobacterium sp.
TCTCCCGACTTTGCCTTTACTTTGAATTCGATAAAAAATGATTAATTTTATTCAAAGGAAAGCAGAGCTGAACTTTCGACTTTGCCTTTACTTTGAATTCGATAAAAAATGATTAATTTTATTCAAAGGAAAGCAGAGGTGAACTTTCGACTTTGCTAGTTAAGAACTAAGTTGCGTATTAGTCCTCTGCCTTCTCCTTGAACCCAGTTGAATTGCTTCAAATAGAATGATAGACATAGTGGTCTAATAAAGGCTCTAAAGAAGTTCAACGTTTTTGTTTATCCTAAAATCAAAGTTATGAAAAATTATTTATTTCACGTAGGTGTTGACATTTCAAAATTGAAATTAGATGTAAATCTTTTAAATTCTCAAACATTGCAATCGGAACATTTTGTGATTGACAACGATCCAAAATCCATCAAGAATTTTGTAAAGTTATTGACTAAGCGAAAAATTGATTTAAAGCAAGTGTTGTTTTGCTGTGAAAACACAGGAGTATATACCAACCATCTAAGCTATACTTTACTGGGTTTAGAGTTAGATTTGTGGATTGTTCCTGCTATTGAAATCAAACGTTCAAAAGGAATGTCAAGAGGTAAAAATGACAAAACAGATGCAAAAGATATTTCCTATTACAGTTATAGAAATATTGATAAATTACAATTGTATCGATTAGCAGAAATAGACATCCAAAAGCTAAAAATGCTTTATACAGAAAGAGAAAAAGTACTTAAAACCTTGCTGCTTTTAGAAACAACTAAAGAAAATAGCGAGTTTGTGAATAAAGAGGTATTCAAAGAAGTTTCAACAATAAATCAATCTTTAACAAATACTATCAAGAAAACCATCAATAAAATAGAGAAGAGAATTAAAGAAATCATCAAATCTAATCAAGAACTGAATAAACAATATACATTAATAAAATCAGTTCCAGGCATTGGAGAACAAACCAGTCTTTATTTTATTATTGCTACAAAGGGATTTTCTGCTTTCAAAAACTGGAGACAATTTGCTTGCTATTCTGGAGTTGCTCCATTTGAATATAGTTCAGGCACAAGTATAAAAGGCAGAACTAAAGTAAATCATATGGCAGATAAAAAAATGAAGTCTTTGCTACAAATGTGTGCAATGACAACACTAAAATATGATCCACAATTGAAAGAATACTATATGAAAAAGAAAGAGGAAGGAAAAAATTCAATGCTCGTATTAACCAATATTAGATGCAAACTTATAAGCAGGGTTTTTGCTGTTGTGAAAAGAGAAACACCTTACATTAATACTTATAAATTTGCATCATAAATTTAACATTTTTCACTTGTTTTTTGTCATAGAATGCGCAATAAAGACTTCAAAAGTGATTCCGCTACGCAAATATGATGTTTTCAAGAATTGCGCAACTTAGAAAGAACAAGTTGCGCTACTAATTTTAATTCATAAAAAAAAACATTACCAACTCTTAAAAGGCATTTTGCTCAAAAAAGCATTGTAATATCGTTCATCGCCTGTAACTTCAAGTCCTAACCAATCGGGTTTTTCAAATGTTTCGTCTTCTGATGCTAGTTCGATTTCTGCAATGATCAATCCTTCATTTTCGCCCAAAAAAACATCCACTTCATACAAATGATTTCCCACTTTCACTTCGTATCTAAATTTGTCAATCAATCCCGGTTCGCACAGCTGCAATAAATGTTGCGCTGCATCCAAATCTATTTTCTGTTCCCATTCAAAACGACTCATGCCAACGACATTACTTCGTCCTTTGATGGTCAAAAAACCATCCGTATCTTTAACTCGAACGCGCACCGTGCGGTCAGGATTTGTATTGAGATAGCCTTGTGCAATGCGTTTTTTGGAGGAGGCTTGTTCGATAAAGGAAGTATTCAAAACAAAAAATTTCCGTTCAATTTCAATCATGATTCTTGATTTAGAAATCGAAAGATACCATAAATTTGCAAGATGATGGAGGAAATGGTCCAAAGAAAAATTATTCATATCGACATGGATGCTTTTTATGCATCGGTGGAGCAATTGGACTTTCCGGAACTTCGTGGAAAAGCTTTGGCTGTGGGCGGCAATGAACATCGAGGCGTGATTTGTGCTGCGAGTTATGAAGCCCGAAAATTTGGCGTTCGAAGTGCCATGAGCGGATTTTTAGCCAAAAAAATGTGTCCGCAACTGATTTTTACCCCTCCACGATTTGAACGCTACAAAGAGATTTCGAAAAAAATAAAAGCGATTTTTTTAGAATATACCGATTTGGTAGAACCGCTTTCGCTTGATGAAGCCTATTTGGATGTGACCGAAAACAAAAAAGGAAACCCTAGTGCTTCGTTGATTGCGCAAGAAATCAGGCAACGCATCTTTACAGAACTGAATTTGACCGCCTCAGCAGGCATTTCTATCAATAAGTTTGTAGCCAAAGTGGCTTCCGACTACAACAAACCCAACGGTCAGAAAACAGTAAAACCTGAGGAAGTGATTCCGTTTTTAGAACAATTGGACATTAAAAAATTCTACGGCATCGGCAAAGTAACAGCCGAAAAAATGTATCAATTAGGCATTTTTACTGGATTGGACTTAAAATCAAGAACAGAAGCATTTCTATTTGAACATTTTGGAAAAAGCGGACTTCAATATTATCAAATTGTGAGAGGCATTCACACAAGTGCTGTAAAACCGAATCGCATTTCAAAATCTGTAGGTGCAGAACGTACTTTTGACGAAAACATCGCCTCTGAAATTTTCATGGAAGAAAAACTTGCACAAATTGCCCAAGAATTAGCCCGACGACTACAAAAATATCAGTTGGCTGGAAAAACCATCACTTTAAAAATCAAATATTCAGATTTTACCTTACAAACCCGAAGCAAAACACTCCCCTATTTTATTGCTGATAAATCACTTTTGCAGGAGTTTGCGCACCAACTTTTATGGCAAGAAAAAATTAAAGATTCCGTTCGATTGCTGGGAATTTCGGTAAGTAATTTGAACACAGAAACCAAGAAAACGGTGGCTATTCAATTGAAGTTTGATTTCTAGTTGCTTCAACAAGCGTTAATTGTTACTCTAAATTATTGTAATTTGACAATTAAGAATAATTTTGACCGATATTTAATTGCTATGATTCAGGAACACAACTCAGATTGGGTGTATAAAAATTCGAGAAATTCTTATGCGCTGCGAAAAACACCACTGCTTTGTTGGGATTTTTATATAGAAAAATTCGAAAAGATGAAGACTTTTGGCGTAGAAAAAACAATACTCAACAAAATGTCTGAAAAAATGGATTGGGCTGTTCCAAAAGATTTTATCAGCAAAATCCACGTTGACACAGTAGTTGTAGTGACAAATCCAAAATTGGAAATTGTGTTCGTAACAGAAAACATGACTGGATTAAATGGCTACAAACCAGAAGAAGTGATTGGAAAAACTCCTAAAATGTTTCAAGGAAAAGATACTTGCTTGCAAACTTCAAGAGAAATTAGCGAATCCATCAAAGCACAAATTCCTTTTGAAAAAACAGTTTTAAACTATTGTAAAGATGGAAGTATTTATCATTGCACCATTCAAGGATTTCCGATTTTTGATAAAAAAGGGCAATTGACCAACTTTATTGCGTTAGAATGGGCTGCCTAAATCCGAATTAATAATAAATCAAAAAAGCCTGATTTTCAAATGAAAGTCAGGCTTTTTTATGTTTTCTATTTTCTTAACCTCTCAATAATCCTCTTTTTTTCAACAAAGGTTGAATGCTTGGTTCGCTGCCTTTAAATCGAACGAACAAAACCATTGGATCTTCTGTACCGCCTTTTTCAAGAATGTTTTTTCTAAAAGAAAGTGCTTTTTCTTGATTGAAAACATCGCCTGTTTTTTTGAACTGTTCGTAAGCGTCTGTATCTAGAACTCCCGACCAAATATAGCTGTAATAGCCCGCAGAATAGCCTCCAGAAAAAATATGTGAAAAATGCGTACTGCTATGACGTGGTGTAATGGCAGGAATCAAACCATAAGATTTCATCGCTACTGCTTCAAAAGCCACGGCTGTTTGCGAGATGGGTTGTTTTTGCGTATGGTATTGCATATCCAAAATTGTAGAAGCCAAATATTCGGTCGTTGCAAATCCTTGACCAAAAGTAGATGCTTTTTTCAATTTTTCGATCAAAGCATCTGGAATTGCTTCGTTGGTTTTGTAATGTTTTGCATACATTTTTAATACGGATGGTTCCGCAGCCCAATTTTCCATCACTTGAGAGGGCAATTCAACAAAATCTCTTGAAACTGACGTTCCTGAAAGACTCTCATACGTTACGTCAGACATCAAACCATGCAATGCATGACCAAATTCATGAAAGAAGGTTGTCACTTCATCGAAAGTAAGCAATGAAGGCGTTGTGCTTGTTGGTTTTGTGAAATTACAAACAATTGAAATCACAGGTAA
>JBEILV010000196.1:0-4325 GCA_040379105.1 Flavobacterium sp.
ATACAAAATTCCATTCAGAATTAGTTACACAGTCAGTTGATGATGAAATCAACCGCCATTTAAAACACTTTCTCTTCACAGAAGTAAACTTAACTTCAAAATATTTTTCTTGAGAGTTGTAATTTAATTTAATAATATCGCCATACTCGACACCAGCCAAATCAGACATACAATCATTTAAAGGTTGTATTTCAATTTGTAAAGTTGGCTGAGCTAATTCTTGAAAATTATTCTTGGCGATAATAAAAGCAGTTGTTTCTTTAGGAGATTTGTCAAATTCCTTCACTAAATTGTATTCAAACTTAAAGTCTTGATAACAATTTAACGAAATTGTAACTTCTTGTGAAAAAGATAAAGTTGTAAATGCTATTAAAAGTAAAATGTAAAAGTTTCTCATAATAATATAGAGTTAATTTAAGGTGGCGAAATTTACATAAAATTAATATATAATTATCTTAAAAATTTTAGATTTTAATTCATCGCATTACAAGCGTTCATTTTTCTGTGGTTTTCTTTATCTTTGCAGGCTTAAAAACAGAAAAAATCCAGTTGAAAAATATGCACAATCACGAACATGACCACGATGAAATGGGCGAAAATCATATCGCTACAAGCACTGAAAATCCTGTAAGAAAAGATGCTTTCGAACTTTCTGACGAAGAAAAAATTGAACGCATCAAGAAAGACGTTGCTTCGATTCTTGAAACTTTAGGCATGGATCTTTCTGACGACAGCATGAAAGGCACTCCGAACAGAGTGGCAAAAATGTTCGTAAAAGAGATTTTTGGAGGTTTGAATCCTGCCAAGAAACCGAGTTCTTCCACCTTTGAAAACAATTATAAATACGGCGAAATGCTCGTAGAAAAAAACATTACCCTCTACTCTACTTGCGAGCACCATTTGCTCCCTATTGTGGGAAGAGCGCATGTGGCTTATATTTCTACAGGACGCGTGATTGGACTTTCGAAAATGAACCGTATTGTGGACTATTTCGCCAAACGCCCGCAAGTGCAAGAACGCTTGACGATGCAAATTGTGCGCGAATTGCAAGCCGCTTTGAACACCGAAGACGTGGCTTGTGTGATCGACGCCAAACATCTTTGCGTGAATTCGCGCGGCATTCGCGACATTGAAAGCAGCACTGTAACCGCTGAATACGGCGGAAAATTCAAAAATGAAGCTGTTCGCAAGGAATTCTTGAATTATATCCAATTGGACACACAATTTTAAATCGCATTTTTTCATTCATAAATCAATCCTAATATAAAGGTCATGTACGCTTCTCAAAACTTAAAAATTTACAACACACTTTCTGGCGCGAAAGAAAATTTCAAACCCATCGTTGATGGAAAAGTGGGCATGTACGTTTGTGGACCTACGGTTTACAGCAATGTGCATTTGGGAAATTGCCGTACGTTTTTATCTTTCGATTTGATTTTTAGATATTTAAAACATCTTGGTTATCAGGTTCGCTATGTTCGAAACATTACTGATGTGGGGCATTTGGTGGACGACGTAGATGAAGGGGAAGACAAAATTGCAAAAATGGCACGGGTTGAAAAATTAGAACCCATGGAAATCGTGCAACGCTATACCGTAGATTTTCACAGAATTTTGGATCAATTCAATTTTTTGCCACCAAGTATTGAACCCACCGCCACAGGTCATATTATTGAACAAATTCAAATCATTGAAAAAATCATTGAAAATGGTTTTGGTTATGAAGCCAATGGTTCGGTTTATTTTGATGTGAATAAATTCAATACGCAGTTTGAATATGGAAAATTGAGTGGTCGAAATTTGGAAGACATGATTTCGAACACCCGCGATTTGGATGGACAATCCGACAAGAGAAGTCCGCAAGATTTTGCATTGTGGAAAAAAGCCGAGCCTGAACACATCATGCGTTGGCCTTCGCCATGGAGTGATGGTTTTCCGGGTTGGCATTTGGAATGTACTGCAATGAGCACTAAATATTTAGGCGATAAATTTGATATTCACGGTGGCGGCATGGATTTGAAATTTCCGCATCATGAATGTGAAATTGCACAAAACGAAGCTTGCACGGGTCATGCACCCGTCAATTATTGGATGCACGCCAACATGCTGACGATGAATGGCAAAAAAATGTCGAAATCAACAGGCAATAATATTTTACCAAACGAATTGTTCACAGGCGATACTCCTCTTTTGAGTAAAGCTTTTGATCCGTCGGTGGTACGATTTTTTATGTTGCAGGCGCATTATCGAAGCATTTTGGATTTTTCTGACGAGGCGCTTTTGGCAGCTGAAAAAGGTTTTAACCGATTGACAGAAGGCATGCAATTGTTATCGAAGTTGGCAACGTCAAAAACCTCAACTGTTGACGTTTTATCATGGAAACAAACTTGTTATGATGCGATGAACGACGATTTCAACAGTCCGATCTTGATTGCTTCTTTGTTTGAAGGCGTTCGTTTGATACATTTGATTGAAAATAAAAAGGAAACCATTTCTGAAACCGATTTAACGATTTTAAAAGATACTTTTCATTCGTTTTTTGTGGAAGTTTTAGGTTTGCAAACTGCTCAAGTTTCGCAAGGAAGCAACATCCAACAATTGAATGGAGCAGTCAATTTACTGATTCAATTGCGAAACGAGGCAAGAGCCAACAAAAATTTTGCGCTTTCTGATCAAATCAGAGATCAATTGGCGTCGTTGAACATTCAATTGAAAGACGGGAAAGAAGGAACTACTTTTTCTTTGTAAACTGTTGCGTTGATTATTTTAATTTTGCTACAGCGGTCTTTATTCAATCTAAAATTTCTAATAAAAGCCTGCACTTGTAAGTTTGACTTTTGACTGAAAACAAGTATGTTTCTGTTTTTTTAATTCTCGCAATTCCGATAATTATCGGAAGCAAAGACGCAAAAAGCAAAAATCTATGTAAAATGATTTTTTTGAGTATAGCTTAATTAAAATGGCATCAAAGTTTCAAACCGATTTGTGGATATAAGAAAGTTATTTTAATCTATTTCCATTTCAAATCATTCTAAAAACAATGCGAAACATGAATTAAAACCTAATTCACGTTTCGCATTTTAATTTATTTCGCTTTTATGGTTCAGAATTGTTTATCAAGCTTCTTTCAATCGTGCTTCCAACCATGCGTCTGCTTCTTTTGCCTCTTTACAAACAATGAAGGCTACGGGTTGTTTTTGAAGGGTGAAAATCGCCTTCAGCACGTTTCGAATGACGACATTTGGGACAACATAAGCCGTTCCGACGCAAAAATTAATCATTTTGTCCGTGTTGTCTTTGAGCCATTTGGCTTGCATTTTTTGGTAAGTCAGTCCGGGAAAAACAGCTTTGGTAGCATCGAATATAATTCCTACTTTTTCTTTACGGTCATAAATCCTATCAAGCGCATCTAAATAGAATGGGAAATTTTCGTGATCGGCAACTTCACCTGTGAATGTAACAATGAATTTATGTGCCTCGGAGGAGGTTATGTTTGCGTATTTTTTCATTTTGAAATGATCAAGCTTTATTGAAAGAAGTGATTTCTAAACTTTATTTTTAAAGACAAAAAACACATTGACAGTTGGGGTCAGTAAAATGACGAATTCCTACAATTTTACCGTTTTTTCTATCAAAACGACTTTGAATTCTATTCATTAAATCAGTCTCATCATTTTCAAAATACCGCCTTAAAGAATAACAACATAAATCAGCTATTTGTACAAGACTTGTTAGCTCTGAATTGACAAAAAAAGGTGTTTCAATAATATGTTCAATACTCGTCCATAAAGTTCCGTGTCGATGAAAACGCTTCATTAATTCAGTATGTTTTCTTGAAACTGTGTCATTGTTGTCATGGATTAAAGTCCCGAAGAGCTTTGAGTTTTTTGTGCTTTTACTTACAATCTTCATATATTGTTCAAATCGGGAAACAAGTTGCTCTAATGATTGTTCATCAACAGACTGTTGTGCCCTTGTTGGATCAAAGTGAATTTTGTTTATACATTCAGCAAATAATCTCGCAAACGACCAACTCCCAACTAAATCTGCTAACTCTTGAATAAAAGAAATTCTTTCGTTATATGAAAGATGTATATAAGCGTCGGTTTGTTTGTAATTTTTTTTAGTTTGTTTATAATGGTTTTTATTTTGACTCTTTTGTAGCTTTAGCAATTCTGTTTTTCTGATTTTCAAAACTTCATGACGTCGTTGAGAATAATCTAAAGTATCAAAATCATTAATCCTACTTTGTTCCAGATACTTGCGAACTATCCAGCCAGTATGAACCTCAGAATCTTGTAAGTTATATTTTTGCTTTATTTTTG
>JBEILV010000197.1:0-4300 GCA_040379105.1 Flavobacterium sp.
AACTAGATTTTTTTTGAAAATTGCTGAATAGTTACAAAGAATTAACCCGAATTGAGCGAAATACAAAAAGTGCGTACTATTCAAAACTTCCAACTAAAAATATCTTTTTACCACATTCCTTTTGATTTCGACAAACGTTCCATGAAGTTCTCATCGATTTTTTACAGAAATTTCAAATCAATCAACCTAAAAATATTATTATCTTTGACGTGAATCAAATCGAAATCATGAAAAATTCAATTTATATTCTTACCGCAATTTCCATCATGCTTGCGCTTGCTTCTTGCAAAAACGAGCAAGAACAACCCAAAGTGACTTATGTGCCTGAAAATACAGAAGTTGAAGCACCAGAAACAATTGATTCGTCTGAAATTGTGATTGCCGATTTGCCCATCCATTTCGAAAATACCAAATATTTGATTCATCCCGTTGGCGATGTCAGAATTTATGAAGGTCAATCTAAATCAAGCTATGGTTCATCGAGCGTGAGCCGCGTGAGCTACACGATTTCAAATTACAACCGTTTCGAAATTACGGGCTATTTGAATAATTTATATTTTCAACATTTAGATTCGCTCAACACAACTCCGCTGACCAATCAAAAAATGGTCATTCAAACCGCCACTTTTCTTAACACGGTTGCTTTGAAAACCAAAAAAGAATACATCGTTTATACCATTGCAGACAAAGACACCAATCGTGATGGATTGATTGATGTGAACGATATAAAATCGCTTCACATCAGCGAAATTTCTGGTAAAAATTTCACTAAGCTGACGTCAGATTTACAAGAGTTGATCGATTGGAGCATTGTTGAAGTGAACAACAGATTGTATTTTAGAACCATCGAAGATACCAACAAAAACGGCGATTTTGATAAAGATGACAGTTTGCATTATTATTTTGTCAATCTTAATTCAGATCTAACTTTGAACGAATACACGCCTTATTGATTTCAAAAGTTAAATCAAAATATCGCTTTCTAAATCTGATTTTTCAATCGTAAACGAAAAACCGAGATTTTGCATCAAGCTCACAACCAGATTTTTATACCAATTTTCTGATTTTGGGTGGATGTAAATCTTCTCAATCAATTGATCAATGTCCACATGAATTTTCAAACCATCGTTGAGTCTGATTTTCTCGGTTGAAACATCCGAAATGATCCTGATTTCTCTTTCATATTGAAAACTCTTGCGTTTGAACAAAAAAGGAAAAAACGTATCGTCAAACAGAATGTGTTCTTTTTTGTAATCAATATAATTTACTTCGCCAATGTATTGCTCGAATTGCGTTTCGCATTTTAAAGCATTTTTGAGCCTTCCAATCGTGGATTGAATGGCCAAACCTTCGTTGTTTTTAGTGAAAATTTGCCACATTGCAAAAGATTCGTATTCGTTGGTGTGCCAACTACTGATGGCAATTTGCTCTCGATGTGATTTGTAAAAATCTAAAAACTTTGGGTTGTTCGTCGCAATTTTCTTGATTTCTTCATACGTTGGCTCGCTAAAAGTCCCTTCGTATTGGTCTTCAAATTTATCCGCTCTCGACATGAAAAGTTTGCGAGAAATCAATAAATCCAAGAATTTTGACAAATCCAAATATTTCCAAACGATGGTGTCGTCGTTTTCAGATAGCTTGATATTTGGATTGTGTCGATACATTTTTAAGTAAAGATAACTTATTCAAAGCTTTGCATGGAAACTAATTTTGCATACATGCCATCTTTTTCGAGCAGTGCTGCGTGTGTTCCTTGTTCCACAATTTGACTTTTTTGCATCACGACAATCAAATCGGCTTTTTGAATGGTCGAAAGTCGGTGCGCAATTACGATTGATGTTCGATTCATCATCATGTTTTCGAGGGCTTGTTGCACCAAACGTTCGCTTTCGGTGTCCAAAGCTGAGGTGGCTTCGTCCAAAATCATGATTGGTGGGTTTTTCAAAACGGCTCTCGCAATCGACAATCGTTGTTTTTGACCACCCGACAATTTGCCGCCTGCATCGCCAATATTCGTTTCTAAACCTAGCGGTAAATCCTTCACAAATTCGAATGCATTGGCAATTTTCAAAGCTTCAACAATATCGTCGTCTGTGACGTTTTCTTTGCCAAGCGTGATGTTGTTTTTTATCGTATCGTTGAACAAAATTGAATCTTGCGTCACAAGTCCGAGCAAATCTCTTAAAGAATGAAGCTCTAAATCTCTAATTTCATGACCATCAATTTTTATCGAACCTTCATTCACATCATAAAAACGTGTCAATAAATTGGCAATCGTACTTTTTCCACTTCCCGATTGCCCAACAAGTGCCACTGTTTTTCCTTTGGGGATTTCTAAAGAGAAGTTTTTCAATACATAATCGTTTTCATATTTAAAATCGATGTTCTTGATTGAAATCTTATCAGAAAATTCTTTGATTATGAAAGCATTTTCTTTTTGAGGTACGCTGTTGGTCGTTTCTAAAACTTCAAAAACACGTTCTGCAGCAGCCAATCCATTTTTCACGGAATACGACGCTTTTGAAATGGCTTTTGCAGGGGTAAGAATATTGTATGCCAAACCTAAATAGACAATGAACAAAGCGCCATTCAAACTTTTGTCCACCAGCACTAAATTACCACCATACCATAGCAAAACAGCAATCGAAACGATGCCCATAAATTCACTCATCGGCGATGCTAAGTTGTTTTTCTTTCCGATACTGTTGTCTAATCGCAAGAGTCTATTGATGGAATTATTGAAAATATTCTTGAAATATTGCTCAGCATTATAGCTTTTCACTACTTTCAAACCAGACAAACTTTCTTCTACAATCGAAATTAAAAAGCCATTTTCTTGTTGTGCTTTGGTGGATTTGCCTTTCAAACTTTTGCCGATTTTAGAAATGATAAATCCAGAAATTGGTATAAAAATAAAAACGAAAAGTGTCAGTTGAAAACTGATTTTTAACATCGCAATGATGGCAAAAAGAATCGTCAATGGCTCTTTGATGATAAGTTCCAGGATGATAAAAAACGAATTTTTCACTTCGTTGACATCGCCAAGCATTCTAGCCATCACGTCGCCTTTTCTTTTTTCAGAATAATATGAAATGGGCAAATCGATGATTTTGGAAAACATTTTTTCTCGCAAATCTTTCAAAACGCCATTTTTAAGCTTCATTAAATGTTGAGAAGCCAAATAATTAAATAAATTCTTGAATAAAAAGGTAGATATGACCAAAGCAACTGTGAGTAACAATGCATATTGAGGACCGTTTTCTATGGAAAGTTTGGTAATGTAGTATTGTAAATATTCCTTTCCATACGCGCCAATTTCCATGATGCCATTGTATTTTGGAAGTTGAGTGACCGTTTCATTCATTTTGAATAGAACTTCCATCAACGGAAAAAGGGCTACAAAAGAAAGTGTGCTAAAAAGTGCGTAAAACACATTATAAGTTACGTTCCAAAAAACATGACGATTGTATTTTTTTGCAAAAGGAATTATTTTTTTTAAATTTTCGTCCATTTATTTTAGATGCATTACTGCAATATTTTTTTAGTTTATTGTTCGTTTAATTTAGAATTGTTTTCGGCAAATTGAATCGCTTTTTCTAATTTTTCTATTAATATCTTTTTTTCTGGAAGTTGCGTAAGATATTCCGACACTTTTATGTGTTCGTTGTTATCAAGCATTAAATAATTAATTTGCTCTGGGGATTTTTCACTACATAAAATTAGTCCAATTGGTTTTTCTTCACCATCTTTTTGTTCGTTTACTTCTAGCCATTTTAAATAGAGTTCCATTTGACCTTTGTAGGCTGCTTTGAATTTTCCGATTTTTAAATCTATCGCAACCAAACGTCTTAAACCTCTATGAAAGAAAAGTAAATCTATATAGTAATCTTCATTATCTATAATTATTCTTTTTTGTCTAGCTAGAAATGCAAATTCATTTCCTAACTCAGTAATGAAATATTGTAGATGTGTGAGTATTGTGCTTTCTAAATCTTTTTCTGAATATGTATCATGTAACCCCAAAAAGTCCAAAATATAAGGGTCTCGAAAAGTTAAATCGGTTGTTATTTGTTTATTCGATTTTAATTGTTCTAAATCATTTATAATTGTTTGCTCTGGTTTTTTGCTAATGGCGGTTCTTTCAAAAAGCATACTATCGATTCTATTTTGCAAGGTTCTTACACTCCATCTTTCGTGAATTGCTATTTGAATGTAAAATTGTCTTTTTATTTCATTTTCTATATAAATTATGTTTCGCAAATGTGACCAACTCAATTTTGCACACACTGTGTGCAAAATT
>JBEILV010000198.1:0-4272 GCA_040379105.1 Flavobacterium sp.
AATATTCGATATGCTAATAAGAAAGATGGTGGATTATAAATAAAAATCAATGAAATCAATGCTTAACAAGTGCGAACTAAACGCTTATACCTATTATTTTATTTCATCCATTAAATCTTCTAAATGGACTTTAAGCGCATGAACAGAAATACTTATTTCCCAAAAGGAAATTGCTAATGAAATGAGAAGAGAAAGTAAACTTGCCCCAAAAAAATAAATACTGATGATTAGTTGGTTGACAAATAACAACAACATGGCAAAAACGGATAAAAACAAACACATCACACCAAAAAGTTGCATCCACCTGATCAATTTCAATCGTAAGTTCAAATTTTTAATTTCGAGTAAAATACTCTTGTTTTTATTGTCTTCGTAACTTTTTTTCAACCCTCTAACGATTTGAGCAATGGTCAAAAACCGATTCGTGTAGGCCAATAAAATCAAGGAAGTTGCAGAAAAAAGTAAAGCTGGTGTTTCGATGGATAAGTTCATCTGATGAAATTTGAGTTCAAAAATACATTATTAAAACCACAAAAAAATAAAAAAACCTGTAAGAGATTTCTCGTTACAGGCTCTTTAACCCAGATTACGCATTAGAAATTTATTACGAAAAAAAATGACTTTGAATCTGTAATTGTACTCAATTTTTTATCCTCAATGTAGCAAAAGCTACACTTGCGGTAAGAAATTTCCGTGCAATTCCAACTCCCGATTCATATCGGGATTGTCCTTTTTTCTCTCACAACAAAGTCCAATGCGTAATCTGGGTTTAAATTTATGTAAATCAATTATTTAATCAATTCAAAACTACGTTTTACGAAACTGGTTAAATCTTCGCCTTTTAACAATCCTTGTGATAATTTTGCTAAATCAAGGGCTTGTTTCACTAAACGCTCTTGCACATTTTTATCGGGATTAGACAAAATATTGGTTGCCAAATCAGAATTGGTATTGACTACTAAATTGTACATTTCTGGAAATCCGCCCATTCCAAACATTCCGCCGCCACCGGTTTGGCTCATTTCTTTCATTCTTCGCATAAATTCTGGTTGCGTAATCATGAAAGGCGCTGCTTGACTGTCCATCGGTTCCAATTGAACTGAATAGGTTGTTTTTGGTACAATTTCTTCCAATACAGATTTCAACTGCGTTTGCTCTTCGTCGGAAAGTTTAGAGATTTGTGTTTCTTCTTTAGCAATCAATTTATCGATGTGGTCAGAATCTACTCTTGCGAAAGACATTTTTTCGTTGTCACCTTCCAATTTTTGCATTAAATGCGATACAATTGGACTGTCGAGCAATAAAACTTCGTAGCCTTTTTCTTCTGCAATTTCAATGTAAGCATGTTGTGCTTCTTTGTTTGAAGTATATAAAACGACCAATTTTCCATCTTTGTCCGTTTGTTTGTCTTGGATGGCGGCTTTCAATTCCTCTAGAGTAAAATATTTTCCGCTCACGGTTGGATACAAAGCAAATGCGCCTGCTTTTTCGTAAAACTTGTCTTCCGAAAGCATTCCATATTCCAAAACAATTTTGATGTCGTTCCATTTTGCTTCAAAATCGGCTCTGTTTTCATTGAACAATGATTTCAGTTTGTCAGCCACTTTTCTAGTGATATAATTTGAAATCTTTTTCACGTTGCCATCCGATTGCAAATAAGAACGAGAAACATTCAATGGAATGTCTGGAGAGTCAATCACACCGCGAAGTAAGCCTAAAAACTCAGGCACAATTCCTTCTACGTTGTCGGTAACATACACTTGATTTTGATACAATTGGATTTTATCCTTTTGCATTTGTAAATCTTGTGTCATTTTTGGGAAATACAAAATTCCAGTCAAGTTGAAAGGATAATCCACATTCAAATGAATGCTAAACAATGGATCTTCAAATTGCATTGGATATAACTCTCTGTAGAAATCCTTGTAATCTTCCTCTTTTAAATCTGATGGTTGTTTCGTCCAAGCTGGAGTTGGATTGTTGATGATGTTATCAACAGTTTCGTATTCAGTCTTATAATCTTCAGGAGCGTCTTCAGGTTTTGGCAAAGCTTTTTCTTTCGTGCCAAACTTGATTGGAATCGGCATGAATTTGTTGTACTTAGTCAACAATTGCTTGATTTTCGAATCTTCTAAAAATTCTGTTGAATCATCGGCAATATGAAGAATGATTTCTGTACCACGTGAAATTTTGTCAGAGGGTTCTAAAGAAAATTCTGGACTACCATCGCAAGTCCAATGTGCTGCTGGCTCGTCTTTATATGATTTTGTGATGATTTCTACTTTCGAAGCCACCATAAAAGCAGAATAAAATCCTAAACCAAAATGACCAATTATGCCCGAATCTTTCGCAGCGTCTTTGTATTTATCGAGAAATTCTTCTGCACCAGAAAAAGCTACTTGATTGATGTATTTTTCAACTTCATCAGCCGTCATCCCCAAACCTTGGTCGATGATGTGAATTTTCTTGGCTTCTTTATCAATTTTAATTTCAATAATTGGATTTCCATATTCTACTTTTGCTTCTCCGATGCTTGTTAAATGCTTTAATTTGAGTGTTGCATCTGTGGCGTTTGAAACCAATTCGCGTAAGAAAATTTCATGATCGCTGTATAGAAATTTTTTGATGAGAGGGAAGATGTTTTCTACTGAAACATTAATTTTTCCACTTGCCATAAGTTTTTTATTTTAAATTAAACATTCGCACAAGAACTTTCAAATTCAATACCATTTCATTAAATATGACAAAATGGCTTATTTAAGTAATTATTAATAGTATTTAGAAGTTACAATAATTAGATATACCCATTTGCTTATTATAGCACTTGCTTTTGATCAACGCTGTTTTTCGGGAAAGTTCATTGCTTGAAAAAACAAATCAACTTTATCTGTTTTTTTTTAATATTAAACAAAATCATCTAATTAGAGTTATGAATATTAGGTTAAAACTTATTTAATATGCCATTTGAAAAGTATATTTGCAAAAATATTTAACATATGAAGACAAACATCAAATTCATTTTACTATTACCAGTTTTATTTCTGGTTTTTAGCTGTAAAACCAACACAGCAACCAAGGTTGACAATGCCACTGAGCGCGCTTTGAAAGGCGATTGGGAAATCACAGCGGTTAATTATCCAGGTTCGGATGTGATTAAAGTAAACTCTTTCAACATTGCACAGGCACAATGCATGGTGGGAAGTCAGTGGAAATTTGTTTCGAATAACAACACTGGTACAATGAACGTGCAAAAAGCAGGCTGTCCAAGTTTCGCAAGTCCGATTACATGGTTCATAAATAAAGAAGGGAATTTTGTAATGAAAATATTAGATACCGGTGGTAAAGCCAAAACAGTAAAAGAAGGCTACATTTTGACGGTTTCTAATATTTCGGAAAACAACTTTGATTTAATTGACAAAATCAATGTAGGCGGAAAAATGACAGACGTAGTATATTCATTCAGAAGAACTTAAATTAAAAAATAGTATGAAAAAAATAGTTATTACATTATTAGTAGGAAGTTTTGTATTTTCAGGCATTCAATGTGAATCTGTGAAAAACACCAACAAAACCCAAAGAGGCGCAGGAATTGGAGCTGTGGCTGGAGCTGTGATTGGTGGAGTATTAGGAAACAATCTTGGCAAAGGTGGCAACACCGCTTTAGGCGCAGTGATTGGTGGTGCAGTTGGCGGCACGATTGGTGGAGTAATCGGAAACAAAATGGACAAACAAGCCAGAGAAATCGAGCAAGCCTTGCCAGGTGCAGAAGTGGAAAGAGTTGGCGAAGGTATTATGTTGGTTTTGGGTGAAAATGCCGTACGTTTTGATACTGGCAAAGCCACTCTAACAGCACAAGCTAAACAAAATTTAGATAAATTGTTGCCTGTTTTCAATAGCTATGCCGAAACAAACATCGAAATTTATGGCTACACAGACAGCACTGGTCCTTTAGATTTGAACATGCGTTTGTCTGAGCAAAGAGCCAATGCCGTAAGAACTTATTTAGTAAGTAAAGGTTTGAAAAACGATCGTTTCAAAACCAAAGGCATGGGACCCAACGATCCGATTGGCGACAACGCCACTGTTGAAGGAAGAAGCAAAAACAGAAGAGTTGAATTTGCCATCACTGCCAACCAAACGATGATTCAGGATGCTGAAAAAGAAATCAAAAATTAAATATCAAACCGTCTCAAATTGAGGCGGTTTTTTTTTTGAAAAAAGCATACAAAATTTAACAGAATATTTTGTTTAATTATTTTTACAAAAGATTAA
>JBEILV010000199.1:0-4259 GCA_040379105.1 Flavobacterium sp.
AAACTATATAAATCAATTATTTAAATCAATAAATTTCGAACAAAACAAGTCTTTATTTAAGATATTTTTCCGAAAAATCGATTTTAAAACTTCACAACAAAAATACTATCTTTACAAACTATTTCGTTTTTTAAAAGTAGTGGAATGCTCCACGATCAATATATATACATAAATTATGGCATGTACAAACTGTTCAACAGGAACTCAAGATGGAATTCCTAGAGGATGTGGCAATAAAGGAAGTTGTGGCACAGGAAGTTGCAATAAATTAACGGTTTTTGATTGGTTGGCAAACATGACTTTGCCTTCTGGACAAGAGCCTTTCAATATCGTAGAAATCCGTTTTAAAAACGGCAGAAAAGAATTCTTCAAAAACACCGAAAAACTAAGTTTGTCTATCGGAGATGTGGTGGCAACAGAGGCTTCGCCTGGTCATGACATCGGGATTGTTTCGCTTTCTGGCGAATTGGTTAAAATTCAAATGAAGAAAAAGGGCGTTGCAATTGACAGTCCTGAAATTTTAAAAATTTACAGAAAAGCAACCCAAAAAGACCTCGATATTTGGTCGGAAGCCCGAAAAAAAGAGGAAAAAATACAAATCAAAGCCCGAGAAATTGCGATAGATTTGAAATTGGAAATGAAAATTTCTGATATCGAATGTCAAGGCGATGGCTCAAAAATTACTTTTTATTACACCGCAAGCGAACGTGTTGATTTCCGACAGTTGATAAAAGAATTTGCACGTCAATTCAGTTCAAGAATCGAGATGAAACAAGTTGGTTTTCGTCAAGAAGCTTCTCGATTGGGAGGTATTGGCTCTTGCGGACGCGAACTTTGTTGTTCTACTTGGCTGACCGATTTTCGCAGCGTGAATACCTCAGCTGCACGTTATCAGCAATTGTCGCTCAATCCTCAAAAATTAGCGGGTCAATGTGGCAAACTAAAATGTTGTTTGAACTTCGAGCTAGATACTTATCTCGATGCATTAAAAACATTTCCAGATTATGAAACCAAACTTTCAACCGAAAAAGGATATGCTGTTTGTCAAAAAATTGACATTTTCAAAAATTATATGTGGTTTGCCTATACCGATAATTTCGCACAATGGCATTTGCTATTGGTAGATCAGGTAAATGAAGTTATTGCTTTAAACAAAAAAGGCGAAAAAGCAACTTCGTTAGAAGATTATGCCGTTGAGCCTGTTTCAACACAAGAAAAAGATTTCAACAATGCCATGGGTCAAGAAAGTTTGACACGTTTTGATCAACCAAAAAGAAAAAAACGCCCAGCGAAAAAGAAAAATCCTGCGGGACAAACCGCCATTTCTGCCAATCCAAAACCCGCTGGACAACCGACGATTATTGCACCAAACAACGCGCAAACACCAAAAAAACAACCCAATTCGCCTCAACCGTCGGGCACACCTAATAACAATCAAAAAAGAAAACCCAATAATAACAGAAGGAATAATGACCCTAAAAAGTAGTTTTTTATTTTTTTTAGTTTTCTTGTTTTTTTCATGCGATAAAAAGCAAGTATTTGATGCTTACGAAAATACAGGCACTTCTTGGGGCGAAAAAGAAGTTGTTACTTTCGATTTTGACGCTCCAGACACTACAAAAACGTACGATTTGATCATCAATGTTAGAAACAACAACGATTACGAATTCAGTAATTTATTTTTGATAGTAGCCTTAGAAAGCTCAAACGGCGACCTGAAAGTGGACACTTTAGAATACACCATGACGCGTCCTGACGGTTCTTTTTTAGGCACAGGATTTTCTGATGTTAAAGAAAACAAACTTTTGTACAAAGAAAATCATCGATTTGACACACTCGGCACGCATAAAGTAAAAATTGAACAAGCCGTGAGAAAAAGAGGCAACATTGTAGGCGAAGAACCTTTGCAAGGAATTACTGACATCGGATTTAGAATAGAAAAAAAACAATAATATGGCCCTCCCAAAATTACCAATCGCTCCTTTCCAGAAATATGTCAAGATTTTTTGGATCAGTTTTTTTAGTTTTATAGGCTTTCTGTTTCTTATTTTTTTCTTGGCGTCTTTAGGAGTTTTTGGCGCAATGCCCACTTTTGACGAATTGGAAAACCCCGACTCTAATTTAGCCACCGAAATTATTGGTTCAGACGGCATTACTTTAGGTAGGTTTTATCGTGAAAATCGTTCGCCCGTTAAATATGAAGATTTGCCAAAACATCTTGTCGATGCACTAATTGCCACGGAAGACGAAAGATATTACAGCCACTCGGGCATCGACGCTAGAGGAACGCTCAGAGCCGTCGTGAAATTAGGAAGTGCGGGTGGAGCAAGTACGATTTCTCAGCAATTGGCAAAAAACTTATTTCACGGAAGTGAAGGTTCTCGAAACATTGTCAAAAGAATTCTTCAAAAAGTAAAAGAATGGATAATTGCCGTTAAACTAGAACGTCAATACACTAAAAATGAGATTATTGCGCATTATCTAAACACGGTTGATTTCGTGAACAACGCCTTCGGAATTCGCTCTGCTGCCAATGTTTATTTCAAAAAAGAACCACGTGACCTCACGATTGACGAAGCCGCTATTTTGATTGGAATGCTCAAAGGACCTTCGATGTACAATCCGAAAGGAAATCCTAACAATGCCAAAGAGCGCAGAAATATCGTTTTGGGTCAGATGTTGAAAAATGAATTTATTGAAGAAGCGGCTTTCAATCAACTGTCTGCTTTGCCTATCAAAATAAACTTCAATCCGGCGTCGCACAAGGAAGGAACAGCCACTTATTTCAGAGAATATTTAAGAGAATTCATGAGAAAATGGGTGGAAGAAAATAAAAAACCTGACGGCACCGACTATAATATATATAGCGATGGTTTAAAAATTTATACCACCATCGATTCTCGAATGCAACAATATGCCGAAGAAGCCGTAGCAGCGCATTTAGCCAACTTGCAAGAAGAGTTTTTTCTTCAAAGCAAAAAGAATAAAAATGCCCCTTTTGTCAATCTTTCGAAAGAAGAAACCGACCGATTGATGCTTCGTGCCATGAAAACTTCTGAACGATGGAGATTGATGAAACTGCAAGACAAATCGGATGCAGAAATCATTAAATCTTTTGATGTAAAAAGAGAAATGCGCGTATTTTCATGGAAAGGCGAAAAAGACACATTGATGACGCCGCGCGATTCTATTCGTTATTACAAACATTTCTTGCAAACGGGCGTGATGGCAATGGAGCCACAAACAGGCAACGTAAAAGTTTGGGTGGGCGGCATCAACTACAAACATTTTCAATATGATCATGTGGGCGTTGGCGCTCGACAAGTGGGCTCTACTTTCAAACCTTTTGTCTATGCAACCGCTATCAACGAAATGAACCTTTCGCCTTGCGACACACTTTACGACGGAGTTTACACCATCCCAAGAGGAAGGCATAATCTTTTAGAAGATTGGACTCCTAAAAATTCAAACAACGAATATTCGGGCATTGTGACCTTAAAAACTGCCTTAGCAAAATCAATCAACACCATTTCTGCAAAATTAATAGACCGTGTGGGACCACAAAACGTAATTGACATGACGAGGTCCTTGGGTGTAAGATCAGAAATTCCAAACCAGCCTTCTATCGCTTTGGGAGCTGTAGAAATAACGGTGCACGACATGGTTGCAGCTTATGCTACTTTTGCTAACAAAGGCGTGTATGTAAAACCGCACGTAATTACTAGAATTGAAGATAAAAACGGAACCGTTTTGTATGAACCCGTTCCTGTTTCTAAAGATGTTTTAAGCGCAGATGTGGCTTACGCAACAGTCAAACTTTTGGAAGGCGTTACCGAAAATGGTTCAGGCGGAAGATTGCGTTACGCAAGTTCATCATCGCCATGGAACGTTCAATGCCGGGACAGGTTGTCGGGGCGTCAGTGCTGTGGTGCTCATCAATACTCCTTTTTAAATGTGATGCGCGCTGGCCAAAGGTCATGCGCAGCCTGCAGCGCCAGCCACACTTCAGTGGCGCCACCATTGAGCACTTTGGACAGGGTGGGATGGCATCGTTGTTTTTTGATTACAAAAGTCAGACAGCAGTTGCAGTTAACTTAACCCCAAGGGCTAGACACACCTTCTGTATGGTGTCAAAACGAGGATGAGCATCGGGACGAAGAGCCTTGTAAAGAGCTTCTCGAGACAACCCGGCGGCCTGCGCCACTTGCGTCATGCCGCGAGCGCGAGCCACATCACCCAGCGCTGCTGCAATCAAGCCT
>JBEILV010000200.1:0-4247 GCA_040379105.1 Flavobacterium sp.
CCAATTTTGAATGGCCAGCAGCTGACGGCCCATTTGATGTCACCATCAAAAACACAGGTACCAACGTAACGCTTAATGGCGCAAAAACCGTCAATGGAACTGTATTTTTAGAAAATGGTACTTTAACCAACGGAAGCAATCTTACGCTTGGTAACGGCGCAACCATCAACAGAACTGGGGGAGTTTTAACCGCTACGCCCAATGGAAGTTCTTATAATGTAGTTTATGGCGCTCATAGTCAAGGTTTTACGACTGGTTTCGAATTACCAAGTGCTTCAACGGTGCTTAATAATTTAACTGTTTCTAACGGTCAAACCGTTACCTTGAATGCCAGTCGAACAGTAAACGGCAATGTCAATATTACCGCTGGAAGTTTTATTTTAGGTGAAAACACTTTAAACAGAAATACAAGCGGTGGCTCTTTCTCAATGGGCGACAACACCTATCTTTCAATTGCAGGAACCAATAGCTTTCCATCCAATTATGTTTCGCACAGTTTAAATGCCACTTCAACCACCGAATATAACGGAACCAACCAGAATGTTGTCAAGCTTTCTAGTAATTATGGCAACGTTATTTTATCTAATTCAGGCACAAAAACGTTGGACAACGATGTACGCGCTTCTGGCAATTTTACGCTCCAAAACACTGTTGTTTCTCAAATTCCAACAACGAGTAGTTTGACGGTAGGTGGCGATTTTAATGTGTTGAATACCGCCGATTTTACGGTTCCAAACAATGCGTATTTGATTCAAACCAAAGCAGGAGTCAATGCCAATGTAGGATCTGTCAAGGTCAACAGAGCAGCAAACATCAAAAGATTAGACATCGTTTTGTGGTCTTCGCCCGTTGCAGGACAAAATCTTTTGGCTTTTTCTCCTTTAACACTTCAAAACAGATTTTTCCAATACAGTACTGCTGCCAATAATTGGACGGTTGTTTCTAATGTAGGCGAAACAACCATGGGTGCAGCACAAGGTTATGGCATTCGCGCACCCAACAACTGGAGCACTTCTTTATCAGACTTTAATGGTTTATTCACTGGCGTTCCTAATAGTGGCGATTATACAGCTTCTTTTGCATCTTCTGGTTCACGGTTTAATTTGGTCGGAAATCCATACCCATCCACCTTAAATTTAAGATCTTTCTACAATGCCAACAATACAAAAATTGAAAACAAATTCTATTTCTACGAACACACGCAAAGTCCAGCCAATACAACAGGTTTAATAACAAACTATGGCGTCATGACCGTTGGTGGAAGCACTGTTTATGTGCCTGCGACTGACAGTCCGCAAGCAAGTAATGTTTCAAACATCCAAAGCGCTGAATCTGCCCAAGTAGGACAAGGTTTTTTTGTGCGTGCAAATGTCGGACAATCGGGCAGTTTAAACTTCACAAACGCCATGCGTGGTGGCAACAACAATACGGTTTTCTTTAGAAACAACTTGTCGGCAGAAGACCCTTCATTTGCCCCAAGTATGTTCAGAATCAAATTTACAGATCCTTTGCAATCAAACAGTCAGGCCGTTGTAGGTTGTTTTGAAGATAGTACTGATGAAGAAGATTTGATGGACACTGAAGGAATTGCATCAGTGGTTTATACCGTACATGCAAACAAAAAATTAGCCATTCAAGGCAGAAGTTTTCCATTGAATCAAGGCAGTGTGATTCCGCTTGGATTTAGAACAGGAATTGCAGGAATGCACAAGATTGATTTAATCGAACTCACAGGCATCTTCCAATCGCAGCAATTTGTTTTGTTGCACGATTTACAATTGGGTCAATATCATAATCTTTCTGTAAGTCCTTATGAATTTTTTACTGAGCCTGGCACTTTCGATCAGAGATTTTTAATCGTTTTTACAAGTATTTTGAGTAATGAATTGCCCGATGCCAATCCAAATGAATTGGTGTTGTTTGAAATGAATGAGCAGTTACACTTACAATCTAAGTCTAATAGCAACATCAAAAACATTGAGATTTATGGTTTACATGGCAACATTCTTTTTAGAACGAACAATCAAGAAATAGTTCAATACAAAACGCTCGATTTTGCAAAAACAAATCACCTGATTGTTGTTAAAGTGACAACAGACGATTTCAAGGAACATACATTTAAAGTTATTTTCTAAAGCAAAAAAGTGCTTTATATTCAAAAAAATCTGTTGAAATTTAATTCAACAGATTTTTTTGTTGATTAGTTTTTTTGGGTTTAGTAATCGGATCTTAAAATAGAGTAATATTTAAACGCAGTATGGAAAATTCCTAACTAATGCAAACCATCAAAGCGTTAACGACTCTAAAATGGTTTAGACCACTTTTAAAAAGGACAATTGACTTTGTTTGAGTGACGAAAATGATGCTTAAAAGCTTAAAGCATTTCGACGTATCGTGCGCAAGCAATTCGGTCGTTTCTGTTCTTTTTGAACGCTGAGTTTACTCAATTGATTTTTTGTTTTTACATTTGAAAAAAACAACTGTCAATTGAAAACAATCAATATATATATTCTCATTTTCGTTTCATTTTTTGCTTCGATTCAATCGCAAGAGCTTTTGCCTTTTGTAGAAAACTTTACCATCACTGATTATGAAGGCGATAATCAGGTGTGGAGCGCCACCCAAGGCGAAGACAACGCCATGTATTTTGCCAATAATCATTATTTTTTACGTTATAACGGCGTGAAATGGGACAAATATTTCTTGCCCAACAAAACTGTCATTCGTTCCGTTTTCGCCGATAAAGACCGTGTTTATTGTGGTTCCTACACCGAATTTGGTTTTTGGAAACGCCAAAACGGCGAAATGAAATACCAATCTTTAAGCAAAGGAAAGGATTTGTTCAAAGGCTATTCCGACAATGAAGAAATTTGGAAAATATTCAAGTTTAAAGACAAAATTTACTTCCAATCTTTCAATGAGCTTTTTATTTATAATGGAGCAAAAGTTGAAAAAATAAGGTTGCCTTTTCAAATTTCATATTGTTTTGTGGTTGATGATGAAATGTATTTGGCGTCAGTGCGAGAAGGGGTTTTTAAATTTCAAAATAAAAAATGCATCAAAATTGAGCATTGGAAAGCACTTGAAAACAATGTAATTCATGCTATTGATGTTTATCAAAATCAAAAGTATGTTTTCACCCAAAAAAATGGCGTTTTCCTCGAAAATGGACGCAATTTGCTAGCTTGGCAAAACAATCTAAATAATGAACTGAAACAAGACATCATCATTACAGCAAAGTTCTTAACAAAAGACCGATTGGCCATTGGCACAGCTTTCAAAGGTTTGTATTTAATCGATATGAAAACAGGCGATTTTGTCAACATCAATCGAAGTAATTCATTGAAAAACAATTCTGTATTAAGCATCGGTTTGGATAGAGAGAATGATATTCGGTTGGGTCTAGACAATGGCATTGCACACGTAGAAATCAATTCGCCATATTCAATTTTTTCCGACAATACCGGAATTTTAGGTTCGGTTTATGCGGTTTCATTTTCAGAAAATGGCTATTTACTAGGTTCAAACCACGGATTGTTTGTTTTTAAAAACAAAAAACTAAATGTTTTGCCCAACTCGCAAGGTCATGTTTGGGAGATTTTGAAAGACAAAAATCAATACATCATTGGTCATAACGATGGCACTTTTGTATATCAGAACGCAAGTTTATCAAAAGTCAATGCAGTCAATGGCGGATGGAATATGTTGAAAAGCACGGGTCTCACTCATTTTTTGCGTTTTTTTATTTTCAACCCCGTCAGAGTTTAGAACTCTAACGGGGTTGAAAATTTTAAAGGCATCGATCTCTTTGCGTGAGATGCTTACAGCATGACAAATTGAGCGGTGTAAATTTCATGGAATGTTTTACGTGAGATGCTTACAGCATGACAAACTTGGGCGGGGTAAATTTCTTGGAATTTTTAGCGAGGGATGCTTACAGCATGACAAACAATGCCCAATTAATTTCGTGGATTGTTTTGCGTGAGATGCTTACAGCATGACAAATTGGGCTTGATTGTGAGTAACTTGTAAAAATAAACAGTATTGTTTTTTTATGTAGTTTTCTACGCATTGTTTGTCACCCTGTAAGGGTCTTACTCATTTTTTAATCATTTTTAATTTTTTTAACCCCGTCAGCGTTTAGAACTCTGACGGGGTTGTACATTATAACTGCGTGAGATGCTTACAGCATGACAAACTGTTCGAGGCAAATTTCGTGGATCTCTTTGTGTGAGATGCTTACAGCA
>JBEILV010000201.1:0-4211 GCA_040379105.1 Flavobacterium sp.
CGAAGATGTTTTTAAAGTTGAAAATTATATCCATCTATTAGAAGGACAAAATGTAAAATTATATCCGATGTAATTTTATAATGCGCAGAAACAATACTTTTACTTTTGTCGTAAAAATGTTGTTTAAAATGATGGATTTGTAGCAAGCAAACGAAAGCAATTTGTTTAATCTTTTTTCAAAGAAAACTACAGAAATTAAAGAAAATTGTAGCCATATCAATGAATCTTCACTGGAGCTGTTTGAATTTACGCTTGTGATTCGCTTGACGTTTGTCATTTAAAAAAAATTACAGATCTATGTTTTTATTTATTCCCTTACAATAAAATGACAATTATTCGCTTTTAACGATTGCACCGTTATAAATTTTCAAAATTGGCAGTCAAAACTTCATTTTGAATTGAGAACAAACGGTAGAACAAATGCCATCCATCGGGCTGATAGATGCATTTTGTTGATGCATATTTTAAAAGCACCTCAATTGAATGTCGATTTTTTTTTGATATTATCGATTTATAAACTGCTGCTTTTAGAATCAGATGGTTTGCGTCTTTATTCAACACGTTCGATTTTAAAAGCAAATAGATATTCTCCCTTTATTGCTTGGTCTTTCTTACTCCAAATCGTCCAATCCAAGTGCTTTTCGTAAAATCATTTCGAAAGCAGCATCAGACGGTCTTGCCATTTTGGCTTGGTAAAAATTACCTTTGGGATCAATCATCACAAAGCGAGGAATCCCTTGAATGCTATAGTCTGCATTGGTTTTTTGCAAATCATTTGCATGCCATTGTTTCACTATTTTCGATTTACTTTTGGCATCGGTTTCCCATTTGTCTTTGCGTTGGTCTAAACTCAAAGCCACAAAAACGACATTTTCATTTTTATATTTGATGGCCATTTTTTCAAAATACGGACTTTCGAACAAACAAGGACCGCACCAAGTGGCCCAAAAATCAATCATGACCCATTTTCCTTTTAAATCGGAAAGTTTTACTTGCTGGTTTTGAAGATTGGAAGCGAAGATTTCAGCTGCAGGGTTTGTTCTGCTTAATTTCAGTTGATTTTGATATAAATTATTCAAATACGTTTGAAATCTTGTAGTTTGAATCTCACTAAAATAAGTTGCCAACTCATCTCGTTCATCTTTGGTATTGGCATTTTCTAGAGAAGACATCAATTTTGAATAGAGAATTTTATCTTTAAAATCGCCATTGGGTAGCTTTTTAAAACCATTCAAAACCTTTGTGTTTTCAGCAATTTCTGTCGTGTCTTTTTTCAGAATCAAAAGCGTTAAATAATCAATATATCTTTCATTGTCAAGCAATTGAATATCATCTAATGGAATTCTTTTTTCAATGGCTTCCCAACCTTTACTCCATGCAATTTTCTTTTCTGGAAATTTGGCTTTTACATTTTTTTCTAATTTTTCTTTGAGATGTAAATGCTCCACAATGACTTGTTTTTCTATGATTTCCTTAAAATCGTTGCGATAGGTTAAATTATCAACACTTCTGAACGATTTAATATTAGCCAATTCTTCTTTAACAAGACTTAACAACTCTTTTTGTTGCCTGTCGTATTGGTCAATATCCAAGCCTTCTTCAATTTGGTATTTGGTGTAATCCCAACCGAATTCATCTTGGTTACGATAATTTTCTGCATTTCTTGTGCCAGATAATTTAACATCTAAAGCCCCATTTTGAAATTTGATTTTTGTAAAAACACTGTCTTTATTGCCCATCGCCATCTTGACTTCAAAATAATTTTGAAAAGACAAAGAATAACTTGTCAATGGCAAATCATTTGCTGTTTTAAAATAAAACTTACCGTTTTCTACAGGGATCACAGCAATGGTATCGCTGATTGTAGGTCTTTTCAAAATCGCATACCGAATGTCGTAATCACTCTCTAAAGATCCTGCAACGACGGTTTGATGATGTTCCTTTTGTTGACTTGGTTGCAGATAAACATAAGCCATCGCAACAAAGAAAAACAAACCAACAACCGTGGCCATTCTTCTGACATTGTTTTTGAAAAATGCGCGATAGAATCCTTTGCTTTTGTACCACCAAAACCCGACCAACAACAACACAATTCCAGCCGCCAAACTAAATTTTTCGGTATATAAAAACCAATTATTCAATTGTCCGCCAAAGGTATTTGCAGAAGTATGATTGATGATTTGAATAGGATTGAAAGGATAAAACATTCCAAGTCCTGAAATAATGGTTGAGGAAATAAAAATGAAAAGTCCGATGAACAATGACCAAATATAGCTCGGTAGCAAAACAGAAAGTACATATTGAAAAGCGGTCAGTAAAAACGAAGCGGATATGATTTTCAAAAACAAAAAACCGATGTATTCCCATGGAATATGAGTCGTCACTTCTTTTGGAATTTCTTGTATTTGGATACTAATTGCTGTAAAAACAACTAGAAAAGTGATGAAAGTGACAATCAAAATAGCGTTTGAAATCAATAGCAAAAAGAACTTTCCGAAAAAAATGACACTTTTTCGAACGGGCAATAAATCCATCAATTGCCAACCACCATTTTTATGGTCTAATTGTGCAATTTTACTGGCATTGAGCAAAATTAAAATCACGAGAAAAAATCCGAAAACGGGAGAAGACAAACCTTTGAAAGAATCTTCATAGACGTTGTAAGCAATGCCTGGTTTGCGAATATCCGATTCTATAAATTGAAAAATAAAATCCAATAAAGGCACAAAAAGTCCGAAAATAAATGCCATCCAAAAGAATCCGCTTCCCTTTTTTTTGATGAGTTCTCCTTTGATAAAAAACTTGAAATTGCTCAATTGATTTGTGCTCATAATTTATTTTTTTGTGATGTTTAAAAACCATTCTTCTAATCCGCCTCTGTTTTTTAGGCTGTAAATGGGAATGTTTTCGGAAGATAAAGTTTTGACCAAAGCTGGAATTTCTTCTTTGTCAGCAAGTTCGATTTCGATATAATTTTGGCTTTTAATCGTTGCCAAATTCAAATTATTTTCAATCCAAGCCGTTTGTTCGTCAGATAATTTGGTTTCAATTTCAAGTTTGCATCCTGCAAAATTATCGCCTAATTCTTGCATGCTTCCCTCAAATTTGATTTCACCTTTGTGAATAATCCCGACGTGAGAACACATTTTTTCGATTTCGCCCAAAAGGTGGCTGGAAATGAAAATAGTGATGCCTTTTTCTTGATTAATTTTAACCAACAATTCTCTTATTTCAATCATTCCCGTAGGATCAAGACCATTGACGGGTTCGTCGAGCAACAATAATTCAGGTTCGTGCAACAACGCCATCGCAATAGCCAATCGTTGTTTCATGCCGAGGGAATATCTTTTAACTTTGTTTTTTCGGGCGTGAAACAAATCAACCATTTGAAGGATAGAATCAATATTGTCAAAACCGATGTTGCGAATGGTGGCAATATATCGCAGGTTGTCTTCGCCTGACAAATGAAGATACAAGGTCGGACTTTCGACCAAAGCACCGATTTTTTCAAAAATGAAAGGCACTTGTTCCGCGATGCTTTTTCCAAAAACACGCACTTTTTTACTGTCGTCGGGATGAATGCCCGCAATGAGGCGCATGGTGGTAGATTTTCCTGCACCATTTGGCCCAATAAATCCGTAAATGCTTCCTTTGGGAACTTTTAAACTCAGGTTTTTGAGGATAGGTTGCTTTTTTTGATAAGCAAAATCTAAAGATTCTATTTCGATGGCAAACATAGTAAGTTGTTTATGTGGCTAATATAAAAACAATTCGATCAATTTAAAACGGTCAATCAAAGAAATATATTCACAACAATCAAAATTTATAAAAAGGATTTCACAGGTAAAAAAAGCATTTTTTCAGACTCTGTAAGCGAATGATGTTCGCTGATTTTTATTTGATTCCATTATTTTCTGAACTAACTTAATTATAAATTTGCTAAGATTGGTAAAATTCCAAAAAGAAAAAGTCCAACTATTGAAGTCCAATATTGATAATTTTTCTTCTCTTTTTTTATTGTACTAAAAATTACAAAAATCAGGCACAATAAAAGTAAAACGGTTCCTAAAATTCCAAAATAGAATAAAGCTTCTGTTGTGTTGCCTCCTTCATTAAATACACTTGTATAGCTAATTGTGAGATAAAAGGAAATAATATTAATGCTGGATATATTGATACAGCAATGGTAATAATACCTTTTAATTTATGTA
>JBEILV010000202.1:0-4187 GCA_040379105.1 Flavobacterium sp.
ACGAATTATGCATTGAGCAAAAATGTATTTGCTTCGTGCTTTTTTTGCGGACAAGCGGGACCAGAAACCATCACAGGCATTAAGTTTAGAGGAAAAACCCCTAAGTTGAAAACCGATCAATATGTAACTTTGGAAGGCGTTTTTCGTTACAACGAATCCGATGTGAACGATTGGATTTATCATATTGACGATGCTGTGATTACAAAAGGAAATTAATGCAAAAGAAATTCAGTCACAAAACCGATATTTTTTTCGATTTAGATCATACACTTTGGGATTTTGAAAAAAATTCTGCGCTTGCTTTTGAGACCATTTTTGAAAAACATCAATTGCATTTTGATTTGGCTCTATTTTTAAGGCATTATGTGCCCACCAATTTGAAATATTGGAAGCTTTTTAGAGAAGAAAAGATTTCACAAGTGGATTTGCGCTACCATCGGTTGAAAGAAGTTTTCAATTTGATGAATCAACCTGTTGAGGATGAGCTGATTCATTTACTTTCGAAAGAATACATCGATTATTTGCCCACTTTTTCACATTTGTATGATGGCACGATTGAGTTGTTGGATTATTTGAAAACCAAGCCTTATCGTTTGCACATCATCACGAACGGATTTCAAGACGTGCAGGCATTTAAGATGAAAAATGCCAAGATTGATCATTATTTTGAAACAGTGACCGATTCGGACCAAGCGGGAGTGAAAAAACCACATCCGCTGATTTTTGAAAAAGCCATCCAAAAAGCCAATACAAGTTTTTCCTCAAGTTTGATGATTGGCGACAGTTGGGAAGCCGACATCGAAGGGGCGCACAACGTGGGTTTGAATGCGATTTATTTCAACGAACACAAGCAACCTTTCCCCAAACAACCCGTCATTGATGAGATAACAACCTTATTAGAATTGAAAAAATATCTATAAAAAATATGAAAAAATTAATTTTACTATTCGTTTTATTGTTGCCTGTTTTGGCATTTTCACAAACAATCAACAATTATGAAATGGTTTTAGTGCCTGTTCGTTTCGATTTTCAAAGTGAAGAAAACCAATACAGAGCCAGCACGATACTAAAAGCAGGTTTAACGGAAGTCGGATTTAAAGCCACTTACAGCAATGAAAATGCGAAAGTTAATTTTTCAGACCGATGTAATTTGTTAAACGCCAATTTGATCAATCATCCCAATCTTTTAAAAACCAAAATGCAATTTCAGTTGGTCGATTGTAATGGCAAAGTGTTGTATGAAACTCCCATTTTCGAAAGCAAAGAAAAAGACCGTCAAACCGCCACCAGAGCTTGTTTAGATTTAATTTTAGCTGCCCTAAAAGAAATAAAATATCAGTTTGAAGGCGAAAAAGCATTGCCATCAATCGAGAAGCCAGTTGAAGTGCAAAATACAGTTTCAAAAACAGACTCAAAAATTGATTTGACGAAAGTGCTGTATGCACAACCCACAGAAAATGGTTTTCAATTGGTGGACACCACTCCGCAATTGGTCATGAAATTATTCAAAACTTCACAGCCCGATTTTTACACCGCTCAATTTCAAAACCAAACAGGCATGGTTTTTAAAAGAGACAACCAATGGTTTTTTGAATTTACACAAGACGGAACTTTAAAAACAGTGCCTTTGACGATTAAGTTTTAGGATTTACTCTTTTTTCTAACGATTCAAGTCTTTCCAAAAATAACTTCAATCTCGGGAAGTGGTTTTTTGTTGCTTGTAGGCCCATTGAAAGCAAATCAAATGGCGATGCGTTTTAATGCGCTGCATGGTTTGGTACTTCAAATGTTCAATCGGTTTTTTTACATATTAATCTTCAAGCCCGATGCGCATCCAATGTTTTTTTTAATAAATCGCTTGCAATATTTTTTTGTGCTATTGGTCAAGAATAAATCAAAGCCAATAAAGAGTAGGCAAATGACGTTATGATTTTTTACAAACAAATCACACTAAAAATGAAAAGATTTATTTTAACCACTTTAAGCATTGCATGTTCAGTCTTCACATTCGGTCAAACACCTGATACAAAGACGTTAGATAGTTTGTTCAATGCCTTACATCATAAAAAATCATTTAATGGTAATGTGTTAATAACTGAAAAAGGAAATGTTGTTTTTGAAAAGAGCTATGGTTTTGCAGATGAATCTTCAAAAAGAAAATTGAATGCGAGTTCTATTTTTGAGTTAGCTTCTGTGTCAAAACAGTTTACAGCGATGGGTGTATTTTTGTTAGAAAAACAAGGAAAACTAAAATACGACGATAAATTATCCAAATATTTCCCCGAACTCAGTTTTTATGAAGAAATAACCATTGCTCATTTACTCAATCACACAAGCGGTTTGCCAGATTACATGGAACTTTTTGAAGAAAAATGGGACAAGTCAAAATTTGCAACCAATCAAGATATTGTTGCGTTGTTTTCAATCCACAAGCCAAAATTAATTTTCAAACCTAATGAAAAGTTTGAATACAGCAATACCGGCTACGCATTGCTCGGGTTTATTATTGAAAAAGCATCTAAAATGTCGTTTGAAGAATATTTAAAGAAGAACATTTTCAAACCTTTAGGAATGAAAAACACCTTTGTTTACAGAAGTCGGTACAAACCCAAAAAGATTGAAAACTATGCTTTTGGATATGTTTCAGATAGTTTGGGCAACAAAGTACTTCCGGATAGTTTCGGTAAAAATTTTTATACCTATTATCTCGATGGCATTGTAGGCGATGGCATGGTCAACTCAACGGCGGGCGACTTACTGATTTGGGACAGAGCGTTGTCTAAAAATCTATTGATCAACGACAACGATAAAAAAACAATCTATCAACCATCAAAAACCACTGATGGAAACGAAAACAACTACAGTTTTGGCTGGTTTGTGATGGAAAATGCTCAATACGGCACAATTGCAAATCATTCTGGCGGTTGGGCAGGCTACACTACTTTTATCGAACGCCATTTGACAAATGATAAAACCATTATTCTTTTGCAAAACAACAGTTTGCCAACGACGAAATTGCCAATCAAAGAAATTAGAAAAATATTGTATCATGAAAAAATCATGGTAGAAAAGCAAATCGTTTTAAAAACAGAAGATTTGAATCCATACCTTGGGGTTTATGCCAATGAAAACTTTCCTTTGAAAATCAGCATCACAAAAAAAGACAATATTTTATACACGCAAGCCACGGGGCAAGGTGCAATTCCAATGGATGCTTACGAAAATGATACTTTTAAATTTGAACCTGCCGACATAAAAATAATCTTCAATGTAAAAGAAGGCACTTTTGAACTGAACCAAAGCGGCATGAAAATAAGCTTCAAAAAAGAATAAACCCCATCAATCAACCCATTTGATTTGTTCAAGAGTCGCCCAAACCAAACAACAGCAATTCAAACATTTGTGTGCTTTCAAGATCGTTTATTCCGTTTGATTGGAACATTCGGATTGCATCATATCCATACACAAGGGAAAGCTACAATAGAAATTCGTGCATTAGTGGTTGAAAAATCTATCTTTCTCTGACTTATCAGAGGTATTAAATCAACCCATTTGATTTTTTCAAGAAACGCTCAAGCCAAACAACAGCAATTCAAAGATTTGTGTGCTTGCAAGGTCGTTTATTCCGATTGATCGGAACATTCGCTTTAAATCAAATCCAAACACAAGGGAAAGCTACAATAGAAATTCGTGCATTAGTGGTTGAAGAATCAGAGGTCTTATATCAATTAACCTCGCGTTTCTCAGCGCTTTAAAGTAAGATGCGAATCTGACTCACTATGAAGATAAATTTCTATTTGTTTTGAAGAAATTCAGGCATCAATTTTTTGAAAATACCAATCAAAACTTCATTTTTTTAACCCTAAAAAAAAAAAAAACGTCTTAGTTAGTTTTAATTTATGAACATATAAAAACTGTTTTTTGCTTGTAAACACCAATGTTGCGATGCCTGTTAATAGTTTTTGAAAAACCCCAAGACGTGAAAATGAGAGGAACAGCGAAAAATCAGTTTTAGAAATAGATTTGAGTTCAATGATTTGTCGTAGCTAGGGTCTGCTGAAAAACTATTTTTCTTTGTTTAATCGATGATTTAGATTAATTTTGAAATAGCAAGTGCAAGGAAAAATGAAAAAAAGTCGAAAAAACCGTGCATCTCGACCTGTTTATGTGAGCGAAAATCAGCTGAC
>JBEILV010000203.1:0-3987 GCA_040379105.1 Flavobacterium sp.
CCGTAATCTCTATGTCGTTTAAATGCTTTCATAATGAATGCAAAATAATGATTATCAATAATATAAACAAAAATTTTAAACCTTATTTTTAAAAATTTTAGTTATTAGAGGTTGCCTAATTTCAATAACCTCCTCTACCACTTGATTGATGATTCATCATTTCAAATGTTGTGCAACTATTTGTTTGAATGTCTTTTGCAAGCTTTTTTCTATTCCTTAGTTCATCAATGGATTTTCGGGTGCATTGGACCAAATAGCATAATTTCCACCCAAATCTAGCAATTCATTTCGCCAAAAATCGGTGGCTGACTTTTCAAAAATTTGGTTTTTATATTCATTTTTAACGGTTCGCCAAGCTTTATTTTTTATTTCCGCCTCCAATTGTCCGAAGTTCCAGCCGGAATATCCCAGAAAAAAACGAATTTGATTTTTCAATATCTGTTGGTTATTGATTGCTTGGGTAAGCATTTCAAAATCCCCACCCCAAAAGATCCCATCGGCAATCTCAATGCTGCTTGGCAAAATATGAGGCACAGTGTGCACAAAATACAAATTATCTTGCTCCACGGGACCACCATTAAAAACAGTGAACGATACATTGATGTCTGTAACAAGTTCATCCAGTGTAAAATCAAGCGGTTTGTTAACAATAAAACCAACGGTTCCGCTTTGGTTGTGCTCGGCCACTAAAACCACCGAGCGGTTAAACGAAACATCATTTAAAATAGAAGGCTCTGCAATGAGAAGTGCGCCTTTTTGTATGGATTGATTCATAGATCATTTAAATTATTTAAAATTAACGCTTTTTTATAAAAATCAAACGTATCTAATAAAAAAATCCCCATTTGGGGATTTAAATTTTCTTGGTAGTAGTGGGCAAAGTGATTAGTTCAACGAACCTTCCAAATCGGCACCAGCCTTAAATTTTACAACTTTTTTCGCTGAAATTTGAATCGTAGCACCTGATTGTGGATTTCTACCTTCTCTTGCTGCTCTTTCAGAAACAGACCAAGATCCGAAGCCTACTAACGAAACTCTTCCGCCTTCTTTCAATGTATTACCTACATTTCCTAAAAACGACTCTAATGCTAATTTTGCTGCTGCTTTAGAAATACCAGCATCTGCTGCCATTGCATCAATTAAATCTGACTTGTTCATAATAAATAGTTATTAATATTGGTTAAACTCTTGAGTAATTGTAACAAATTTAAAAGTTAAACCATTTCAAACAAGTGTTACTGGTTTTATTTCTGCTATTTGTTAATAACTTTTACAAATTGTTAATAAACAAACCCATAATGAATGACCAAACCTTCATTAAAAACAATATGAACTCGGTTTGAAGCTAAATCCATTCAAAACATCTTTGACGTCCATGCGCCGTTTGTTGGGCAATTGCAAACTTTCAACAACTAAAAATCCATCGTGTAATGCCACCAAAAGTTGGTTCTGAATTTGCACAATTGTTCCCGTTTTCAAATCATGTGTTTCCATTTTAAATGAGGCTTTGTAAATTTTTATCATCAAAATCTCATCGCCATGCTGCACCGAGGTCCAAGCCGCAGGATAAGGCGACAAACCTCTAATCAAATTCACGATTTGAGTTCCGCTCAATTGCCAATCTATTTTGCAGTTTTCTCGGTTGAGTTTGTAGGCTGTTTTGTGTTCGGTAACCACATCTTGAAGGGTCAGTGCTACTTGGTCTTTCTTGATTAAATCTAATGTTTTTAATACGGTCTTTTCGCCTAAATGCATCAATTTGTCATGAAGTGTTCCCATATCGTCAGTGTTTTCGATAGTTATTTCCTCTTTCAATATAACAGCACCTGTATCTATTTTATCATCGATGAAAAATGTGGTAACGCCCGTGGTGGTTTCGCCGTTGATAATCGCCCAATTGATGGGTGCAGCACCTCGATAGGCAGGCAGCAAAGAAGCATGAAGATTAAACGTGCCCAATTCGGGCATCCGCCAAACCACTTCGGGCAACATCCTGAAAGCTACTACAATTTGTAAATTTGCATTCAAACTTTGAAGTGTTTGCAAAAAACATTCATCTTTTAAATTAGTGGGTTGTAACACGTTCAGTCCTACCGATGTTGCATATACTTTGACCGCCGAAGTGGCTAACTTTTGTCCGCGTCCAGCAGGTTTGTCGGGAGCTGTAATCACGCCGACGATGTTGTAATTATTTTCGACTAAAGATTTTAAAATTCCGACGGCAAAATCGGGAGTGCCCATAAAAACGATGCGTAAATTTCTCATTTATATTATTTTATATAGATTTTTATTCATTTCAATTCTATTTTCATCTAGCAAAATCCTGATGATTTCCACCAATTGTTCATCTGTACAACGAAGTACTGTTTGTAATTCTTTTGAGGAAAGTGCTTTTGCGTTCAATGCTTTCAGCACTTTTTCTTTTTCAAAATCCAACTGTTCAGCGGTTGCTTTATTTTTCAAACAAGTGGAACAAACTCCGCAATCGTCTGTGATGACTTGATCAAAATAGCCCAATAAAATTTTATTCTTACAAACTTTTTGGTCTTCCGCATAATGTGCCACTGCCTGGAATTGTTGCAGTTTTGTTTCGTGAAACAATTTTAAATTCTTTACCGTTTTGTTGATGGTATAGTCATCTTCGCGATTTTGCAAAAACCGAATGTGCGTGTCTAATTTTTGAAACTCAAAGTTCAAAACGCCTTTATACATCAATTGGGTTAACAAAGATTCCACATCAGCTTGTGGCAAACTGACTTTTTTGGCAAGATCTTTCGTATTTACAAATGTAGGCATCGAAAAAATTCCTGTAAAATTTCGAGCCAATGTTTTAATGATCGGATCAAAAACTGGCTGCATCGATGCAAATTGAAGCACTTCGGCACTCGATTTCAAGAATTGAATTTTATATCGTTGCAATAATTCTGGGGAAATTTGCAAAACTGATTGCCGGTCCAAAAACTGAATGGCATTGTATGTTTTTTGCAAAGGCAAATGATATTTATCGCAAAACGTCCACAAATCAAAAGAAAATTCATGGTCAAAACCCTCGCCATAAGGAATTTGAAAATGACTACAAATCTTGGCAAAAACCAATTTCAAAAAGTCTTTGTCAAACATCGATTGTTGCAATTGCATTCCAGCCGTTTTTACATCTTCGTTGCTCAATAACAAGACAGCAAAACATTTGTTTCCGTTGCGCCCTGCCCTACCTGCTTCTTGATAATAGCCTTCCAAATTATCGGGAAGCGAATAATGGATCACAGTTTTCACATTCGGTTTGTCGATTCCCATACCGAAAGCATTCGTTGCTACCATCACATGGACAGATTCTTGCATCCACAAATCCATGTTTTTATTTTTCTCTTTCAATGGCAATCCGCCGTGAAAAAAAGTGGCTTTTATATTTTGCGATTGTAAAAACGAAGCCAATTCCAAAGTTAAGCGTCGGTTTCTCACATAAACGATGCTTGGCTGCGGGTTTTTTAGTAAAATCTGTAACATTTTAGTCCGTTTGTCTTCTGTCACAATCACATGATAGCCCAAATTCGATCGTTCAAACGAACTTGTAAAAACAGTAGGACTTTTGAGTTCCAATTGTGTAATTATATCTGCCTGAACCCTTGCCGTTGCCGAAGCAGTCAAAGCCAAAAAAGGAATGTTTTTAAAAAAAGGTCTGATGTTTTTGATCGATAAAAAAGCAGGCCTAAAATCGTGTCCCCATTGCGAAACACAATGGGCCTCGTCAATAGCAATAAGATTAATTGGGAGATTCTTAATTCTGTCTACTATCCAGTCCGACTGCAAGCGTTCAGGGGATAGGTATAGAAATTTATAATTTCCATATTGACAATTGTCTAATAAATCTATCATTTCTTCAGAACGGATTCCTCCTGTTAATGCAATGGCTTTGATATTGCGCGCTTGCAAGTTGGCAACTTGGTCTTTCATTAAAGCTACCAAAGGGGAAATGACTAAACAAATTCC
>JBEILV010000204.1:0-3978 GCA_040379105.1 Flavobacterium sp.
AATGACTATAACGCAGGATTGCATCTAGCTTTAATAAATGCATTAAAGTGTAGAGAAACAGCTAAAGATAAAGTAAATTTCTATAATAATAACCCTTACGTTTCATTAGATAGGATTGTTTTTAAATTAAAAAATATAGAAAAAGGTGATTTCAATTGGGTTTATGAAAGTTACTTTGAAATAGATACGAATATTTTTATTAACATCAGAACGCAAAGCAATATTACAGATATTATGATTGAGAATAGATCAAATATTACTTTTATTGCCCAGAAAGAAAGTATAAAACTTATTCTATCGGACTTCACAACTATTTGGTCTAATGAGAGAAAAATTTTAAATGCACAAGAATCGTTCTCTATCTTGAAGCAAAAAAACGTTTCATTGAGTGATTTTCATTATGCTATATTTAAAATTCATGAAAATGATTATAAAATACTTGACGTTGTTCAAATCAAAAATTTTATATAACAGTTGTTCATTGCCAAATTAGTACTAGTGTGAAATAATTTACCCCAAATCTAAACCATAAATCCCTCAAAAGCAATACGTAAAAACACTACATTTTATAAGTAAAAACACGTGATTTCCGACTTTTCCCCGTTTTTTCACCGTCAGCACACGCAAATTTTGGAACTTTTAGTAAAATCATTTTATTCCAAAATCAAAAAACCCCCACAACTTGACAATCGCTGTGAGGGTTTTTGATATTTCTGAAAGAGCAACTGTTTACACTCTTCCGTTTTTGATTTCTTCCACAATTTCTGGATTCAAAAGCGTCGAAACATCGCCTAGGTTTGAATAGTCTTCTTCGGCAATTTTTCTCAAAATACGGCGCATGATTTTGCCTGAACGTGTTTTGGGCAATCCGCTCACAAACTGTATTTTGTCTAGTTTTGCAATGGGCCCAATTTGATCGGAAACCATCTGATTGATTTCTGTGCGGAGGTTGTCTTGGTTTCTGCCTTCGCCACTTTCTTTCAAGATGATGTAACCATACAATGCACTTCCTTTGATGTCGTGAGGGAAACCAACAATGGCGCTTTCTGCCACCGCTGGGTGCTCGTTGATGGCGTCTTCAATCGGTGCCGTGCCTAAATTATGTCCTGAAACAATCACGACGTCATCTACTCTACCCGTAATTCGGTAATAACCCACCTCATCGCGCAAAGCTCCATCTCCCGTGAAATATTTGCCTGGAAAAGCCGTAAAATACGTTTCTTTATAACGTTGGTGGTCGCCCCAAATCGTGCGTGCCATCGAAGGCCACGGAAACTTGATGCACAAACTTCCCACCACTTGGTTGTCTTCTATTTCGTTTCTTAATTCGTCCATCAAAACGGGCTGAATTCCCGGCAATGGCAAAGAGGCATACGTTGGTTTGGTTGGAGTCACAAACGGAATTGGCGAAATCATGATGCCGCCTGTTTCTGTTTGCCACCACGTGTCCACGAGCGGACATCTTTTGCCACCCACATGGTCGTTGTACCAATGCCAAGCTTCTTCGTTGATCGGCTCGCCCACCGAACCGATTACTTTCAACGATTTTAATGGAAATCCTTGCACAAAATCGATGTTTTCTTTTGCCAACGCTCTGATGGCGGTTGGAGCCGTGTAAAACTGGTTTACTTGGTGTTTTTCAATCACTTCCCAAAAACGACTGAAATCTGGATAAGACGGAACGCCTTCAAAAATAACGGTCGTTGCTCCGTTCAACAAAGGGCCGTATAAAATATAGGAATGTCCTGTAATCCAACCAATATCGGCCGTGCACCAAAACACATCCGATTCTTCATAATTGAACACGTTTTTAAAAGTATAAGCCGTATAAACCATGTAGCCCGCCGTGGTGTGCAACATCCCTTTGGGTTTTCCAGTCGAACCCGAAGTATATAAAATGAACAACGGATCTTCGGCGTCCATAATTTCAGCCACATTCGTTGACATGGCTTCGTCTAACAAAGGTTGCAACCAAATATCTCTTTCTGGTTTCATGTTGATGGCTTCGTTTGTGCGTTTTACAACCAAAGTTTTCAACACACTCGGGCATTTTTCTAAAGCTTCATCCACAATCGATTTCAAATTGATCGTTTTATTGCCACGGAAACCTCCATCGGAAGTAATCACCATTTTACATTCGCTGTCGTTGATGCGCGTGGACAATGCCGACGATGAAAATCCTGCAAAAACCACCGAGTGAATGGCACCAATTCTGGCACAAGCCAAAACAGCATAAGCCAATTCTGGAATCATCGGCAAATAAATACAAACCCGATCGCCTTTCTTAATGCCTTGATCTCTTAAAACATTGGCCATTTTCGAAACCTCAACATACAATTGTTGGTAAGAAATATGTCGCGCTGCTTCCTCTGGATTGTTGGGCTCAAAAATAATCGCTGTTTTATCGCCTCTTTTGGCTAAGTGTCTGTCAATACAGTTTTTAGTAATGTTCACTTTGGCGTCCACAAACCATTTAAATTGGGCTTCTTGCATGTCAAATTCAAAAACTTTGTCCCATTTTTGATACCAAGTAAAGTTTTCATCCGCAATGCGATCCCAAAATTTTCTTGGCTCTCGCACCGATTTTTTATACATCTTAAAGTAATTCTCTAAATCAAGGATTTTATAATAACTCATAATTTTTCATTTTTTTGTTAATAAGTTGGGTAAAGATAAACATTCTCTGCAAAGTTCATTTTAATAAATCGCTAATTTGATATAGTTCCGCATTTTTTTCAATAGGTGCAACTTGCTATTTTTCAGGAGCTCTCTCCCGCTTTCTATTCCAAGCTTTTTCAGCAAAGCCTTTTTTTCTATGGTTTGCCAAGAGCTTCCGTTGGTCGCTTTGGCAAAACCAAGAAAAAATAGGCTTCGCTTTCAAAAGGCTTTCCATGTCAATCGGGGCTAGCTGTTTGAAGCTGAAAGACCAACGTTATTACAAAAATTTTATTGAACAAATGTGTTTAAACCCCGAAGGGGTGAAATAATATTCAGTGTGATTTTAATCTTCAATCCATTCAAATAAATATTTTTCATCAGGTTCAATTTCAAATTTAAGCCTGAAAGGCTGGCATTATGATAGAAATTTTATTGAACAGATGTGTTTAAACCCCAAAGGGGTGAAATAATATTCGGTGTGATATCAATCTTCAATCCATTCAATTAAATATTTTTCATCAGGTTCAATTTCAAATTTAAGCCTGAAAGGCTGGTATTATTATAGAAATTTTATTGAACAAATGTGTTTAAACCCCGAAGGGGTGAAATAATATTCGGTATGAAATCAATCTTCAATCCATTCAAATAAATATTTTTCATTGTATTCAATTTCAAATTTTTGTAAAAAATCTAGGTATTCTTCTTTGAAAGTTTTCTTCTTATGATGTTCTTCCTGATTGGCAATGTAATGATAAACATGTTCAATCTGAGAATGGGCATAAGAAAATGCTCCATATCCTTCTTGCCAAGAAAATGTACCGTTTATAAATTTTTTATCATTGATGAAATTGGTAGAATTGTTTTTAATGTCACGAACTAAATCAGAAATGGCCATTGACGGTTTTAATCCAACAAAAACATGAACGTGGTCTGCAACACCATTAACAATGATCGATTTTTGACCTTTCTTGGTAATAATACCTGAAATGTATTTGTGCAATTCATCTTTCCATGCTTTGCCTATTAAGTTTTGTCTGCCTTTTACTGCAAAAACAATTTGAATGTAGATTTGTGAAAATGTGCCTGCCATATCTTTATTAATTTATGTCACCCCTTCGGGGTTGGATTGGTTGTTAATTCGATTTTCTATAATAATGTCACCCCTTCGGGGTTTGATTGGATTTTATTTCTATTTTCTTTAATCATGTCACCCCTTCGGGGTTGGGTTGGTTGTTTTTTCCGTTTTTTATAAAAATTTCACCCCATCGGGGTTGGTTAGATTTTAAGTCTATTTTATTTAATAATGTCAACAAATAGGGG
>JBEILV010000205.1:0-3886 GCA_040379105.1 Flavobacterium sp.
TAAGGCAAAGCTAATTGCATCAATTGTTCATAACGAATTCCAACTAAATCAGCGCCTTTGCATTCTTTAAAAACCCTAAATGGACTTTTTTTATCGCCTTCTTTAAAATTTTCAAAGTCATGTGACTCCGAAGATTCGAAATAATTTTTACCGAATTGTTTTCCAACCAAATTCTTGGCTAAAATCACGTTTACAGGACGAAACGTATATTGATTAAACGTTTCGACCAACACATAATCAATTTTTGGTCCTACAGTCAAAGCCGTATTGCTCGGCAAAGTCCACGGCGTGGTCGTCCAAGCTAAAATATGAACATCGCCAAAACCTTGTAAAAAGTCTGGCAATGTTTCTGGGGTACTTTTGAATTGTGCAATGACCGTCGTGTCAGTCACATCGCGATACGCGCCGGGTTGGTTCACTTCGTGCGATGACAAGCCCGTGCCCGCTTTTGGCGAATAGGGTTGAATGGTGTAGCCTTTATAAAGTAAATTTTTGTTGTAAATCTGTTCTAACAACCACCAAACGCTTTCCATGTATTTGGATTTGTAGGTTACATACGGGTCTTCCATATCAACCCAATAGCCCATTTTTTCGGTCAAATCGTTCCACACATCAGTGTAGCGCATGACGGTTTTTTTACAAGCTTCGTTGTATTCGGCCACAGAAATGGTTTTTCCGATGTCTTCTTTCGTGATGCCTAATTCTTTTTCAGTGCCTAATTCAACGGGCAATCCGTGGGTGTCCCAACCTGCTTTGCGTTTTACCTGAAAACCTTTTTGGGTTTGGTATCTGCAAAAAATATCTTTAATGGTTCGGGCCATCACGTGATGAATGCCAGGCAAGCCATTGGCAGAAGGCGGTCCTTCAAAAAACACAAATGGTTGATTGCCTTCGCGCGAAGTAATACTTTTTTCAAAAATATTTTCTTGTTTCCAAAATGCTAATACTTCGTCTGCAACTTGCGTTAGATTGAGTCCTTTATGTTCCCTGAAATTCATGATGTTGTCTATTTTTCAAAAATCAATTTGCGAAAGTAAGAAATTAAGTAGAAAGTTAAGTTGTATGAAATTTTAAATTTTGGGAGAAAAATTGCTGCAATCTATCTTGTTTAAAAAATGAAGTCAATATAACCAACTTGTTATTTGTCTTTTTTCTTGACTTATTTTGTTTTTAAAGCGAACAAGATCTATTGATTACCATTGATTTGGTTAAGTTGGGCAATCTTAAAAGGGTCTGAATGTGCTAAAATGGAATCTGCAAAGTCTAGTGGAACATCACACAAACGCAAAAACTTTAGGGTTTTGGATAGAGTCAAACTTGATTCGTCAGAATTTTAGGAAAAGCTGTGGTTTGGGGCAAACTTGAAGCCACGGGATTTGATTTTATCATTGCACTTAAAAATAGCAACAAGCGTAAAGTGGGTCGGTGAATGATTTGCATTTTTTAAAGTGCAAGCGAGGTGTTTGTTTGTGCGTAATGGACGGTTGGTTAACCAAAATCTTATCCTGATTTCAGAAAAAATACTAACGTAATTCAAGTTTGCGTTTTATTTAAGGCCTCAGTTTTTTGTCAATTTACTTCAAATCGAAATAGACAAAAACCAATTTAGTTTTTGTCTTTTTCATGATCATTTTTAAACATAAAATCCTCAATTTTTTTGTTTTTGTATCGATGGTAAATGAACAAAGGCATCAGAAGAAACGCCAACGTTAAAGCGCCCAAACCAATAAACTTATCGCCAGATTGATAGGCTTGGTGGTTCCTAAAAAAACCATAACCTATCAATCCGAGGATGATTAAACTAAGTAATTGAAGTACGTATTTCATTTTTAATTACGATTTGTTTTTCACTGTCAGCGCAATGTTCAATTCTTCTAATTGTTTTGCATCAATCGCTGCGGGCGCATCAATCATGACGTCGCGACCTGAGTTGTTTTTCGGAAACGCAATAAAATCTCTGATGGTTTCTTGCCCTCCCAAAATAGCAACCAATCGGTCCAAACCAAATGCCAAACCTCCATGTGGTGGTGCACCAAATTGAAATGCATTCATCAAAAACCCAAATTGATTTTCGGCCTCTTCTTTCGTAAAGCCTAACAAATCAAACATTCGAGATTGCAGTTTTTTGTCGTGAATTCTGATAGAACCACCGCCAATTTCGTTGCCATTCAACACCATGTCATACGCATTCGCTCTCACTTTTCCGGGGTCTGTGTCAATCAAATCCATGTCTTCCGGTTTTGGAGATGTAAATGGATGGTGCATCGCATGAAAGCGTTCGCTGTCTTCATCCCATTCTAGCAACGGAAAATCGACCACCCAAAGTGGAGCAAATTCGTTTGGTTTGCGCAATCCTAAACGGTTGCCCAATTCCATTCTTAAAGCAGAAAGTTGCGAGCGTGTTTTGTTGGCCGCCCCCGACAATACTAAAATCAAATCGCCTGGATTTGCTTTTGTAGCGGTTGCCCAATTTTGTAAATCATCAGCATCATAAAACTTATCTACCGATGATTTTAAAGAACCATCCAATTCATATTTTGCATACACCATGCCTTGTGCACCAATTTGTGGTCTTTTTACCCAATCAATTAATGCGTCAATTTCTTTTCTTGAATAAGTCGCACCACCCGGAACGGCAAAACCAACCACCAATTCAGCATCGTTAAATACTTTAAAATCTTTATGTTGTGCAAAAGCATTCAACTCGCCAAACTCCATTCCGAAACGAATATCGGGTTTGTCGTTGCCATATTTTTGCATCGCTTCTGCATACGTCATTCTTGGGAATTCTGCCACTGTTACGCCTTTGATTTCTTGCAACAAATGACGGGTCAAACCTTCGAAAGTATTCAAAATATCTTCTTGCTCCACGAAAGCCATTTCGCAATCAATTTGTGTAAATTCTGGCTGACGGTCGGCACGCAAATCTTCGTCACGGAAACATTTCACAATTTGAAAATATTTGTCCATGCCGCCCACCATCAACAATTGTTTGAACGTTTGAGGCGATTGTGGCAAAGCATAAAATTGTCCTTCGTTCATTCTGCTCGGCACCACAAAATCTCTTGCGCCTTCGGGAGTAGATTTGATTAAATAAGGGGTTTCAATTTCGCAAAAACCAAGATTGGAAAGGTAATTTCGCACTGCCATTGAAACTTTATGACGGAAAATCAAGTTGTTTTTTACAGGGTTTCTGCGGATGTCTAAATATCTGTATTTCATTCGAATGTCCTCGCCACCGTCGGTTTCGTCTTCGATGGTAAAAGGAGGCAATTGAGAAACATTTAGAATTTTGAGTGTAGAAACCAAAATCTCAATTTCGCCAGTAGGCATTTGAAGGTTTTTAGATTCACGCTCAATGACGGTGCCCGTGACTTGAATGACGAATTCACGCCCGAGGGTTTTCGCCAAATCAAACACTACTTTTTCGGTTCTTTCTGTGTCAAAAATAAGTTGCGTAATGCCATAACGATCGCGTAAATCTACCCAAATCATAAAGCCTTTGTCACGCGTTTTTTGTACCCAACCAGCAAGGGTTACCGTTGTATTTTGATGTGTGCTGTTCAATTCGCCACAGGAATGACTTCTATACATGATGTTTGTTTTTTTGAAGTTGCAAAAATACTATTTTGTTTGAAAATCTATTTTGTTTTCAGAGAATAAAACAAGTTCAATATTTGCAATTTGTAAAAAGAATTTATTGTTTTTTGATTCGTTAAAAATGTTGTTCTTTTCAACGATTATAAAAATATCGTATCATGAAGATTTGCTTTTATGGCAGAATTTATTTTCCATTTAGTTGAAAAAAATTAAGCCAAATAGAATTATAGAGTTACTTAATTAATTACTAATATTTGATTACAAAAATAATGTTTATTATTTACCA
>JBEILV010000206.1:0-3801 GCA_040379105.1 Flavobacterium sp.
CGTTTTAAGGAAAGTATTCGGCGTGGTTTTGCTTGCAATCGCTGTTAAATTATTTGCGGATAATGTTAAAGGGCTTTTTGACTGAGGTTTGAGTACCTAATTTTGCTCATAATTAATTTTTTAACACTTTTTTTCTGCCCTATTCCATTCTGAAATGAAGATTTTTATCAACATACTTTTGGTTTTTGCTTTTGCCTTGATTATTTTCAATGTAACACAACTGAATTTCAATCACTTTTTTGAAGGTGACAGTTTGATTGCTTTGATTGGTATTGTAGCCTCACTTTGTGCAGTTTTAATTTTGATTATTTTCAAAATGTCAAAGTCGATTGACGACAAATTAAATCAATAACTTTATGTTGGACGTTTTAATCATCGGCGGCGGAGTTTCGGGAGTTTCCTGCGCGCTTGTTTTGGGTTCGGCCCACAAAAAACCTTTTGTTACTGAAAAAAATATTGGCATTGTGATGCATCAAAGAGCTTCTTCGTTGCAAAATGCGCTTTTCAACAATGCTTACGGATTGGATGCGGGCACTTTAGGATCAGATTTATTAGAAAAAAGCATCGTTCAGTTAGAACATAATTATCCGCATATTCAACAGATTCATGCTGAAAAAGTGATTGCTGTAGAAAAATCTGAAAACGGCTTTGAAGTGAAAACCAACAAAAATAGTTACCATACAAAAATCGTTGTTTTGGCAATTGGCGCCAATCAGCCGTTAGGCATTGAAGGATTGGAAGACTACGTGATGCCACACCAAAAAATGATGCCCGAGAAAAACAAAATTCAACTCAAAAACAACGACCATTTGGTAGAAGAAGGAATGTATGTTGCCGGAACATTATCGGGAAGCCGAAGCCAACTTTCGATTGCGGCAGGAAGTGGAGCAGCAGTGGCGACAGATATTCTCACACTTTGGAACAACGGCATTCATACGCAATCGCACGACAGTGTGCCAAAAATTGTGTAATATCTATTTGTCAATTTCTTTTTTAACTGCCTGAATCATTGGATCTTCGGGCAAAATCAACTCAAAGTATTTTTCGTCGTTGAAAACTTGTTTGTAAAACTCGGCTTTCAAATATTTTTTAGCGAAAGCTTGGTGACTTTCTAAAGAGAAGACCAAACCACTTTTTTGAACATATTTTTGAAAATCATTGAAATAGAAATCTTTCTCTTTAAGATAAACATCCAATGTTTGTTGATTAATTTTCTCATACTTTCTGCGGTTTTCATCAAGTTTTTCAAACACAAAAAAGCTTACTAACCCCGATTGCATTAATATTTCGATGCCACCTTCGGCATGATTGATTTCCATTGGCACAAAAAGATCGGGCACAATCCCTCCACCGCCAAAAACAATGCGTCCGTTTTTAGTTTTGAATTTTAAACTATCGGCCACTTTTATACTGTCTTTTTCATACAATTCGCCACTTTCAAATCGTTTTTCGAATTCCTTAAAATACGTTTCGCTTTCCGCTTTTTGATATGGCTTCTGAATGGATCTTCCCGAAGGCGTGTAATATCTTGCAATCGTGAGTCGAACTGCCGAACCATCGCCCAAAGGCATTTCTCTTTGCACTAAACCTTTTCCAAAAGAACGACGCCCCACAATTTTTCCACGATCATTATCTTGAATCGCACCTGCTAAAATTTCGCTTGCCGAAGCCGAATTTTCATTCATTAAAATAAAAACTTCGCCTGTTTCAAAAGCGCCTTTGCTTGTGGCCAAGGTTTTGTCGATGCGCCCTTTTTTGTTTTTTGTAAAAACAATCAATTCGTCGCCTTTCAAAAATTCGTCGGCAATTTGAACCGCTTTTTCCATATAGCCACCGCCATTGTCTCTTAAATCTAGCACCAGCGTTGCTGCGCCTTTGCCTTTGAGTTTCGTTAGCTCTTTTTTGAATTCGGTGTAGGTGGTTTCTGCAAAACGGTTGATTTTGATATAACCAATCGTCGGCGAAATCATCAAGCCTACATCTACACTTTTAATCGGAATGACGTCTCGTTGCACCGTGATTTTCTTTTTCTTTTGGTCTTTCTTGCTAAAAACGGTCAGTTCGATTGAAGTTCCTTTTTTTCCTTTCAAGATCGGAAACAAACTATCGGAAGGTAATTTTTTGCCAAACAATTGTTGGGCATCGGCAAATAAAATACGGTCGCCCGACTGAATGCCTGCTTTTTCAGAAGGCCCATTTTCGATGGTTTTGATCACCGCCAAAGAATCTTTATACATGTAAAAATTGATGCCAATGCCCACAAAATCTCCACGCATGGATTGTGCAACTTCTTCCATTTCGTTTTTGGCAATGTAAACTGAATGTGGATCGAGTTGTTCCAAAATGCCGTTGACCGTCAGATCTACAATGCTGTCGGTATTCACTTTGTCCACATAATCTCTTTCAATAAAATCGATCAGCGTGTTGAGTTTGTTTTTATGCGCATTGTCCGACTGAAAATCGTTGTTGGACAAGAAATTTAGATTTCCACCAATAAAAATGCCCAAGGCCAAAAGGCCAAAAACATAAATTGGATAGTATTTTTTAGAAGTTTTCAATATTTAAATTTCACTGATTTGTTCCACTTCAACTCCCGCTTTGATCAGGAATTGCACTCCCGAATCGTCTTTGTACAGATTCAAAAAAACAACTCTTTTGATGCCCGATTGATGGATCAGTTTGCTGCAATCTTTACAAGGCGAAAGCGTGATGTAGAGCGTTGCGCCTTCGCAAGACTGCGTAGATCGGGCCACTTTCAAAATAGCATTGGCTTCGGCATGCAAAACATACCATTTGGTGTTGTTGTCTTCGTCTTCGCAGCAGTTTTCAAAACCTGTTGGAGTGCCATTGTAGCCGTCAGAAATAATCATTCTGTCTTTCACAATGATGGCGCCCACTTGTTTGCGTTGGCAATAGGACAATTTTCCCCACTCTAAAGCCATGCGAAGATAGGCTTTGTCATATTTCAACATTTTCTCTTTATCCATAATTTAACAGCCGTTGAAGAATTATTCAAAAATTTTACCTTCGAGCAACATCGGCAGCACAACTCCCATCACAAAAGCCGCTGCCACCAAAGTCCAATCGCGCAATGAGAATTTGAAAACTGTTTGCACCAAAGTGCTGATGATGAGCACTATTAAAACCACTATCAATTGCGCTGCTTCGATCCCCACTGCAAATTCTAGCAAAGGCAAAAGTTTGTCGGACGCCGCACCAGGCAAAATGGATTTGAAATAGTTCGAAAAACCCAGTCCGTGAATGATCCCAAAAAACAAAGTGATGAAAGCGGCAAAGCCAATGCCTTTTTGTGCTGCTTTGCCTGCCGTAATAATATGATAAAATGCCGTAATGAAAATAGTCACCGGAATCAAAAATTCAACTATATCTACTTGTATCACAATGATTTGATAAACAGCCAAAATCAAAGCAAGCGTGTGTCCGAGCGTGAACATAGTCACGAGAAGCAGCACTCTTTTCCAATCCTTAAAACTATAAGGAACAATCAAAGCGATTAAAAACAAGACGTGATCGTAGGCATTAATATCCAAAACATGCGTCAATCCGAGGTTGAAATAAAGCCAAAATTCATTCATTTTGCTAGAAATTTATAAAGTTTCAAACTTACAATTTATTTTAAATCATTCTATTTTTTTAGGAGCAATTTACTTCAGGCTTTTGTTCAGCAGTAGTCCCGCTTTCCATTCCAAGCTTTTTCAGCCAAGCCTTTTTTTCTAAGGCAAGAAAGGAGCTTCTAAAGTCGCTCTTTCTTGCCAAGAAAAAATAGGCTTTGCTTTCAAA
>JBEILV010000207.1:0-3794 GCA_040379105.1 Flavobacterium sp.
CCGAAAACGTAAGAACGAAAGCTCCTGCCAAAGCACGTGCAAAAAAACTCGATCCGTTGGAAGTTTTGCTCAACCAAACAGATGCCGAAAACTTACGAGCGTGGTTGTTTCCATTGCTGAAAAAAAATAGCGAACTCAAGTTTTTATTTGAAAAAGAATTTACTGTTTCGCAAAAAGTGTTTGTTGTTGAAGATATTGAAGTGATCATTGAAGATGCTGTCAAATCAGTGATCGGACGACGAAAATCGATTCAAACGAACGAAGTTGCCAAATTGACCAGCATGCTCGAAGTAGCTTTGCAACCTGTTTTGAATTTTTTGGAAAACGATCTTACGAACGTGCAACATTTACTATTGATTCTTAAAATCAATCAGAATTTGTCCAATTTTAATGAAGTGAAACATGTTTCGAGTGTGAAAATTGTTCGGTTGTTAGAAAAAATCAACCAACAATATTTTGGAAACATCAACAACATTCAAGACATCGAACTTTGGAAAAAACACCTCGATGTTTTCTTCTTGCATGTTCTTCAGTCCAATAAAGCGCTCAGCAGAAGTCTTTTTGAAGTTTTGAAAAACAGTTACGACTTATCAAAATTATCGCCGTTGAAATTGGATTATTTTGTTTCAAAAATACGAGAGTGGTTTTATTATAGCGACAAAACATTGATTTTGCACCGAGAAGATTTTTCGATGTTTATTTTAGATTTCTATATCGAAAATCAAATTTTAGCCAAAACACCTGCCGATTTACCAGTTCGTACTTTTGCAGATGCTTATAACACGAAGTTAATCAGTGCTTTAATTGAATTGAATGAATTTAAAATAGCAGAAAGAAAATGCAAGGAAGTCATTAAAAGTAACTATTCAGAAATTTACAATGTTCCATATTGGCAATTATTGAAAAACATTTACCGAAAAACCAATGATTGGATCGAATTAGCAAGCCTGATCAAAATGTCTATCAAGTATGATTTTTCTTTGGAAAACTTGGAATTATTATCCCAACAATTGAATCCGAAGGAATTTAAAGAGTTAACAACCAAATTAAAACAGTATTACAGAAGCAATTTTTATAGTCAAGAAGATACTGCTCCAAGAAATTACGTAACCATTTTAGCATTCGAAAAAGACTACAAAAAGCTCTTGGTCGATTTTAGTTCCTATTTTCCTATCGATATGATTTTTCATCTCAGGGAAGCACTTTTTACCTTTAATAAGAAAATGTTTTGGGACAGATTATTAGAATATACCAATTATGAAGAGTACAAAAAAATTGAAAACAGAGAAGTTGTGGCAGCACTTTTGGATTGGGCTGTAAAGGCATTCAAATCTGATTTTATGGCTGAGACTGATAAAAATAATTACCGGGCAATCACTTCCGCTTTTTACAGAGATTTTAAAAAATTGCTTCAAGAAAAATCAAATAATTAACATCGATGGAACACAGCAACCTTCCGATTTCGCAATGGGCAGAAGACGACAAACCCAGAGAAAAACTGATGCTCAAAGGCAAAATAGCGTTGAGCGATGCTGAATTGATCGCAATTTTGATAGGCTCTGGCAGTAGAAATGAATCGGCGGTTGAATTAAGTAAGCGGATTTTGGCTTCGTCTAACAATAATTTGAGTGCTTTAGGAAAATTTAGTATCGAACAATTGATGCAGTTTAAAGGCATCGGCGAAGCAAAAGCCATCACGATTGTGGCAGCCATGGAATTAGGTCGCCGCAGACGTTCGGAAGAAGCAAAAGTGCTGACGAAAGTCAACTCTAGTAAAGTGGTTTTTGATTTGATGCAACCTTTGATTGGCGAATTGCTTCATGAAGAATTTTGGGTGTTGTGCTTGAATAATTCCAACAAAATCACGCATAAATTTCAATTGTCAAAAGGCGGCATGACAGCCACAGTGGTCGATATGCGATTGATGTTTAAAACCCTTTTAGAACAAAATGCCACGGCACTCATTTTAGTGCACAATCATCCGTCGGGAGCTGTAAAACCAAGTGAAGCCGACATAAAAATAACCGAAAGAATAAAAGTTGCCGCCAAACAACTCGAGTTTTCGTTGCTCGATCATTTAATCGTGTCCGAACATACTTATTTTAGCTTTGCCGATGAAGGAATTATATAAAAACCATTGGCATTTAATGTTCTTTTAAGACAACAAAACTTTTTCATTCCTTACCTTGCCCACAATTTTCAAATGGCTATGATTCAAACTCAAAATCTTACGTTTTCATACATAAAAAACCAACCTTTTTCATTTCCAAACATTGTTTGCCCTGCAAGCGAAACCTTGTTGATTACAGGCGGTTCGGGCAAAGGAAAAACAACATTGTTGCATCTTTTGGGCGGACTTCTAAAACCCACTTCTGGCAATATTACAATCAATGAAACCGAAATCAACGGATTGTCAAACAGTAAGTTGGACGCTTTTAGAGGGAAAAATATTGGATTTGTGTTGCAACAAAATTATTTCGTTTCATCACTTTCGGTGCTCGACAATATTGTGATGGCGTCGTGGTTTTCGAACCAAAAGAAAGAAGTTGAAAAAGCAAAAAAATTGCTAGAAATGCTCGATTTGTCTTCACAAATGCACAAGTTGCCTTCACAATTAAGTGTCGGTCAGCAACAGCGCGTTTCTATTGCAAGAGCCTTAATTAACGAACCCAAAGTGGTTTTGGCCGACGAACCGACCTCAAGTTTAGACGATGAAAATGCACTGAAAGTAGCCGATTTATTGTCCCACTTGGCTTCCAATTACAAAGCCGCACTCATCATCGTTACGCACGACCAGCGATTGAAAGACCAATTCAAAAATCAAATTTCGTTGTAGTTGTTTCTTTACATCATTTACATCAAAAATAGTTTTTCACGATAAAAACATCCTCATGATCATCAAAATTGCTTGGAAAAATATTTGGTTCAAACCGCTCAATACTGTTTTGAGTTTGGTTTTACTCACGGCGAGCGTCGCCATTATTTCGTTGTTGATTTTATTGCAAAATCAGTTCGAAAAACAATTCACTTCCACCATCGAAGGCGTTGACATGGTTTTGGGCGCACCTGGAAGTCCGTTGCAACTTATCTTATCGTCTGTTTATCACATTGATGCGCCAACGGGCAATATCAATTACAACGAAGCCAAAACTTGGATGCAACATCCAATGGTCAAACAAGCCATTCCGATGGCATTTGGCGATAGTTTTAAGGGATATAAAATTTTAGGCACCACGCCTGAGTATCTAAAAAAATACAACGTTGGTTTACAAAGTGGCAAAATGTATGAAGCCAATTTTGAAGTCGTTTTGGGCTATGAAATTGCTCGAAATTTGGACATGAAATTAGGCGATACATTTTTCGGTACCCACGGCGATGCGGAAGAAGGTCATGTGCATGAAGAATTTTCATACAAAGTGGTGGGCATTACCAAGCCCACAGGACAAATTACCGACCAATTGATTTATTGCACCATTCCGAGTGTTTGGGCAGTGCACGACCACAGCGGGCACGAAGAAAATACAGACGCAACAACTGCCGATGAAGTGGACGATGATAAAGAAATTACAGCCGTTTTGATTCAGTTTAAAAACAAAATGGGACTTTTTTCTTGGGGAAGATTGGTGGCACAAAACACCAAAATGATGGCCGCAATGCCCGCAATCGAAATCAATCGGTTGTTTAGTATGTTTGGCATCGGACTTGAAGCCTTGCAATATTTAGCTTATGGCATCATGTTGATTTCTGGAATTAGTATTTTCATTGCGCTTTACAACACATTGAAAGAGCGAAAA
>JBEILV010000208.1:0-3776 GCA_040379105.1 Flavobacterium sp.
ATTCACGACTTTCGCCAGAGGTTAGTCTAAAGTGGGTGCAAAATTAATGATTTAAAGGAATTTACCAAATTTTAATTCAAACAATACCAAAATAAATTGATTTATTTCATTCTGATTTTCGGATCAAGATAGGCATAAACAAAATCTACCATAATGTTAATAACTACAAAGGTGGTTGCAATCACTAAAACGCTGCCCATGATGACGGGCAAATCCAAATGATTTAAGGCCTCTACAATTTCTTTGCCGAGTCCGTTCCATCCAAAGATATACTCTACAAAAACCGAACCTGCCAACATCGACGCAAACCATCCAGAAATGGCAGTAACCACTGGATTTAACGAATTTTTCAATGCATGATTTTTGATGATTTTAAATTCGGAAAGTCCTTTCGCACGTGCGGTTCGGATGTAATCTTGACTCATCGTATCCAACAGCGAGTTGCGCATCAATTGAATGATGACCGCCAAAGGTCGAATCCCTAAAACAATGGCGGGCAAAATGATGTTTTTGATTTGAATGTAACTTCCTGTGCCAAAATCATCTACTTCATAAAGGCTTCCTGTCATGTTCAAACCTGTGGTTTCGTGCCATAAAAACCCAAACAAAAAAGCAAACAAAATAGCACTAAAAAAAGAGGGAATGCTCATGCCCAGCGTACTCACAATTGCGATGCCACGGTCTAAAGGCGTGTCTTTGAATCTTGCGGAAACAATACCTAAAATAATGCCTAAAAAAATAGCAATGCTGATGGCAACAAATGCCAAAATAAAAGTATTGGGCAAAGTTTGTCCTATGATTTGTGATACTTTCTTGCCACTTTTTTGAAAACTTTCTCTTAAATAGGGGGTTTTGAATGCCAAACTAGTGTTCTTAAAAGTAATGATTTCAATCCCATTGTATTTTTCACTGTCCCAAAAAGTGTAATCATCAGTATTTTGACTGTGCAATGAAATTGGCGACAAATCATTTAAATAATAAAGATATTGCTTAGTCAAAGGTTGATCAAATCCGTATTTTTTTTTGATGATTGCCAATTGTTCAGAATTTTCATTTTGATCGAGCATCATTCGAGCAGGATCGCCGGGTAAAACTGAAAACAAAAGAAAAATGGCCGTGACCACTCCCAAAAGGGTGAGCAGTGCATAGCCGATTTTTTCTAAAATATAAGATGTCAAAATTTATTTTATGGTAAATGTAAAACTAAATTTCCAAACTAAATTGTCGCTTGATTTTGGCAACTCATACTCGCCATATCGATAGAAAACACTACCGCCAAGACCGAGATAACCAATATTCAAATAGTTTATTTTCAATAGATTGTCGAGTTGAAATCCAGATTCTACAAATATTTTTTCTTTCGTATTGAAAGTGTAAAACGTATGATTTTCTGGTTGATTCAAATCGCCCCAACTCATATTGTGGTGCAAACTAACACTCGGTTGAACGTATTTTGATTTGTAAAGCAACGTTCCAAAATTATGAATTAAAAACAGATTGGCATATTGATCTGAAACAAATTCGTAAGGCATCATGGTTTGGAAGGTATTTTTCATAAAATAAGGATACTTTTGTACGAAACTTCCTTCGCCTGTAAACATCAATCCGATGGGCAAAGAAGCATCAATGGAACCGCCTTCGATTCTGTAGGTAGTTTTTCCAAAATTTTTGGAATAAAAAGATTGTTCTGCACTGATTTCGATTTTATTATATTCAAAATCACTGTCGTTAAAACCTTGTAAACCTCTGGCATATAGAAAGGTAAAAATAGGTTTGTTGCTTACCAAAGCCACTCTTTGATTGAACGATTGCACAATTTTTTCTTGCGGTGCCCATCTCATTCCTACGGCAATTTCAGCGTTTTTGTAGTCAGTAATATTTTCGGTTGGAGTTGAAAAAACGTAATCATACAAAGGGTTTACATTCGTAAAACTTCCCTTTATAAACCATTGCGTTCTTCGAAGCGCCCTAAAATTGATGAAACCGCTGTATTCTTCAATCGCATCCATGTTCAATGCAATGAAATCTCGAAGGTGTAATCGTTTGGGCATCAATCGTTCAAAACCGTTGTTGCCAATTTCATTCAAATTGTTTTGATAGCCAATGCCCACATTGAACTCATTTCTTTTTGAAAATTGATACGAAGCGGCTCCGCCATATTTCCATTCGTAGTCTTTCAAGCCATAACCCGCAAACGAACTCAAGCTGAGTTTTTTCGAAAATTTGTCGCTTGTGATCAATCCAACACCCAATCGTGTACCTTCGTAGCGATTGAAAACCAATGTTTTGGCTAAATCAATATCCACAAGTCCTAGAGGTACTCGGTTGTTGGCTAATTTTTCGGAAAGCGTTAAAATTCTATCTAATTTAAATTTTTCGCCGATGCTATCAATGACACGATAGGTTGTCAATTCTGGGGTTTTTAAAGGTTCAAAACGATTTTGTTTCCAAAAAAGACTGTCTTGTTTAGAAGCATTGTCAGCCATGCGCACTTGTTCTATCGAGAATGATTTTTTGCTTAACGGGGCGTCAATTTTCACTTCGCTGATGTAGCTTTTTCCGTCCACGACAATGCCCAAACCTGCGTCATCATATTCAACAATCGACATGGCGTAATTCAATTGTTCCGGAAACCATTTGTTGTCCACCAATTGATATTTTTGCTGAATGGTGATGTCAATTTTTCCTTTTTCAAAAGGCGTAGCAGTTACATTTTGAACCGCATATTTGTTGGAATTGATGTGTAAAATTCCTTTCAAACCTTCTACATTTTTTCCTTTTTTCGGTCGATAGCTGATGACGAAAATCGTGTCTTTTTCTTGATAAATTTCTTCAATCAAGTTGAAATGATATTTCTGAAGACTTCCGTTAGCGATTGGGTTCAAATACTGAATATCAAACAGTGGAATGTTGTTTTGATAGAATGAAAATGGTTGTAAATCTGTGGCTAAAGAGGCAAAATTTGGATTTTTAAAACCAGAAACTTTGGTGCCTATCACGACTTCTTCGGTTTTGTTCGGATATAGATATTTGCGTTCCGAAACCGATTCCATCATCATAAAATAGCCGCCTTTTAAGAATTTACTGATTTCGATGCTGTCTTTGCTATTTTTGGTGGTTTTGTAATCAAAAATAGTTTTGTTATAGGATTTATAGGTAAACGATCGAATATTTTCGGGGTTGTTTTCGTCTTTGTTAGCAATCACTTTTCGGATGATTCTATTGGCAGGATTGTCTTCTGCACTCAACACAACTTCATTTAAAATTTCTTCTTTTGGGGTCAAAAAAATCTCAAGTTTTGCGTTTTTTTCATTGATGGCAATGACTTTTTTCTCAAAACCCACATAAGTGCATTGAATTTCATTTAGTTTTTGTGTTGAAACAAATTTGAAATTTCCATTAATATCGGAAGTAATTCCCAAACGCGGATTGTTGTTGAAAATTAAGGTCGCAAAAGCCAAATTTTCGTTTGAGTTTTTATTTTTGACGGTTCCTTCAACGGTATAATTTTGCGAAAAAACAAAGTTAAAAGCAAAAAGCAATGTCAACAAAAAAGATATTTTCATTTATAAAAATTTGTTTTTGAAATTTTTAAAATCATTGTTTTAAAGAAATAAGATTATTTCTGAAGTGCAAACCAAAATTCAAATATAAATTCTTTTGAATTCAAATAAAAAAATCACTACCGACCGACTAAAATAAAAAGTTTGAAAAAAATCACAAATTTAAGCACTCAAAATCAATTTTATTCAGGTAGGTATCCGAAGAAATTAATA
>JBEILV010000209.1:0-3751 GCA_040379105.1 Flavobacterium sp.
ATCCTTCCAAAACATCGTCTGGATTTATTCTTGCTACTCCTTCGGGAGTTCCTGTAAAAATGATGTCGCCAATTTTTAGGGTAAAAAACTGAGAAATATAAGCAATCAATGCATCAATTTTCCACAGCATTTGATCTGTATTTCCTTTTTGTACTTCTTTTCCATTGACAAAGAGCGAAAAATTCGTTTGATTCAAGTCTAATGTGTTTTTATCCACAAAATTCCCGATCAATGCAGAACCGTCAAAAGCTTTTGAAATTTCCCAAGGTAAGCCTTTTTCTTTCAATTTCGATTGTAAATCGCGGGCCGTAAAATCGATACCAAGACCTATTTCGTCGTAATAGCTTGAAGCAAATTTTTCATCGATGTATTTTCCGACTTTTTTAATTTTGACCAACACCTCCACTTCATGATGAATATCGTTGCTAAACTCAGGAATGACAAACGGATGTTGCTTTAACAACACAGCACTGTCAGGTTTTAAAAACAAAACAGGATTTTCAGGCTTATCGTTTTGAAGTTCTGAAATGTGTTTTGCATAATTTCTGCCCACGCAAATAATTTTCATTCTGATTTGGTTTATTGTAATTGATTGAAAATGAATTTATTTTATGTTTAAATCATGAAATAGAACGTAAAAACAAAAAAGCAAGACCTCAATAAATCTTGTAGAAACATTTTGTTTTTTTTCAAATTCAAACAAATTTATGAAAGTAAAGCCATTTAATATTTAAATTTTTTCAAAAAAAATCAATCCTGCCCAGAAGTTGACTTTAGAATAATTTTGTGTTGAGTTTTCGCAACTTGATTGATGTCAGTACTTTTTTTGTATATAATGGAAAATCAGCATTTTTCAACCAACCGAAATAGCCAGGTTCGTCTTCCAACACTTTTTCTACCAAAACCCCTTTATGTTTTCCGAAATTAAAAACTTCTTGACCTTTCTCGTCAAAAGCGATGAAACCAGCAAAATCGGCCGATTTTCTTCTTGTCGTAAAAGCTGCGAGCGATTTCATATCGTTTTCTAGGTCGTCATAACGATCTAGTTGGGCTTTTAAAATTTCGTAAGTTGCCATCGTGTCTGCTTCGGCAGAATGGGCATTTTCGAGGTTTTTGTTACAATAGAATTTGTAAGCTGCACTCAAGGTACGCTCTTCTTTTTTGTGAAAAATCGTCTGCACATCCACCGTCACTCGATTGCCGAGGTCAAAATCGACACCTGCACGCAATAATTCTTCCACTAACAAAGGAATATCGAACCGGTCGGAATTGAATCCGCTCAAGTCTGAATCTTTGATCATGTTGTGAATTTGAGAAGCCAACTCTTTGAAAGTAGGCTCGTTGGCTACTTTTTCATTTGTAATACCATGAACCAAAGTGGTTTGTGGAGGAATCGGCACAGTGGGATTCACTAACCAAGTTTTGCTTTCTTTGTTGCCGTTTGGAAAAACTTTGAATATTGAGATTTCTACGATTCGATCGCGAACTACATCTACACCCGTTGTCTCTAAATCAAAAAAGCAGATGGGGCGCGTTAATTTTAATTCCATGAGTTTTGTTTGAATGGCAAATATAGAAAAACAAAAAAGGCAAACCATTTTTTTCTGTGATTTACCTTTGATAGCGTATCAATTCGTTGAGGAATTTAAGTTAGTGCATCATGCGGGAGCAATTCGTCGGAATGCACTTCATTTTTAGAATGTTGATAATCAAATAATATTGAACAATCGAGCACATTTGGCACACCATCGATTTGACAAAGAAGCGCCACAACTGCAGTGAGTCCATCAAACAATTGGTCTTTCGTAGGTTTGTGTTTTTCGCTGTTCTTAAATTTGGAAAAAGGCAATTGCACGCCACAAGCTGTTAAGAAAGTATTTTCGATTTTCAGTAATTGCAAAGGACTGTAGCCGTTGAAAGTACGACCCAAATTTTGCGTGACTGCGCCAACATAATTTAATTTTAAAGCGCCATGATCGTCGGTAAAATGTCGCCAAAAAGCTTGATTATCTAAAATATTTCCGACCGCACATTGCGTGCAAGCATCGGGATTCAGGCGGTTTTGATGAAAAGCATCATACAATTTGCGGACGGCCTGGTCGAATCTTGCGGTAGTTTTCATTTTTTTGGAATTTAAATTGTTGCTAAAATAGATAAAAACCTTTGAAACAATGGCTTAACAAATCATAAAAAGACTTCAATAATGTATATTTTATAGCGTCCATGTCTCAACAAAGAAATGCAAACTATGAATATAAAACCCAATAAAAAATCAAAAACACTGATTTTCAATAATTTATTTGAAATAAAAACAAATTTCAGAGCGCAAACCGATTATATAGACTACATTTACCATTATTAAAATATGAGTTACATGAAAAAATTAAGTTTGATGGGTTTGTTCGCTTTGATGGTTTTAGCTGCGTGCAATGAGAAAAAAGAAACGCCAATGCCAGAAGCAGAAACAGTGGAAACGCCAGTAGCAACGCCTGCTGAAGCTGCACCTGCCGAACCAACACCTGCCGTTGAGGAAGAAAAAGGAACAACCATAAAAATTGGTTCTGACGGAGTTCAATATTCAGACAAAAACACTGAAGTTGAAATTTCAAGCGACAAAAAAAATTAAGAAACCATTCTTGATGCGTTTTCTGAATCATTTTCAACAAATGTGGTCAAAAACGTCGTGAAATTTTAACCTAACATTGTTTATAAATTAGCTTTCAAACCATTTCATCCGAAGTGGTTTTTTTTGTGCTTGAAAACAATGAAATTCTATGGTTGGAATGCCTGTAAAAGCGAAACCACCCATAAATGCTCTTTTTTGCATTTTTAATGCCCGAAGTTTGATTTTCCGAAAGGCTTCCCTCCTATTCTATGAGTTGAAACTTTCCGATTTACTAAAAATGTGACTATTTCCATCAAATGTTGTAAAAAAAGTAATTCACCTTCCGAAACGTTCTAAAATCATCACTTTGTTGTGGTTTTGTTCGTAGTTGGTTCGTACACTGTTCGCAAACGCTTCGCAAAAAGCGCTTTTTTGCGAACAACATACGAAGGAATGCAAAACAAAACCAATAGCAATTCATACATATAATTTTTTGAACAGTCCGTGCAGATTTTATCGGTAATTTTCCGTTAGCTGAAAAACTAAAAAAATGTTTACTTCATGAAGTGAGTTCCTGATTTTAAAAAAGGTTTAATAATCAATCTAATTTTTGTAGATTTGATTCAGGATTTGAAACCGTAGATAAAAATGAAAACGTCTTTACAAATAGATATCACATTCGAACAAATACTTTCTTTGGTTAGACAGTTACCCAGACAACAGAAAATTAAATTAACGAAAGAATTAGAAAAGGATGTTATAGATACAAAATTAACGCAACTATTGAAAACTTTCAACACAGACAATCTTGATTTAGATACAATAAATTCTGAAGTTGAAAGCGTTAGACAAGAGATTTATGACAGACAGAAACATTAGAGTAATTTTCGATACCAATGTTTGGATTAGTTTTTTGATTGGAAAACGTTTGACGAAAATCAAACAATACATTGTAAATAAAAACATTACAATTGTTGTAACAGATCAGCTTTTGACCGAATTGAAAATTGTTACTTCTAAACTTAACTGACACATACAATAGAAGTTATTTTCTGAATTGATGCAGGGTCCGCCGCTTAAAATCAAATTACTCTTAATATGCTTTTGCTAAATTTTGGTTTGTTTTTGGTCCACTTTGGTTACCAT
>JBEILV010000210.1:0-3749 GCA_040379105.1 Flavobacterium sp.
GGCGAGTGTATTTCGGCCTGTGCCTACTTGAAAGAACAAGGAATAAAAGTCGATTTGGTTTGTATCGACCCACCTTTTGCCAGTGGTGCAGACTATGCGAAGAATATTTATTTAAGAAGAAATCCAAAAATAGCTGCAAAAATAGCAGAAGCTGAACAGCAAATGGACTTGGAAGAGTTGAAAGCATTTGAAGAAAAAATGTATGGTGACATTTGGAAGAAAGAAGATTATCTCAATTGGCTATATGAAAACCTGCTGGCTATAAAAAGTATTATGAGTGAAAACGCAGGCATTTTTCTGCATCTCGACACCAAAATTGGACACTATGCAAAAATTTTGATGGATGAAGTTTTTGGCGAAGAAGGATTTATCAATGAAATAATTTGGCATTATAACAAGTTTGCAGGAAAGGCAACTGGATTTCATTCTAATCACGATGTGATTTTTTTCTATTCAAATTCAGATACACCGAAATTCAATAAAATCCGAGTTCCTGTTGATAAGCAAAGAAAGCAAACTGCACGAGTTTGGGATTCCGAGTTAAAAAAGGCAGTTCAAAAGAAAGATGAAAATGGTGAGTTAATATACTACGACCAAACAGATAAAGGAGTTGACGATACTTGGATGGATGTTCCATTGGTAAACCCAATGGCAAAGGAGAGATTTGATATTGATTATGCTACACAAAAGCCAGAAGCATTATTGCAGAGATTAATAAATGCAGGTAGCGATGAAGGAATGGTTGTTGCAGATTTCTTTGGAGGTAGTGGAGTAACAGCAAAAGCTGCAAGTGATTTAAAAAGAAAATTTATTCACGTTGATATTGGTATCAATAGCATTCAAACTGTTAGAGATAGATTGAAAGAGAGCAAAGCCAATTTTCAAATTGTAGAAATAAAAGATGGAGTTAGTTTGTTTCGGAATCCACAGCAAACAATGGATAAACTCAAAATGCTTATTCCTGGATTGTTGCAAGGTTTGCCAGGCATAAGTAAGTTTTGGTTTGGGGCGGTGGTGCATAGCAAAGAAGGCACTATACCTGTGTATGTACCCAATTTGCTCAACACACAAGAAAAGGTTTTGGACATTCCAACCATTAACACCATCATCAATCAGGAACTACAAAATTTAGAAATCAATGTAAAAAAAGTAATTGTGTATTACATAGACATTGACGACCAAAAAGCATTAGAAAAATTTATAAAAGACAACAACGCTACTGAAATTGAGGTTGAACTCAAAGACCTTAAAAACCTATTGCACGATGTTGTAATGGAAGACATCATAGATTTTAAACTTAGTGTACTTAGTGAAACCCCTAGTGAACTTAGTGGTAAAAATAAAACCACAAAGGACACAAAGACCGCACAAAGTTCACAAAGATTTGAAGTTGAAATTACAAAATTTATTAGTGATAGACTAATTCAGAAAATCGGAGAGTTTAACCAAAAAGGAAATTTACAATCGGTTGCCAAAGGCAAAAAATTCAATCCAATCAACATCAGTGAAGAAGGTTTAGAACTCATAGAACTTATTGCTCTCGATTGTGAAAACACAGAAGGGCAATGGCACAGCACCACCGAAATTAAAATAGACAAACTCGGCTATGTAATTACCAACGGAGTAAAATCAAAAAACTTTTGGGACGGCAAAATTACCAGCGACAAAAAACCATTAAGAATAAAAGTGAGAAATATAAGCGGTGACGAAACAATAAAAGATTTTCAAAAATCTGATTCAAAAAATTAAAAACTTTCAATTTTAGTAATAAAAATGGAAACAAAAAGCTGGAAAGAGATGAAAGACGATGTTTATGGAACCATCGGCAGCGAAAGACGTGATGCGCTTGAAAGAGATTTTGAATCTTTTAAAATAGGTTTATTGCTTAAAAAAGCAAGAGAAGATAGAAATTTGACCCAGTCTCAGTTAGCAGATTTAGTAGATAAAAAGCGAGAGTATATTTCAAGAATCGAAAGTAACGGAAGCAATTTAACCTTAAAAACATTATTCAACATCGTTGAAAAAGGACTCGGTGGCAAAGTGAAGATTCAAATAGAAGTTTAAATAGTAACGAGTATTTTTTCAAAAAAACATAAAATTAGATTGTTTTTTTGATTTTTTAATCAATGACATGACCTTTTTAAAATCAGCTTGTTTTTGCTCTTGTAAAAATTTTAAAAACAACGGTAAAATATTATCAAATTCCACAACAATTTAAATGACAAATTCCACCTATTTTTTCATATTTCTAGCCGTATTGATTTCCCTTGGATTGTCGTTTTATCAATATTTCTATCCGCAGGTTTCCAAAAACAAACGCTTGCTTTACTTGCTCGCTGCTTGCAGGTTTATTGCACTTTTTGCTGTTTTTCTTTTGTTGATCAATCCACAAATCACACAAACTAAAAATCAAAACATCAAAACGGTTTTGCCTGTTTATGTGGATCAATCAAAATCAATCGAAATGCTTGCCGCAACCCAACAAGCGCAAAAAACTGTCGATTTTTTATCGAACCACAAGGCATTAAATGAACAATTTGATGTGCAGTTTTACGGTCTTGGATCGGAAGTACAATTGATTGTTGACAGTTTAGATCAATTAAAATTTACGGCTTCCCAAACAAGATTGGATAAAATTGCGAAAAATAATCAAAACAATTTTCCGCATCAAAAATTTCCAACACTCATTCTGACGGATGGAAATCAAACACAAGGCACTGATTTTCAATACAATTTCAATGAGTTAAATCCTGTTTTTGCTTTCGTTCTAGGCGATACAACCACCGTGACTGACTTAAGGGTCGGGCAAATCAACGTCAATAAATATGCTTTTTTGAAAAACAAATTCCCGATGGAAGTTTTTTTGCATTATTCGGGATTGAAAAAAGTGACTGCCGAATGCAGCATCGAAAACAAAGGCAAGAAAATTCATTCGCAAAAAATCAATTTTGATGCACAAAAACAATCACAAGTGGTTGAGGTGCTTTTGAACGCAGAAGCGATTGGTTTGCAACAATTTGAGGTTAAAATTAATGGCAATATTACAGAAAAAAACACCGACAATAATCTTCAAAAATGCTTTGTGGATGTGATTGATCAACGCACAGAAATTGCTTTGGTTGCCGATATGAACCATCCCGATTTGGGAACATTAAAGCGTTCTATCGAAGTAAACCAACAAAGAAAAGTGACGCAAATCAGTTCCAATTCCAAAGAAGATTTGAGCCGATTTGATGTTTTTATCTTGTACCAACCAACGGCTGCTTTTGCCCCATTTTTTGAGAGCAATCTTTTAAAACAGAAAAACAAATTCATCATTACAGGACTGCACACAGATTTTAATTTTCTAGGCAAAGTTTTAACTGATTTTTCATTTAAGATGACTACCCAAAAAGAAGATTATACTCCCGCTTTCAATGCCGATTTTCAGGTTTTTAAAACAGAATTGACGGGTTTTGAAAAACTACAACCATTACAAAATCCTTTTGGGACCATAACTCCCAACGCAAACATCCAAATCTTAGCGCAAGCAAAAATTAGAAATGCTGTTTTGTCGCAACCACTTGTTTGTTTTTCAGACAATGCCAACCTTCGAATGGCTTATATTTTCGGTCAAGACCTTTGGAAATGGCGTTCGCAAGTTTATATAAACACCGAAGATTTTGATCATTTTGATCGATTGATGGACAAATCGATTCAGTATTTATCTGTAGGCGATGCCAAAAAACGATTGGATGTTCGATATGAAA
>JBEILV010000211.1:0-3688 GCA_040379105.1 Flavobacterium sp.
AGATTTCACCACAATCGTTGGCACAATTTGAATGATACCACCAATCAAGATAGCAACCGTTGCTAAAAGGGTTAATTGAATGGGTTTACGTTCCAACCATGGGTGGAATTTTTCGCCTTTCAATCTTTTGGGCGATAATTTAGCTAAAGCAGGAGCGGATGCCAATTCATCTTCGAAAGCTTCGCCTTGTATGATGGTTCTCACCACGTTATATACCAAAACCAACATCCCTGTTAAATATAAAGTACCACCAATGGCTCTCATCCAATACATTGGCATGATTTGCGTTACGGTTTCTAGGAAGTTACCATAAACCAAAGAACCATCAGGATTGAATTGTTTCCACATCGAAGCTTGCGTAAAACCAGCCACATACATCGGAAGCGTATAAAGAATGATCCCCAAAGTACCAATCCAGAAATGGAAGTTTGCCAAGCCTGTTGAAAATAGTTTTGTTTTAGTCATTCTTGGAATCAACCAATAAATCATCCCGAAAGTGAGGAAACCATTCCAAGCCAAAGCACCTACGTGAACGTGTGCAACGATCCAATCCGTAAAGTGGGCAATTGCATTCACGTTTTTCAACGACAGCATCGGACCTTCAAAAGTAGCCATACCATAACCTGTGATGGCAACAACGAAGAATTTTAAAACAGGCTCTTCACGCACTTTGTCCCAAACCCCACGAAGTGTAAGCAAACCATTGATCATACCACCCCAAGAAGGTGCAATCAACATAATTGAAAAAACAACTCCAAGATTCTGTGCCCAATCTGGCAAAGCAGAATACAACAAATGGTGAGGACCTGCCCAGATGTAAATGAAAATCAAAGACCAAAAGTGAATGATGGACAAACGGTAAGAATACACAGGGCGGTTGGCCACTTTAGGAACAAAATAGTACATCAAGCCCAAGAAAGGCGTGGTTAAGAAAAATGCCACGGCGTTGTGTCCGTACCACCATTGCACAAGCGCATCTTGCACTCCAGCATAAACTGAATAGCTTTTGAGGGCAGAAACAGGCAATTCTAAACTATTGAAAATATGTAAAACAGCCACCGTTACAAACGTTGCGAGGTAAAACCAAATGGCAACATACAAGTGTCTTTCTCTTCTTTTGATGATCGTCATGATCATGTTGATTCCAAAAACGACCCATATCAAAGCAATGGCAATATCGATAGGCCATTCTAATTCGGCATATTCTTTAGAAGATGTGAATCCGAGTGGCAACGTGATGGCGGCCGCAACAATAATTAATTGCCAACCCCAGAAATTGATAGCACTCAAAACATCGCTATACATTCTGGCTTTCAGAAGTCTTTGCAAAGAATAGTAAACCCCTGCAAAAATGGCATTTCCTACAAAGGCAAAAATCACAGCATTTGTGTGAAGTGGTCTTAAACGACCGAAGCTTAACCATGAAATTCCATCGGTGATGTTTGGGAATAAAAACATGAAAGCAAGAAGCAATCCAACGAGCATCCCAACCACCCCAAAAACGATGGTTGCGTAAAGAAAATTCCTTACAGTTTTGTTGTCATAATAAAATTGTTGCATTTCCATAATTCAAATTATTTTTCTTTTAATATTGGTTTTGATTGTTTTGGTTTCTGAATTAGTTCGTCATCAAACAGCATCCTGACGGAGGGAGTATAATCGTCGTCGTACTGTCCTTTTTTTACGGCACGGATGAAAGCTATTAGGAAGAAAATGGCCACAAAAATGCTCACGGAGATTAATATGTAAATAACACTCATACCTAAGTTTTATATTGATGACAAAAATAGTAGAGCAATTTTCTTTAAAATATGACATTTGTCACACTTATTAAATTTTTCTTAATTTTCTGTAGAATTTGTTTATGAAAAACTTGGTTCCTGCTGCCTTACTTTAAATGACTGTTGAAAACCAAACAAAGAGTCATGCCCGAATTTGAGCAGTTAAATGAAAACCATTGATGAAGTTCATAAAAAGTTTTGCCCTTAGTACCAGAAAACAAGTTCATGACAAAAACGAAATGCATCACAATAAACGCTTGTTTTTTTATCAAAAACAGCCCCCATTTTTAGGAAAAACTCTAGAAAAAAACATACATTTGTTTTTGGTCATAAAAACCTATAAAACAAGACTTTACATAAGGCTTTTATACCTATGAAAAATTTCCCTACATCTTTTCTTTATTTTCTGTACATCTTTTTGTCAATTTCCCTACATCTTTTTTGAGGTTTCTGTACATCTTTTGCACAACGTATCATCAAGAAACATTCAACTGTTCGGGAACAAAGCATCAATTCATCAGCATAAAAGTCTCATTGCATCGCGATACAATTTACTTAACAACGAATCACCACTTTTGAAAGTTTAAAATACCAATCAAAAGAAAGCGCACAAAACGATTGATTGATTCAAAACGATAAAACAAGAAATTGGCGAGACCAAAAACTTTTTTTGATACTTTAGCGGAAATAAATTGCGCGATGAAAATGTTAGATGAAATTGCGTATGTTTATTAGTTACCTGCTATGTTAGGACGACCGCACAGAACGACACGTTTTGACCGACTGACATCCGACATTTGCAGAACTAACGGGGAAAGCTGAAAACCGAACAGAGTAAGCACAAATGAAAAACCAAAAATATTATGGCTAACTTTTATTGCAAATGGTGCGGAATTAAGCATTCCAGCGTGTCAAGTCTAACAGCAGGTTCTTGCTCAAAAAATCCAGAAGGAAAAAAACACGCACTTTATGAAGGAAGTGAAAAAGCAAAATACACTTGTAAGTTTTGTGGAATACAACACTCAACTCTATCAAGTCTAACTGCAGGTTCCTGCTCAAAAAGTCCGACAAAGAAACATCAACCAGCATTGTAAAAATCTTTTATCAAAGGTGGCTTCGCCACCTTTGATATTTTTCCTACTCTTAATTCAAAACAGAAATGACAGAAACAGAAAATAAAACAGCAGAAAGCATTCAACAACTTTTCAAAAGTTCGGACTGCGTTAGAATACCAGCATATCAACGTGCCTTTAGTTGGGGCGACAAACAATGTTCTCAATTTATTGAAGACCTTTTAGAACAAAAAGGAAAGAAATATTATTTAGGGCAATTCCTTTTTGAAAAGGACGGAAACACTCTTTTTATAATTGACGGACAGCAAAGACTTACAACAACAATTCTGTTTCTTTCTGCAATCGCAAAAATCAAAATTCTAATTGGCGATAATGTTGATAGCATTAGAGAAACATATTTGACAGACGTTTTCAAGACTATTGATGATGACCAAGTAATTTTCAAAAAAGTTACTCAAAAACATTTGGTATCAGCAATTGACGACACCGAAACAATTTCACAAAAGAGAATTATTGAAGCATTTAACTTCTTTGAAACAGAGTTGAGTAAACTTGACACCGAGAATTTAAACTTAATTCAGCAGACATTAGAAAATGCAGTAATCAGCACATTTTATATTACCAACAAAGTTGAAGCAACCCAGGTTTTTGAATATCAAAACAATCGTGGTAAAGAACTTTCAAGATTTGAAGTTATCAAGGCATATTTAATGCACCAAATTTACATTCAAAGCACAAATTTGGTGTGTGTCGCAAGGTGAGTTCTGAAAGCGTTTGTGTTGTTGACTTGTTTGAGTGTTGTCGCTGGCTCTACGGTAATTTTTTGAACAGTCG
>JBEILV010000212.1:0-3678 GCA_040379105.1 Flavobacterium sp.
CTTATCTTCTTGCGCTAAAAAATTCATTAAACGATGAACCATCCGACATTAAATCGTCAAAATATTTTGAATAGTTTCTTTTTAAATCCTGATACTACCGATTTTTATCGTGCAAATACGAAGTGAAGTTTTTAAATGAAATTATCCCTAAGCATCAATCGATTCATAATTTGCCCCATCTGTGTGCTTATCTTCTTGCGCTAAAAAATTCATTAAACGATGAACAATCCGACATTAAATCGTCAAAATATTTTGAATAGTTTCTTTTTAAATCCTGATAATACCGATTTTTATCAAACAAATACGCATCATAATTTTCATATTGAATTTCTTGATTGATTTCCAATTGATAAGATAATTTATTCTTTTCGCAACGCCCAATCATACGCAGACACAAAGCTTTGAATTGGTCTGTTTGTGCGTTTTTCAAAGCTAATTTATAATAGGTTTTGGCTGAATTACATTGATAAAACTCTGCATCATCAACCATCGCTGTCTGACGAATAGACGACGAACAGTAATACCGGCGCATCATCCATGAATTTCCATAAAAAGTCATGTTATAATAACAATTTGCGACCAAGAAATAAAAATAATCTTTATTGGGTTCTTTCGGGTCTTCGGCTTTGTTAATGTATTTGATGAGTTGCTTTGTGACGGTATATTTGTTCAAACGAATTGAATCTCGCACGGGAATAAAACTTGGCGTATATTTCAATTGATAGAATGGATTTTGATCAAAAACATTACTACCCATTGACCAATCATTTTCTTGTTTTTCCCAATTGGAATAGGCTTCATTCCAATGGTAATCTCCCACTTTTTTGAAACTAACAAGCGCTTTTGACAAATGATTGATTCGTATATACTTTGTTCCAACTAAGTCATATAGTTGTGACAAATTAGGTTTGATTTTATGATACAAATAAACCGAAAATGCTTCTTTTTGTTGATGATTTGATAGTATATTGTGAATCAATTCTTCTACTTGTTCTGGTGTATAAATGGCATTGATGTAATCAAAATAATGTTGGTAAAAATTAGCGTAACCATCTTCTAGTCCGTATTTGTTTCTCCAATAAACCCCATTTCCATCGCCTTGGTATTCTTCATCATTTCCCTGATAATTGTCTATTTTAGCATACAAAAGCGCTGCGTCAGTTGTATTTCCAAGATATTCTAATTCTCGGCCCAAAGCAAAAATGAGCTTATTGTTATTTTTGTTTTTCAACAATATTGTTTTCACTTCCTCTAAAATGACGCCTTCCCCTTTGGGCTGATTGGCCGTTAAGACTAAAGCCCTTAAAATATCCAGATGTTGGTTTTCTTTGACTGAATTTTGTCTGGTTTTCAATGCGTTTAGCAAAGTCAAACTGGTATCATAATCTTGGGTTAAAAAATGCAAATAAGCCCTAGAAATTTGCCACAATGGCTGATTTTGTACTTTTTTCAAATCAACTTTTTCAATGAAATTCAATAATTGTTGGGCATATTTTCTATCTGAAACAACCCTGTTTTGCAATGCCGAAAAAGAATGTTTATTTTCATCCCAAAATTGATGGGTTAGTACAGAGGGTTCAAAATGAGAATAATAAGGTGTCAGAATCCAATCTTCCAATTTGTTTACTTCGCGCAACAAAATAAAGTCAAGTCCCTCGAAATTGGGTTGCAATTGATACACTTTTTGAATGTAGTTTAATGCTTTGTCATGTTTTTTGATGGCTGCCAAAAAATAGACATTCGCTTGTTCTTGGTTCGTTTTAGCGTGTCGCAAAACCGCCTGAATATCCAATTGATGGTCAAAATGTTGCATGACCATGAATCTTTTGTCAGGAGCGTTTACAAAAACTTGTGCTGCATAAAAACTGGCCAATGCTTTGTCTTTTTCTGCAATGGCTCTAAAATATAAACTCCAATAATAGAGTATATCTTTAGATGCATTGGACTGAAAAACAGCATCATATAAAGTCCTAATTTGTTCAAAATCTTGGTTGTAAAATGCCATTCGAATCGCCAAAAATGCGTATCGCTTTTGCAAAGTTTTATTTTTGACTTCTTTGGAAAATTGGATTGCTTGCTTCAATAATTTGGTTCGTTGTGGCAAAATCATCGTGGTGTTTCGTTCCCAAGGATCGTCCAACCAAGAATTGAAAATTTCACAGTTTTTTGCAAATTTCAAATAGGCAATGGCTTCTTTGTCTTTGATTTGATACAAATATTGAATCATTTCATTTTTTGAATTTTCTTGAATGTCGCCATAACTCATCCCTCCCATTACTTCTCTAACCGACTGAAATGACACTTTGTTTTGACAATATTGCACCCACAATAATTCGTTCGCATCAGCTTTATATTCGTCAATCGTTGCATCGAGTGCGAACGAATTGGCAGAATAATAAAACTCTGAATATGATTTAAAATCAAACCATTGCGGACGTAGAAAACAATACCTGAATTCCTCATTCATAGGATGAAATCCACAGGCAAAAATAGATTTACTGGCTAAAATCAGTATAAAAACTAGCAATTTCTTCATGGCTGTAGTTGCTTAATTGTTGTGCGTCTAAATGGAACAATGTCACGGTTGTTTGTTGATCAAAATGGATGTGTTTTTTCAAAATCACAATGGCTTGTTTGATTTTCTCTGCGGTAATTTCTTCAAATTTCACTTGATCGCCAATTCGTAGATAAGTTTCATTGACCACCGTATCGACCGTGACCGTGAACCAATGCGGTTTCATAGGTTTCAAAATCCTTTTCACTGTCTGATTGTTCGTATAAATCACATTTGAGAACTGCTCATTTTGATAGACTTGCATCCAAGAATAAACAGGAAGTGCCACATCAACGTGTTTCGGATACTTCTTTACTCCTTTCAAATAACTTTCCAATTCTTGAAGGTCTAAAATGGTGTTTTTTGTATGATTTTGCAATGGACTCAATAAATTGTAACACATCAATGTGACTTTATCGACGGGAGGAACGCCCATTTTATCTGCATATTTATACGGATACAACCGCAAAGTACAACTGATGTCTTTTTGAGCAAATGCTTTGAGCTTTTTCAAAAAATAGAAATAATTGTCCTTTGATTTTAAGGTCCAATCGCAATCCATTTGAATTTCCTTGGGTGCCTTTTGATTGCTGAATTTTTCCTCTACATATTTGTTTATCAAAAAATTAACGTTGTCTGCCAAAGTGTCCAAACTACCGAGCGATGCATTCAAAAAAACACTATTTTTCAGATAAACAGTGGGAATAATTTCCAAACTATCTTGCCCATACAGATGCATTTGCGTTTTGGAAATCGGAAAATGCCCCATCGCAGGACTATAATCTACTTCAAAAAATTTGACATATATTTTCTTGATTTGGTGCTTTTCAACCATCGAACTTTCTTCTGTATGCCAACCCCATTGGTTACTTTTCCAATAATAAAACGCCCTATCCACGTGCTCTATTTTCGGGTTTGAACAAGCGAAAAGCAACAAAAACACAAAAGATAAAAAAATGAATTTTATAAATAGGAAATGTTTGTTGTAACTATTCAGCTTGCAATTTAGCGATAGTTTTAAAAGCAAACAAGATGTTTTGCCCATTTTTGATGCAGGTGTCTGTCACAGATCGGATGATGGCATAAATATTTGCACCTCTTTCTGTTTTAAATTGTCCCGATAC
>JBEILV010000213.1:0-3677 GCA_040379105.1 Flavobacterium sp.
ATTTTAGAAGGCTCATTCAAATTCAAAATCATATTCGAACCTAAAATTTCTTTGGCATTGTCGGTTATAAAAATCGTTCTCCACGGAGTGTTTGCAGGAGCTTGCATGTAAGCTTTATCGCCAATGGCATTCGGCACCAAATGAGATTTGATTAAAAAATCGTCTTTCAAATCCAAGTGCATGATTGGATAATTTCGAACAGCCGCTTCAAAAATATTCACATATATTCCGTTGCCTTTCATCATCAACGGCGATTGCACACGCTTCGAATCAATCGGACCTTTCATCCCGATGCCGTTGTTCATATCGATGGCTTTCGCATCAATTTTAGACAACAAAGTTTCATTATAAGCATATTCCTGACTATCGTAATCCCCTGGAATCCAGAAAGAATTATAATCCGAAGTCAAATGAAAATGTGTCATTTCGTCGGCAATTACAAAATAATTTAAACTGCTTTGCGTTGGAATTTCATACCTAAAAGCGACTCCTTCGTCAAAAGCACGAAAAACCAAATTCATCTTCAATCCCGACCTTATTTGCGTCAAAAAAACTTTCATTTCTTGATATTGGTTCCGAATCGTCTCATTGGCACCCAAAACAGGCTTCCAAGTTTCGTCCGTTTTACTCATTTTGACCGAATCAACCATAAATTGCGACATCAGTTGTTTGCTTTCGTCTTTCAACTTGAGCCCCAAACTACTTTTTTTAACAACCAATTGACTCTTAAATAAAACCTCATATTGTGGCATTCCTTGCTCTGAAAGTTGAAATTGAATTTTAAGTGCTTCATTTGGCGAAAACACCGTGCTTTGCGCAAAACCAAACGAAAAACTAATAAAAAAGAAAATGGTAAAAAAATGTCGATTCATTTTGAAAAAATTTAAGCCCCAAAATTAAGCATAAAAACAAAGCTATCAATACATCAAAACCGAGAAGCACCCGAAAATTCAATCCAAGCAGCATTTTTTTTAGAAGCTATTCGCGCTGTCCATTCCAAGTCCGCGGCAGAAAACACAATTTTGTAAGGCTTTTTATGAGCTTCCTGCGGTCGCTATAAAAAGCCAACAAAATTTTGTATTTTCTGCCTTGCGGGCTTTCCATTGCCATCACGGCTAGGAAACAACGGTGCGTTCAAACATTGGTTAAGAAACAAAACGAGTTGATGCGCTCAAAAATAAATCTTAAAAAAAAAATCGATAGAATCAAATATTTCAGTAAAAGAGAATAAATCCTTAAATTCGCAACTTCATTCTGAAAAACCTTGAATATGAAATATGATATTATTATTTTAGGAAGCGGACCAGGCGGTTATGTAACTGCCATCAGAGCTTCTCAATTGGGCTTTAAAGTGGCCATTATTGAAAAAGAAAGTTTGGGCGGTATCTGTTTAAACTGGGGTTGCATTCCAACAAAAGCCTTATTAAAATCTGCGCAAGTATTTGAATATCTAAAACATGCATCCGATTACGGTTTGGTTGTCAAAGAATTCGACAAAGATTTCAATGCCGTGATTGCGAGAAGCCGCTCAGTAGCAGACGGAATGAGCAAAGGCGTACAATTTTTGATGAAAAAAAACAAAATCGATGTTATTGATGGTTTTGGAGTTTTAAAAGCAGGCAAAAAAGTAGCTGTAACCAACAAAGACAACCAAGTAACAGAATACATTGCCGACTATATCATCATTGCCACGGGAGCTCGCTCGAGAGTACTTCCCAACCTTCCACAAGATGGTAAAAAAGTGATTGGCTACAGACAAGCCATGACACTTCCTTCGCAACCTAAAAAATTAATCGTAGTGGGTTCAGGAGCCATCGGAGTAGAATTTGCAAGTTTTTACAACGCAATGGGCACGGATGTAACAATCGTAGAATTCATGCCTAACATTGTCCCTGTAGAAGACGAAGACATCTCAAAACAATTTGAGCGTTCTTTGAAAAAAGCAGGCATCAAAATCATGACCAATTCCTCTGTAGAAAAAGTTGATACTTCGGGCGAAGGCGTAAAAGCGACCGTGAAAACTGCAAAAGGCGAAGAAATTTTAGAAGCCGACATCGTTTTGTCTGCAGTAGGAATCAAATCGAACATAGAAAATATTGGACTTGAAGCCCTCGGAATTGCAACAGACAGAGATAAAATTTTAGTCAACGAATATTATCAAACCAACATTCCTGGTTACTATGCCATTGGCGATGTAACGCCTGGTCAGGCCTTGGCCCACGTGGCTTCAGCAGAAGGAATTTTGTGTGTAGAAAAAATTGCCGGTTTGCATGTTGAACCTTTAGATTACGGAAATGTACCCGGTTGTACGTATGCCACCCCAGAAATTGCTTCGGTAGGATTAACTGAAAAACAAGCCCGTGAAAAAGGTTTTGAAATTAAAGTAGGAAAATTCCCGTTTTCAGCTTCAGGAAAAGCAAAAGCATCAGGCACACCCGATGGTTTTGTAAAAGTAATTTTCGATGCTAAATATGGCGAATGGTTAGGTTGCCACATGATTGGCGCAGGCGTAACCGATATGATTGCGGAAGCAGTTGTTGCCAGAAAACTTGAAACCACAGGTCACGAAATTTTGAAAGCCATACACCCACACCCAACCATGAGTGAGGCCGTGATGGAAGCTGTTGCAGATGCTTACGGCGAAGTAATTCACTTATAAATAAAACAAATTCATAAATTAAAAATCCGCCTTGTATTGCTACTTGGCGGATTTTTGTTTTAAGATTTTTAACATTGTTTGAAAATTCACAACAAAAAGCCTATTTTTGACTCAACTATATCAACAATCATACTACGAACAAATGAAAAATATGATCATTGCGAGTACTTCAACCATTTTTGGAAGTGGCTATTTGGAGTATCTCATGCCAGAAATACAAAATCATTTTACCGATTGCGAGGAGATTCTATTCATTCCGTATGCCAGACCTACAGGAATTACGCATGAAGTTTATACAAAAAAAGTGGCTATTGAGTTCGAAAAAATAGGACTTAAAATCAAGAGTATCGATGCTTACGATGATCCAGTGGAAGCTTTGCAGAAAGCAAAAGGAATTTTCACAGGTGGTGGTAATACTTTTTTATTGGTAACAAAATTGTATCAAAACCGAATGATGGATGTTCTGGCTCAAGTAATTAAATCTGGCACAAAGTATTTAGGTACAAGCGCAGGTTGCGGCATTTGCGGATTGACAATGCAAAACACGAATGATATGCCCATCATTATGCCACCAAGTTTCAAAACTTTGGGCTTATTTCCATTTAATATCAATCCACATTATTTAGATCCAGATCCAAACACCAAACACATGGGCGAAACAAGAGAAATTCGCATCAAAGAATTTCACAATTTGAATCCGCAGCCAGTGGTTGGCCTCAGAGAAGGAAGTTGGTTGGATATTAAAGGGAACAAAATAGTTTTGCAAGGCACATTACAAGCACGTGTTTTCGAAAAAAACAAAGAACCTTTCGAAATTGAAAGCGGCACAGATCTAAGTTTACTAAAATAAAAAAAGCCTCTCGATTGAGAGGCTTTTGAGCGGAAGACGAGGCTCGAACTCGCGACAACCAGCTTGGAAGGCTGGAGCTCTACCCACTGAGCTACTTCCGCTTTTGTGAGTGCAAATATAGACACACTAAAATCTCATTTCCAAATAAAATTTTCTTTTTTTGAACAA
>JBEILV010000214.1:0-3612 GCA_040379105.1 Flavobacterium sp.
CAAAATAAAAAAGTTGAAGAAATTATTGATGATGAAGTTTTTGAATTTCCATTGGGAACAGAAAGAGAAACGATCATTAAACAAAGAGTCAATCAAAATTTTTTTCGTTCCACAATTCTTGCATCTTACAACGTAAAATGTTGTATAACAGGATTATCTATTCCTGAGTTTTTAGTGGCAAGTCACATTATTCCTTGGAAAAAAGACGAAATAAACCGCTTAAATCCTCATAATGGATTATGTTTAAATTCAATTCATGACAAAGCTTTTGGTGAAGGATTTATTACGATTACAACTGATTTTAAAGTAAAAGTTTCGAAATATTTTGAGGATTTCAAAAAAGACGAAGCTGTTGCTGACTTCTTTTTAAAGTACGATAATCAACCCATCATTCTTCCTGATAGATTTCATCCTTCAAAAGAATTTTTAGATTGGCATTATATCAATTTATTCAAAAAATGAAAAACAGAGTCGTCATTACAGGTCTTGGAGTCGTTGCGCCGAATGGAGTAGGGCAAACCGCATTTTTGGAATCCATCCAAAACGGGATTTCGGGCATTCGCTTTGATGCACAACTCAAAGAATTGGGTTTTTCTTGTCAAATTGTTGGGAAACCAATTTTGTCAGAAGATCAAATCAATGCCTATTTTACGCCTTTGGAATTGCGAAATTTCTTGGCTTCGGGCATTTTATATGGCGTTCTTGCCGCTTGTGAGGCTTGGGAAGATGCTGGTTTTCAAATTCATAAAGACTCAATGCTCGATTGGAACACGGGGGTTATTTTTGGAACGGGTTCGTCGGGTGTCGAAAAATTGCGAGAATCTTTTTATAAAATAGACCAGCTAGAAACCCGAAAATTGGGCAGTACAAGCGTGGCACAAACGATGAGCAGTGGTGTGAGTGCCTACATCGGCGGAAAATTAGGGTTGGGCAATTGGGTCACAACCAATTCATCCGCATGCGCAACGGGCACCGAAAGCATTTTAATGGGATTCGAACGCATCCAAAGTGGCAAAGCTACACGCATGTTGGTAGGAAGCACCAGCGACAGCGGTCCTTACATTTGGGGCGGTTTCGACGCTTTGCGGGTGTGCACTTATAAACACAACGATCAACCCGAACTAGGCTCACGCCCGATGAGCGCAACTGCGGCAGGATTTGTGCCAAGCAGTGGAGCAGGGGCTTTTGTCTTAGAAAGTTTGGAAAGTGCCCTCGAACGGGGTGCACAAATTTACGCCGAGGTTTTGGGCGGATCGGTCAACAGTGGCGGTCAAAGAAACGGCGGTTCGATGACGGCGCCCAACAATGACGCTGTGCAAGCATGTATTCGTCAGGCGTTAGAAAATGCACAAATACAAGCCTCTGAAATTGATGCAATTAACGGACATTTAACGGCCACCACCAGAGATGCTGTCGAAATCAACAATTGGAAGGAAGCTTTGCAACTGTCGGAAGGTAATTTCCCCTATATCAACTCTTTAAAATCGCACGTAGGACATTGTTTGTCGGCTGCGGGAAGTGTGGAATCGGTGGCTTCGGTGTTGCAAATCAAACATCAATTGGTGTTTCCAAATTTGAACTGCGAAGATTTGAATCCAGAAATTACAGCTTTGATTCCCATCGAAAAAATACCTCAAAAAATCATTCAAACCCCTGTAAACATTGTGATGAAAGCAAGTTTTGGCTTTGGCGATGTAAATGCAGCGGTTGTTTTTAAAAAATATTAAACTCAAAAATCATGGAACAAGAATTGATCGAAAAACTAAAAAATATTGCTGCCACTTACGTGGAAGACAAATCGCTCTTAGAAAATATCAGCAGAGAAACGGATTTTATTCAAGATTTGAAAATCAATTCTGCTAATTTAGTGGATGTAATTTTGGACATTGAAGAAGCTTTCGACATCACGATTGACACCGTTTCGATGGAAAAAATGCTCACAGTGGGTGCGGCTTTAGACATTATCAATGAAAAACTCAATGCCTAAAAAATGATACCAATTGGAAACGATGTAGTTGATTTTCAATATGCCCAACAACAATCAAATTGGCGCAGAAATGGCTATTTGTCAAAAATATTTACCGATTCAGAACAATCCGACATCTTTAACAATAGCAACCAAGATCTAGCCGTTTGGCAATTATGGTCGCAGAAAGAAGCGGTGTATAAAATCATCAGGCAATTAGGCGCACCGAGAGGTTTTTATCCCCAAAAAATAAAAGGAAATTTAAACGATTCCGAGTTTCAAAAAGTGGCATTTGAAAACCAAGTTTTCTATTGTAAAACCGCTGTTTTTGAGCAACATTTACATACCATTGCAGTAGTCGAAGAGCATCATTTTCGCTCGGTTCAAAACATCTTCCGAAAAGACAAAATATTTAAAATAGGGGAGTTTCCTTATTTACAAATCAATGAAAATCAAAACCTTCCGATTTCAATCAGCCATCATGGGAATTTTGAATATTGTGTTGGTTTTTTTTAGGATTTGACTTATCTTTATAATAAAAGGCTTCACTTAAAATTTCATGTTTCATATTTTTTTGATTGATAGGTATATTCAAATAACCTTTAAAATGGTCAGCCCAAGCTTTTGATAGTAATGGAGGAACTGCATTTCCAACTTGTACATAATAATTTCTTTGAGTTTTTGAAATCAATTGAAAATCATCAGGGAATGACTGGAATCTCAATCCATCTCGAATTGTAATCATGCTTTTTTATTGTGTATTTTACACACATATTTCAATGATTTAAGATAGTGTTTACTGTATAATGTAGAATTTTAGTGTTCACGATTAACACTAGTTGTAGATATTACTTCTGTCTCTTTTATTACCTATTTCTTCTTATTGAAAAAGGGTCGAAAATATTTTTACAATTATCACCTGATTTGATACAAAGATTAACTTCTCTTTCGAATGGACTTGAGTATTTTTCTTATTGGTAAAAATGTTTTAACAGTTTTTTCGGATGTTATTTAAAGCTTGTTTCTGCGTTTTCTGTTTATCCAACTAAATTTAGTCTTTTAAAATAAGAAATTTAATTATTTCTTTAAGCTATAGTCGTTTGTGTTAAATCTGATGATATTGCTAACTACCCTAAAGCAACCCACAATTTTATTATATGAATACAACTCAAATCATTTAATATCATAAAAAGTCATGATTAATTTAATAATTTAAGCTTTATCAAATTATGTCAAGGTTCGTCAGTAAATTAGATTAATACAAAATGGTCTAAATTATTTTTGAACAAAAGTTTAAAATTATAGTTATGAAAAAATTTAATTTATTAATTCTATTATTGTTTTCATGTATTTCATTTGGACAAAATAAATTTACCATTTCAGGGTATGTAGAAGACAGTAAAACTGGTGAAAAATTATTTGGTGTAAACGTATATACCAACAACAAATCTGGTGTTGTAACCAATGAGTATGGTTATTATTCAATAGCAGTTGAGGAAGGTGAGCAAATTATTTATTTAAGTTACCTAGGTTTCATTACAATTGAAAAAAAGGTTGATGTTAAATCAAATTTAAAATTAGATTTCAAATTAGAAGAAGACTCTTTTAATCTTAATGAAGTTGTAATATCCTCAACAAAAATTGAG
>JBEILV010000215.1:0-3603 GCA_040379105.1 Flavobacterium sp.
GTTTGACTAAAGGTATTGATTGATAAAATGAAGCAATAGATTAATGTTAGTTTTTTCATTTTTCGCTTTGAATTAATATCGTTGTTTGCTCACTTTTAGTTCAACTGTAAATTTACTCCATCGATTTATGTGAAAATCATTACAAAAATCAAAAATAATGTAAAAAGGAATGTAATAATTAATTCTTTTTTTCGGACTCTAAAAGTTGCCCATAATGAGGTTAAAAAAGTCAAAAGAAAAAGGATCCCAAAAATCAAACTAAACTTTGCATAAAGTTTAGTTTGATAGTGCCATGGAACGGGTCCTTCGCCACCGAATGGGTAGCCTTCGGTTTTTTTAAGCAAACCTATCATTATGAATTCATTAAAATTAATGATGGTTATACTTCCTGACAAAAAAAGAGTCACAAATGCTAAAAGCCAAAATTTAATACTTGATGATGCTTGTTGTTTTGTCATTTTGTTACTTAATTATGTGCGAAATATTTCTCTATAAATCTTACTCCTTCACAATCTCCACCGTCGTTGTAATTTCATAGCCTTTTTCGTCAATAACCGTGATGGTGTAGTGGCCAGTTTCTAATAAAACCGACAAATCATGAAAATTTTGGGTGCTCCCGATAAAAGTTTCGTTGGCATACCAAAACAATTTATAGGAGGGTTTTGAATGTGCCACTTTGAAAACCACCGGTTGATGATTGCCTTCAAAATGCTTGGTGATGTAGATTTTAGTTTCCTTTTTCGGATAGATAAAATCCATTTTTTCAGGAAAAGTGCCTCCGCAATCGGGGCGAAGTGGGGGCAAAGTTTGATAGGTGGTATGTGTTTTTTTGTAAAACCATTCCATCACTGGCGGCAAAGTGAACCAAGATTTTGTGAGCATGTTTTCTACCGATTCACAATTGCTGTGCACTCTGAATTCGGCTGTTTTGTCTAAATGAATGGTTTGGTGATAAGGGCAAACGCTTCCTGTAGCGCCTTTTGATGGAATCCATTGCTTCATTGTGGGACAGTTTTCGTTGGGCAAATGGCCGCTTTCCACGCAAATATCGGTCAGGAGCAAATCGTCAAACGGAAGTTCAAACCATTTTTGTCGAGGCAACAACTGAAAAACATCGAATAGAATTGGGGCTGCACTTCGCACTCCAGTCAAATTCGGACGACCTTCGCCACTGGCATTCCCCACCCAAATACCGACCACATATCCCTCGTTAGTGCCTACTGCCCAAGCATCTCTGTTGCCAAAACTCGTGCCCGTTTTCCAAGCAATCGGCATCGAAGAATCATAATACCGCCAAGCTTCGTCGCCTTCGGGTCGGCTCACTTCTTTTAGCGCATTGTAGGTGGACGAAATCGCACCCGCACCAATCGTTGTTTTAAAATAGGTTTCTTTCCCATAATCGGGCAAACCATCTTTCAAATAACTCATTTGTCCCCATTGATGTTCTCGATAAGTACTTTTTTTCATAAAATGATTCAAAGTCCCCGTCAAACCTGCGTACCCTTGACAAATTTCCCACAAACTGCTTTCGGCTCCGCCCAAAATCAACGTCAATCCATAGTGATTTGCCGATTTGTGAATGCTTTTGAATTTCATTTTTTGCAAATAGCTTCTAAAATTTTCGACTCCAAATCTTTGCAACATCAAAACCGCTGGAATGTTCAACGACCGCGACAAAGCATCGTGCGCTGGCACTGCTCCGTCAAACCGCAAATTGAAATTTTGAGGCGTAAATCCAGCAATTTGTGTAGGTACATCTGCCAATAATTCCCTAGGCAAAAGCTCGCCATCGTCAAGCATGGCGGCATACAAAAAGGGTTTCAAAATACTTCCTGTGCTTCGTTTGGCTTGCACAATGTCAACGTCTTTGTCGTGCGATACATCTGTGGGTGCGTTGCCAACATAGCCCAATATTTTTTGGGTTTCTACTTCCATGACCAAAATGGCCAAATTAAAAACTTCGTTGTTTTTATTCAATTGATAATAGTTGGCTGCAATTTGATTCAATCTGTTTTGCAATGTGTAATCAAGCGATGTTTGTACTTTCTTTTGACGGTGTTTTTTAGCTACAAATTGTGTAAAATGAGGCGCAATCACAGGAATTGGAAAGGTTTTATGGGGCAATGATTCTGCCAATGACAGTTCGTAGGTGGTTTGGTCTATTTCGTTGTTTTCGAATAATTTTTTCAACAAACGATTTCTTTTTTCAAGCAACAATTGTTGGTTTTTTCCGGGAAAAATAAGCGATGGTGCGTTTGGCAAAACAGCCAAAGTGGCGTGCTCTGCCCAAGAAAGCTGATGCGGAGTGGTGCCAAAATAACGCCAAGCAGCCATTTCTAAACCAACAATGTTGCCCCCGAAAGGAGCATGCGCTGCATACAGATTGAGAATTTCAGATTTTGAATGTCTAAATTCTAAGCGGGTAGCCAAAACAATTTCAATGCCTTTTTCCAAATAAGAACGCTTTTGTCCGTGTCTCGACAGCCGAATGACTTGTTGCGTGATCGTGCTTCCGCCACGGACTACTTTTCCAGATTTAATATTTTCGATGGCAGCACTTCCGATGGATACAGGATTAAATCCGAAATGATAATCAAAGTATTGGTCTTCAAAAGTGGTGATGCAAGTGATGAATTTTTGGGGCAAACTATCCGACGCAGGAAATCGCCATTGCGAATCATCGGCAATCAAAGCGCCCACAAGTTCGCCGTTGCTGCTTTCGACGACTGTAGAATAGGGTTGATCAAAAAGTTTTTCGGGCAATGAAAAGTAGTATAAAACCAATAAAACAAGCACCAACCCACTTTTGAATTTATGTTTCAAAAGCAGGTGGATGCATTTTTTTGACAAGCGAATGCTGACTTGTTTTATTTTAATAAAAATGGAACGCACTATTTTATAATTTCAATCCATTCGCCTTTGGTGCGCGCCAAATAAGAATTGTCATACATGGCTTCGGCTTGTAATCCGGGTAAATAATAGCTACCCAAATAGGACGCGTTCAACAAAACATTGAAAGTTTTGGTTTCGTTGGCTTTCAAGGTCATATAAAACAAGGTTCTGTCGTCGCGAATGTCGGTGTATTGCGCTGCGTTTCTGTCGTTTTCGCCAAATTCTGTAAATCGACTGGTGATGATTTCAAAACCTGACGGAATGATGTGCGACAAAGCCACGTCTTTCACAAAATAACCAGAATTATTGGTAATTGTGATTTCTGCAATCAAAGCCGTTCCTTGCAAAATTTTTGAAAGGGAAGCAGGCGATTCGTCTTTGTGTAAATATTTCACATGCGCCACCAATTTTCCTTGGGTCACTTTTTCATTGCCTACAGGCAAAATGCCACTTTTTACCAATCGAACGTACAAAGTTTGCGACGTTGGATTTTTGATGCTGACCTCGTTGTTGCCCGTTTTTATTGCCAAAGGTTGATTTAAAATGCTCTTATTTGTGGTGTTTGTTTCTGTTTTATTGTTGGACGTCCACTCAAATTGAATGGGTGCATTGCAGCTTTTCTTTGCAAATTTCGCCATTGCATTCAATCAAAAAGCGGTCGTTTGTGTGCTCAGCCATTCGTTGTGAGACAAAGCTTCTGAAATTTTTTTA
>JBEILV010000216.1:0-3523 GCA_040379105.1 Flavobacterium sp.
CATCTTTACTCAAACCAAGCGATTTCTATTCCCAATTCCCTCTCGTTTCGCAATCAAACCACTCCCCCAATCATCTCAACAAATTCTTGTTCAGAAACAATCTTGATGTTCAGGTTTTGGGCTTTTTCGAGTTTGGCGGGTCCCATGTTTTCGCCTGCAACCAAAAAATCTGTTTTGCTTGAAATCGAACTGCCTACTTTTCCGCCGTGACTTTCGATGGTGTTTTTCAATTCGTCTCTCGAAAATTGCGTGAAAACTCCCGAAACCACCAAGGTTTTTCCTTCAAACAAATTAGAACTTTGCGCTGCTATGTTCAATTTAAATGGATACAAACAGAACTTATTTATTGCGCCTAATATTTATTGGATCTTGTCTTGTGTCAAAAACATCGTTGATTTCAATTCTATTTGCTTCGCTATTAAACCAATAGATGATTTTATAATTTTTAAAAATTAAATATCTAAACTCTTGTTGTCTATCAACTAATAATGGTTCAATTTGTCCAATTTCAGGTTGACTAACAATAATGAACGTTTGATTATAAATTTCATCAACTATTTTTTTGGCAATTTTTTTCCCAGCTTTAGATCGATAATATTCAAAAATATCTCGAAGACTTCTTTTCGAAAGATCTGTCCAATAGATCTTCAATTCCATGAATCCATCTCGGATTTAAATTTTTTTGCTTCCGTTAAACGTCCCATTTTTGAATCTTCTATTGACTGGTCAATACGAGCATTAAACGTTTCCATTGTCATGGGTGCAAAATCTTCTTTATCAGATTTTTTTATTTCGTTATTCAATATTTTTTCAATTTTTGAAATAATATCCTCACTTTGAATTTTCAAAAATGCTTGAATCAGCTCAAGTTTTCTTGTTTGTATATCCATTTGTTTTTTTTTAAACTTAATGTATTGATTTATAACATGTAAAGTTATCTTTTATTGTTAATATTTTTCAACTTCTTTACAAAATAAACTAAAATTTTCTTTTTAAACACCCCCAATCATCTCAACAAACTCTTGTTCAGAAACAATTTTGACGTTCAGTTTTTGGGCTTTTTCGAGTTTGGCGGGTCCCATGTTTTCTCCTGCAACCAAATAATCTGTTTTGCTTGAAATCGAACTGCCTACTTTTCCGCCGTGACTTTCGATGGTGTTTTTCAATTCATCTCTCGAAAATTGCGTGAAAACTCCCGAAACCACCAAGGTTTTTCCTTCAAACAAATTGGAACTTTGTGCTGCTTCGTTTGCTTTGATTTCAAATTGCAAACCGTAACTTTTCAACCGTTCGATGATTGATATTTGCAATGGATTTTCGAAAAATGCCACCACACTTTGCGCAATTCGTTCTCCAATTTCATCTACCAAAACCAAATCCATGATGGTTGCTGCCGCCAATTGATCTATTGATTTATAATGCTTTGCCAACTTTTTCGCCACCGTTTCGCCCACATATCGAATGCCTAAAGCAAACAAAACGCGCTCAAAAGGAATGTTTTTGGAAGCTTCAACGCCATTCAACAAATTCTCGGCCGATTTTTGCGCTATGCGTTCCAAAGGCAACAAATCTTCCATTTTCAAAACGTATAAATCGGCATAATTCTGCACCAATTTGTTTTGATAGAGCAACGCAATCGTTTCGCCTCCCAAACCTTCAATGTCCATCGCTTTTCTGGAAATGAAATGTTGCATGCGCCCAATGATCTGTGGCGGACAACCGAGTTCGTTCGGACAATAATGCTGCGCTTCGCCGTCTTTGCGCACCAAAGTGGTTTGACATTCTGGACATTCTGTAATGTAAACCGTGGGTTCCATTTGCGGGCCTCGTGCTGCCACACCAATGATTTTCGGGATGATTTCGCCCCCTTTTTCCACAAAAACTGCATCGCCAATCCGGATATCGAGTTTCTGAATCTGATCGGCGTTGTGCAACGAAGCTCTTTTCACGACGGTGCCCGCCAATTGCACGGGAGTCAAATTAGCTACGGGCGTAATCGCACCTGTTCTACCTACTTGATAACTAATCGATTCCAAGCGTGTTTGCACTTGCTCGGCTTTGAATTTATAAGCCACTGCCCATCTCGGCGATTTGGCCGTGTAGCCCAATTCGTCTTGCAAAGGGAGTTCATTCACTTTGATCACGACTCCGTCGGTTTCGTAGGGCAAATCATGTCGATGCACATCCCAATATTGAATAAATGCGACAACTTCCTCTATGTTTTTTGCCAACTGAATTTGTTTTGGCACTTTAAATCCCCAACTTCGTGCGGCTTCTAAAGCTTCAAAATGGGTTTTGAAATCGGAATTTTGCCCTACCAAATGATACAACAAACAATCCAAAGGACGTTTTGCCACTTCAGTACTGTCTTGTAACTTCAAACTTCCCGATGCCGTGTTTCGTGGGTTTGCATAAGGGGTTTCGCCCAAAGCAATCAAGGCTTCGTTCATTTTTTGAAAACCCTCCAAAGGCAAAATAATTTCGCCTCTGATTTCGAATTTCGGCGGATATTGTCCCGACAAAACCAACGGAATCGACCGAATGGTTTTCACGTTTTGCGTCACATCATCGCCTTGAAATCCATCGCCACGCGTCACAGCCCGAACCAATTTTCCTTCTTCATAATGAATGCTGATCGAGGCACCGTCATATTTCAATTCGCAGGTGTAAGTCAACGGCATATCGCCCAAAGCCCTTTGAATTCGGGCTTCCCAATCTTTCAAATCTTCTACCGAATAGGAATTGTCCAACGAATACATGCGCTGTTCGTGTGCCACGGTTTGAAAATTCTTGGTCACAGCTCCGCCCACCCGCTGCGTTGGCGAATTGGGGTCAAAATGATCAGGATGCGCCGTTTCCAAAGTTTGCAATTCTTTGAGCAATAAATCAAATTCATAATCTGAAATCGTGGGAGCGTCCAACACATAATATTGATAATTGTGCTGATTTAAATCGCTGCGAAGCTGTAAAATTTTGTCTAAAACGTTCATATTGAAGCTTTACTAAGATTGAATTACTTGTTGAATTTTTTGATAAAAAAGACCATCGCTCAGTTGCGCACCTTGCTGAATCAGTTCGAAAATCGCTTGGTTTCTATCACCATCTATTTTTTTATTGCCCAAACGAATTTCCACCGCATCCGTAAACAAATTTCCTTGCAACCACACCAAACCCTCTTTGGTCGTCAAATCGATGTTGGGTTCGTTGGCTTTCAAAATAATCGATTCCATGGCGTTGGGTGCACAAAAAAATAAGAAAATATGTTGCGCTGAAAAATGATCTAAATACGTGGCTTTTTCGAGCACTTTGTCCCAAACCACATCCGAAAAAAGTTCCAAAATCGATTGTGCTTTTTCGGTTTCTGTTGCTTTAATTTTGATCCAATCGTTGGCATCAATGCTGTTCGCCGCCAAAAAAGTGGCAAATTCATGGTGCAACGATTCAAATTGTTCTTTCGTTAAAAGGGCATATTTCATACCAAAAATTGTTTAATGGATTTTTGTTTTTTTAGGAGCTGATCCCG
>JBEILV010000217.1:0-3393 GCA_040379105.1 Flavobacterium sp.
ACAGGATTTAACAAACGAAATTTACAGAGTTTTATTAAGTTAAATGCTGTATTTGAGGATGTTACAATTTTGCACACACTGTGTGCAAAATTGTAACATCCTCAAAAACAGTGTATAACTTAATGAAGCTTTGTAAATTCCTTCTGTTAAAACCAGCACCATACAACTCGGTTAATTTTGAACTCAACTCAGGAATTATTTTCTTGCCGTAATCTGCACGTGTGTTATTTAAAAGTTCCTCATTTATATTTTTACCAATATTCCAGTATAATAAAGTAAGCTCTTGATTGACCGTTTTTGCAACATTTTGACGAGACGTTTCGATTAAATTTACAATAGATTTAATCAAGTCAAAAGATTCAATATGAGTGTCTAACGGTTTCATCTATGTTGATTAATTCAACTGCATTTCTGCAATTATATTTTTAATTTTTTGATCCAATTGTTTGGAAACGGTTTCAAAATCTTCGGTAGCCTCTAAAGGCGCATTCACGCTGAAATAGAATTTTATTTTAGGTTCTGTGCCGCTTGGTCTGGCGCAAATTTTTGAACCATCGGCCAAATAATAAATCAAAACATCGGCTTTTGGGATGTTTAAATCTTCCGTTTCGTTCGTGATTAAGTTTCTCGCCACACTGTTTTGGTAATCTTCAATCATCACAACCCGCTCTCCATTGATTTCTTCCATCGGATTTTCGCGCAAATCAACCATCATTTGTTTGATGATTTGACTTCCTTCAATTCCTTTTTTAGTCAATGAAATCAGATGTTCTTTGTAAAAGCCATGATCTACGTATAGATTCAATAATTCCTGATACACAGAACTTCCGGCTGCTTTTGCCTGTGCGGCAATTTCGCAAACCAAAAGGGTAGAAGCCACTGCGTCTTTATCGCGAACGGCATCGCCCACCATAAAACCAAAACTTTCTTCTCCACCGCCAATAAATTCAAGCTCTGGAAAATCTTTGATCATTTTGGCAATCCATTTGAATCCTGTCAAACCAACTTTGCATTCCACTTCATACGCAGAAGCCAATTCGAGAATCATGGGCGTAGAAACAATCGTGGAACCCACAAACTGATTTCCATTGATTTTTCCTACTCTTCGCCATTGTTCAAGCAAAAACGCCGTCATGATGACCATGGTTTGGTTTCCGTTGAGCAAAGTCATTTTTCCTTCTAAATTTCTTACTGCCACTCCCAATCGATCGCAGTCAGGATCGGTACCAATTACGATATCGGCGTTGGTTTTTTCTGCCAAAGCCAAAGCCATGGTCAATGCTTCTGGCTCTTCTGGATTTGGCGATTTTACGGTTGGGAAATTTCCATCGGGAACTTCTTGTTCAGCAACAATATGTACATTTTTATAGCCTGCTTGTGCCAAAACGTGTGGAACTGCGGTAATAGACGTTCCATGAAGCGAAGTAAACACAATATTAAGTTGGTCTTTATCGGCTTGTGGTGTTGAAAAACTTGCATTCGCAACCGAAGAATCGAAAAATGCATGATCTACTTTTGCATCGATATATTCTATTAAATGTTCGTTAGCATCAAATTTAATTACATCATATTTTAAATTTTCAATCATTTCAATGATTTCTGCATCTTGCGGTGGCACCAATTGTCCGCCATCTTGCCAATAAACTTTGTAGCCATTGTATTCGGGCGGATTGTGAGAAGCGGTCAACACGATTCCTGCATGACAGTTTAGATATTTCAGCGCAAAAGAAAGCTCTGGCGTTGGTCTTAAACTCGAAAATAAATAAACTTTAATGTTGTTGGCAGAAAAAACGTTGGCCACGGTTTTTGCCAAAGTATCGCTGTTATGACGACAATCATAAGCAATCACCACTTTAATTTCCTCGTTGGGAAATGATTGTAATAAATAATCCGACAAGCCTTGCGTGCTTTTACCTAAAGTGTATTTGTTGATTTTATTGGTGCCAACTCCCATCACTCCTCGCATACCGCCAGTGCCGAATTCTAAATTTTTATAAAAACTTTCTTCTAATTCTTTTGGCGATTCAGTCATCATTTTTTGGATGGCTTCTTGTGTTTCGGCATCAAACGAAGGTGTGAGCCATTCGTTTACTTTCGTTAAAATGTTTTTTTGGATGTCCATATTTGTAAATTTATTTATAACCAATTGTTTTTCTTTCGTTTTGTTCTAAACTTCTATTGTTGGATTCCATGAGAAAATTTAAAGCATCATAAATCTCTGGAAATTGATTTTCGATTTCAGTAAGTCTTTTTGTTAATTCGTTGTATGTCAATGCAAATTTCCTTAAGGAAACAAAACTTCTCATGATTGCAATATTGATTGCTATTGCTTTTTCATTGTTTAAAACACTAGAAAGCATAGCGACTCCTTGTTCTGTAAAAGCAAAAGGTTTTGCTCCTCCAAGTTTACTTTTGGATGGTATCACATTTTGTGATACCAAATTCTCGATTTCGATGTCCGATAATTCAAACATAAAATCTATTGGAAATCGATTCATATTTCTTTTTACAGCTTGTTTCAGAACTCTTGTCTCAGTCTCATATAGTAATGCTAAATCAAAATCAAGAATTACTTTTTGATTTCTAATTTCGTAGATTATTTGAGTGATTTGTTCCATTGTATTCAATTTCTTTTAGAAATGAAATTTAAATCTTGAATCATTATCATGTTCGGTAAGCCATTGGTCCATCGTTTCGTTCGACCAATTATTTTTTTCCCAAATAGCATCCATTTTAGTAGTTGCCATTTTTGCAAAATAATTTCCAAGCCATTTTTTAATATCCATTAATTGATTTTCATCGATAGGATATTGGAACAATTGTATCAATTCCATTTGAATGTTACTTGGTTTTTCTGCTCCCATGTCTTTATTATTTAATCAAATACAAAACTAAACTAATAAAACTATTTTTTTAACCGTTAATTTTTTCAGCAATTCTGTAAGCGTCGTTTGTTTTTTTATTTCTCAAAATCATTTCGCCTAAAAATCCTGCGATGAAAAGCTGTGTGCCTAACATCATGGTGGTCAGGGCGATATAAAACCAAGGATTGTTAGTTATTAAATCATAAGGCAAATCGTTGTACAGTCGATAGAGTTTTTTGAATCCAATCCAACCTGCGGCACTGAATCCAATAACAAACATAATGACTCCCCAAGCACCGAACAAGTGCATCGGTCTTTTGCCAAATTTAGATAGAAATGAAATTGTGATTAAATCTAAAAAGCCATTAATGAATCGGTTCATTCCGAATTTGGTCTCGCCATATTTTCGGGCTTGATGTTTCACTACTTTTTGACCGATTCTTGAAAAACCAGCATTTTTTGCCAAAACAGGAATGTATCGGTGCATTTCGCCTGAAACTTCAATGTTTTTGATAACGGTTTTGGTGTA
>JBEILV010000218.1:0-3361 GCA_040379105.1 Flavobacterium sp.
AGCAGAATTGCTGTTGAAAAGCACCTTGGAAGCCGAAAAAAAAGAGCGACAACGGATTGCAAAAGATCTTCATGATGGCGTGCAGGGAGATTTGATTGCGATTAAAAATTTTGTGGAAGTTTTATCAAACCACCTCAACACCTCAAAAACGCAAGACCTCCTCCTCGACATCAAAGAAGCATTAACGCAAACATCTGAAAACACCCGAATGATTTCCCACAACTTGATGCCACCACTGCTTGAAACTTCTGGTTTTGAAGGCGCAATCAGGCATTATTTCGAAAAATTGGCGGAAACTTCAGGTTCGCATTTTCAGGTCAATATTGAAACGCAACAAGGACTTATTTCGGATGAAACAGCTTATGAATTGTTTAGAATTGTGCAAGAATTGACCACCAATATGTTGAAATATGGCGGCATTACAACGTGCAGTCTTGCGCTGACTTCCCATGGCAAGCAATGTCAACTCAGTTTGATTGACGACGGAGTGGCTTTTGATTTTAAAGAAACCTTCGCCTTGTCGAAAGGAGCAGGATTGCGCAATATTCAGTCGCGATTGAACGCAATTCAAGCAGTGCTCAGCCAGCCCTCTGTGCCCAAAGGAAACCACTACATCATCCAACTAAAACCCATCAAATGATCCACGTAGCCATTGTTGACGACCACTTACTTTTTAGAAAAAGTTTGATTTTACTGCTTTCTGATTTTGTAGGTATTCTAGTTGTTTACAATACCGACGATGGAAATGAATTCTTGGAATATGCACAAAACTATGTGGTTGATGTGTTGCTTTTGGATTTGCAAATGCCAATCATGAGCGGTTTTGAAGTGTGTAAAAGCATCAAAGAAACCCATCCTGAGGTTCGGGTGTTGATTGTTTCGCAACTCAATTCGAAAGAAGTGGTGCATCAAATTATGGAATGTGGTGCCAATGGTTTTGTGAGCAAAAACGCATCGCCCGAACAGCTAGAAACAGCGTTGCACAAAGTGTATGAAAACGATTTTTATTTCGATATGGAGCTTGCTGCAGTGATTCGAGAAGCTATTTTGTGGGACAACAAAAACAAAGCTAGGAGAAGGTGGATGGAAGAAAACCCGCTCACGCCAAGAGAAATTGAAATAATACAAATGGCAGCCGTAGAAAAGAGCAGCCGAGAAATTGCAGAAACACTCTCCATCAGCTATCGAACCGTGGAAAAACACCGCAAAACCATCATGGAAAAAACCCAATCTAAGAATTTTATTGGAGTGGTTTTGTTTGCGATTCACTATCGGTTGATTCAAATGCCAGAAATGTAGATTTTCCTTTTTACTGGTTAATTTTTTTTTGTGAGGTGGGATATTAATTTATTCACTTTTTTTATACCATTTTTTAGCGTTGTTACATAAAAATATAACAATAAACCAATTTTGTAATTACCTTATTTTAAATAAGTTAATACTTGAGCAGTAGGTACATCTGTAAATTGTTCAACGGTTTTAATTTCTATAACAACTGTATTGTTTGCCAATAAATCAATTGGATAGCCGTGATTTAATTTGACTTATTTGTATATCATTGGCATTGGTTTTTCCTGCAACTATATCAAATCCAGACTTTAATAATTCATAGTAAAAGCATTCTTGGTAAGCTGATTCTAATAATCTATGCCCTAGTTGTTTGTGAACTTCTTTGGCGCAACCCAAAATAGTCTTTGATAGCTCGTTTTCTACTGTATAACCCAAATCAAATTGATCTCACTTAACTTTTAGTTCTTATTGGTTTTCGTTGATATGCTTCGCAGTTGTGTTTTTTGTGATTCACTTTGTGTTTTTTGTGATTTACTTTGTGTGTTTTGTGTCATTGCTATTTCACAAAGTTTCACAAAGTTTCACAAAGTTTCACAAAGTTTCACAAAGCATTCACACGAAGTTACAAGAAAAAATAACACCTCAAAAAAAGAATAAACCGTTTTATTTCTTTTTGATTTTATGTAATACCGAATTTTTATATAGACGTAATGTTCATCATAAAAATGTAAAATCTATTGCATGGGGTGTTATTATTAAAAAAAATAATCCACTTTTAATGGTTAGTGCTAACAAATCTTATTGGAAAGCTTGCTAAAGAAAAATCGAGCAAAATTGATCAAATTTCTGAATGAAGTACTAGACTTAATGTTGATTTAGATTTACTTAAATCGGATGATTTTGATTTTTAAAGTGCAAAGTATGCATGTAAAGTACACCCATTTTTTTCGACTGATGATGTTTGGGAAATTATCTAGGTAATGCAAGACGAATTTGGATATCCGCCTGTTGATAAAGAGGAGGTGTGTGTAGAAATTTTCGAAGAAGCCGAGAATTTCAAGAAAAATAGCGTATGATTTGATATCATAACAGTGAGGTTCACTACTTTTTATTTTGATTATTTTTAATTGTAAACAGCCCTTTTATTATGAGGTTCTTTTGTGGCAAAAAAATTAGAAATAAAAAAATTGCCACGTTTTTGTGGCAAAATGAAAAAATAAAATCAAATTGCCACAGTTTTGTGGCAAAAATATTTTTTTATAATAATTGCCACACATTTTATGTTTCGTTTATTTTTTGAGGGAAGAAAACCGCATCACAAAAGTTTGAGGAAGCACTTTTTATTCAGAAACATGGTTAGGGTGCGAAATTAATTTTAGAACAACTGCTCACTTCACTTCGGAATAGGGTGTCCATTTTGATCGGAATAAGCAGCAATGATCAATCAAACAGCATCTTTAGATGATTATGCAGCTTTTGTCAAATTCATCGAGCAAGCGTTTGAATGGGACATCATGAGTTATTATTTCTATCCTTTCTATTGGGGAAGCAGCGACAATTGGGGCAATATGTATCAATACGACCAAACCAACGACCCAATCTTCAAAGCGTTCATGCAAAGCGGCATGGCAAGCGTAGTCGTAACGGTGCGCCCTGGGTTTGAAGAAGCCGTGAGCTACTACATGCAAACTGGTCAAATATGGAGCGGTGGCGAAGTGCCAAAAATCGGCGATCAATTATACCTCTCAATTGTAGAACAAATGCGCAAAACGGTGGGCGAAAAAGTAGGCAGAGCTTGGCCAACAAGAGTGCCCACCTCCATGACCATCCTGCAAGCGGATAGCATTGGGTTAATAGTAGATAGAGCATTGCCATTCAATACCGATTTAAGCGACTTCGAAAACCAAGACGAAGTGCCACAATCTTCTCAAATATTGCAAGTCCCAAGCGCACAAATTGGGGGGCTCAACCCCTTTGGCACTGCGCGCGTCATGGGGATTATTTCAGGCAACAACGGCATCCAAGCCAAGATTGTACTAAAAACCATTGCAGGAGTTGTTCAAGACATGAC
>JBEILV010000219.1:0-3308 GCA_040379105.1 Flavobacterium sp.
ACGACTTCTTCGTACAATCTGAAATGCGTTTTGATGTAAATTTTTGAGATTTGATCTGCCAACAAAATCAAAACAATAATCAGCGAAGCTTTCTTAAGGGACATTCTTTAAAATTTTGTGCAAAAGTAGTGATTTTAGCATATAAAAAAACGCCCTTTTAAGAGCGTTTTCAGAAAAATAATTTTTCTATTATCGTTGTAAGTTTTTGGCTTCTATGCTCATGGTGGCGTGAGGCACTAATTTCAATCTTTCTTTCGAAATCAATTTTCCCGTTACACGGCAAATGCCATACGTTTTATTTTCCACACGGAATAATGCATTTTTCAAATCGCGCAAAAACTTTTCTTGACGAATGGCCAATTGTGAATTGGCTTCTTTCGACATGGTTTCGCTTCCTTCTTCAAAAGCCTTAAAAGTGGGCGAAGTATCGTCCGTGCCATTGTTCAAATCGTTCATGTAGGCACTTTTTATCAAACTTAAATCGTTTTGGGCTTTTTCAATTTTCTTTAAAATAATTTCTTTGAACTCAGCCAAATCAGCATCCGAGTATCTTACTTTTTCTTCTACCATGCTCCTATTTATTTAGAAATTAATATTCTTGTTTTTATGTTGTCAAATTCAATCTCTTGTCCAGAATCAACATCTGAAGCCAGCAAAAGGCTGTGCGCCAATGTTTCAGATTTGATGTATGCTTCGTTTTCTTTTATAGCATGTTCTAATGCCGCTGATGTTTCTATCTCAATTTGAATGGTATCAGTCACTTCAAAACCGCTGTCTTTACGAATGTTTTGAATTCTGTTGACCAACTCTCTTGCGATGCCTTCGTTTTTCAACGCTTCTGTCATCGTAATGTCGAGCGCTACAGTAATTCCGTTGTTTTTAGCAACCAACCAACCTGCAACATCTTGTGATGAAATTTCAACATCATCGGAAGTTAAAATTACACTTTTTTCTCCAACTTCAATCGTCAATGAACCTTCTTGATCAAATTTGTTTATTTTTTCTTGGTCAAATTGTTGTATTTCTTTGGCAATCAAGTTCATGTCTTTTCCAAAACGAGGACCTAAAGCTTTAAAATTAGGCTTGATTTGTTTGACTAAAATCCCGGAAGCATCACTCAAAAGTTCAATTTCCTTCACGTTTACTTCGGCTTTAATCAAATCGGAAACAGCACTGATTTCGACACGTTCAGCCTCGTTAAGTATCGGAATGATAACTCTTTGCAATGGCTGACGCACTTTGATCATTTCTTTCTTTCGTAAAGATAATACGAGAGAGGAAATAGTCTGTGCTTTATTCATTTTGCTTTCAAGCGATTTATTAACAAATTTATCAACCGATTTTGGAAACTCGGCCAAATGTACACTCTCGAAAGTTTCTTTATGTGTATTTTGGGTTAAATCTTTGTAAAGTTGATCCATGTAAAAAGGCGCAATAGGAGCCGATAATTTGGCCACTTCTAGCAAGCAAGTGTAAAGCGTTTGGTAAGCCGCAATTTTGTCGGTGCCATATTCGCCTTTCCAGAATCTTCTTCTGCACAAACGAACGTACCAATTGCTCAAGTTTTCTTGAACGAAATCTGAAATAGCGCGGGCTGCTTTCGTAGGTTCGTAATCACTGTAACTCGTTTCCACAAAAGCAATCAAAGTATGCAATTCAGATAAAATCCATTGGTCGATTTCTGGTCTTTCGTCCAAAGGAATTTCCGCCTCAGCATAGTTAAATTGATCAATATTGGCATACAAACTAAAGAATGAATACGTATTGTAAAGCGTGCCGAAAAACTTACGTCGCACCTCTGCAATTCCCTCAATATCAAACTTCAAATTGTCCCACGGATTGGCATTACTAATCATATACCAACGGGTGGCATCGGGACCAAATTCTAAAAGCGTTTTGAAAGGATCGATGGCATTGCCCAATCTTTTGGACATTTTCTGTCCGTTTTTATCTAAAACCAAACCATTCGAAACCACGTTTTTATAGGTAATTCTATCAAAAACCAATGTTCCAATGGCATGCAAAGTATAAAACCATCCACGAGTTTGATCCACGCCTTCCGCAATGAAATCTGCAACGGGTGGAATTTCCCCTTCGGGGGTTAGTGGGCAATTTTCGAAGGGATAATGCCATTGCGCATAAGGCATGGCGCCCGAATCGAACCAAACATCAATCAAATCGGTCTCGCGGTACATTTTCTGGCCTGATGCCCCAACCAAAACAATGGTATCGACCACATTTTTATGTAAATCTACTTTTTCATAATTGGCTTCGTCCATGTTGCCGATTTCAAACCCTTGGTAAGGATTTTCAGTCATGAAACCAGCAGCGATTGATTTTTCAATTTCGTGGTATAATTTTTCAACTGAACCAATCAAAATCTCGTCTTTGCCATCTTTAGAACGCCAAATTGGCAACGGAATGCCCCAATAACGAGAGCGCGACAAATTCCAATCGTTGGCATTTTTCAACCAATTTCCAAAACGACCTTCGCCCGTGGCTTTAGGTTTCCAATTGATGGAATCGTTCAAATCGAACATGCGCTCTTTCACTTCGGTCATTTTAATGAACCAAGAATCAAGCGGATAATACAAAATGGGTTTGTCTGTTCGCCAGCAGTGTGGATAACTGTGGACATATTTTTCAACCTTGAAGGCTTTGTTTTCTTCTTTTAATTGAATGGCAATTTCAACATCTACGGAACGTTCGGGAGCTTCGTTTTCGTTGTAATATTCATTTTTTACATATTTGCCCCCATAATCGCCTAAACTTTCGATGAATTTTCCTTGCAAATCAACCAATGGCACTGGATTTCCTTGCGCATCTAAAACCAACATCGGCGGTACTTCTGGCACTGCTTCTTTGGCCACTTTCGCATCATCAGCACCAAAAGTAGGAGCAGTATGCACAATTCCTGTTCCGTCTTCGGTCGTTACGAAATCGCCTGCAATCACTCTGAAAGCATTTTCGGGATTTTGATAAGGCGAAGCTAATTGCATCAATTGTTCATAACGAATACCGACTAAATCTGCGCCTTTGCATTCTTTTAAAACCCTAAATGGAATTTTTTTATCGCCTTCTTTGAAATTTTCAAAGTCATGTGACTCCGAAGATTCGAAATAATTTTTACTAAACTGTTTGCCAACCAAATTCTTGGCTAAAATCACGTTCACAGGACGAAACGTATATTGATTGAACGTTTCGACCAACACATAATCAATTTTTGGTCCTACAGTCAAAGCCGTATTGCTCGGCAAAGTCCACGGCGTGGTCGTCCAAGCTAAAATATGAACATCGCCAAAACCTTG
>JBEILV010000220.1:0-3101 GCA_040379105.1 Flavobacterium sp.
CAATAATAACATTTTTTTATGAAAACAAGAAATTCTTTCGATTTTTGATTTTTATGCAATTCTTCCAACCATTATCTATCAAATAGTTTATTTTTGAACCCTATTAAGCTTATTTTTATGCGCATATCTATCTTGTTGCTCTTCGTTTCGTTCTGTTCTTTTGCTCAAAGCAAAATCCAATCGCCAAAAGATTTTCTACCTCAATATGGTTCGCAAGTGACTTTCTATCACGAAGTGGAAGATTATTTTGAACATCTAACCGAAAATTCTTCTTTGATTCAGAAAATACCTTATGGAACAACGCCACAAGGAAGGGCTTTGACGGCTTATGTGATTTCGTCGGAAGCGAATTTGAAAAACATTGAAACCATCCGTTTGCAACATTTATCTCAAATTGGTTTGTCTGAAAAAACAGCAATAACCAACGAGAAAGCCATTGTTTGGCTGAGTTTTAATGTACACGGCAACGAAATTGGCGCCATCGAAAGTGCGTTGTCGGTGGCTTTTGACTTGGTGAATCCCGAAAACAAAACAACTAAATCTTGGTTGGAAAACACGGTCATTATTTTAGACCCTTGCTTAAATCCTGATGGCTTTTCGAGATATGCCAACTGGTTGCGAGATATTTCTAGCGTCAAAACGCATTCTGAGTGGCACGACCGCGAACATATTGAGCCTTGGCCTGGTGGCAGACAAAATCATTACGTGTTTGATTTGAACCGTGATTGGGCTTGGCAAACGCAACCAGAAACCCAACAGCGCATGGTTTTATACCGTCAATGGATGCCAATGGTGCATGTGGATGTGCACGAAATGGGCTACAACGAGCCTTACTTTTTTCCGCCTGCCGCAGAGCCTTTTCATGAGCAAATCACGAGCTATCAACGACAGTTTCATCAAAAAATAGGCGAACATACCGCTAAAAAATTCGACGCCGAAGGTTGGCTGTATTACACTGCCGAGCGTTTTGACTTGTTTTATCCGAGCTATGGCGACACGTATCCGAGTTTTAATGGTGCCATCGGAATGACCTACGAACAAGGTGGCATTGGTGCGGGCAGAGCGATTAAAATGAGAAACGGACAAATTTTGACTTTGCAAGACCGGATTGACCACCATCAAAAAGCGGTTTTGGCTGCCGTGGAGTTGAGTTCGCAACAAAAGGAACCTCTTTCAAAAGCATTTAAAGCTTATTTTTCAGACAATAGAAAGAGTCCGAAAGGAAAATATCAAACCTATGTTTTGAAAAAATCGGCTAAAAACGACGAATTGTTAGCTGTTTTAAATCGCAATGGAATTGAATATCAAACCATTGGCGAATCTAAAAAGTTACGTGGTTTTAGTTTTGAAACACATCAAGAAACCGATTTTCAAAGCAATGAAGATGACATTGTGGTGCAAGTGGACCAACCCCGAACCGTTTTAACGCAAGTGCTTTTTGAACCTTTTCATTTTTTAAAAGATAGCTTGTCCTACGATATTACTTCGTGGGCTTTGCCTTGGGCGCATGGCGTGGAAACATACGCTGTGAAAACGAAAACGCTTTTCAAAACAAAGACAATTTCCGAGCAAAAGAAACCATCAAAAGCAGATTTTGCCTCGGCTTTTGGCTATTACATCCCACGGAATTCAAGGGCTTCTGCACAAATTTTGAGCAATTTGCATCAATCGAATGTCCGCGTTAAAATGGTGATGAAACCCCAAAAAATGGATGGCTTCGACATGCAACGAGGTGGATTGTTGGTTACGAAAGCAGACAATCTTCATCTCAAAAACATGTCTGATTTGATGTTTGAACATCTTCAAAACAAAGAAGACATACAGTTGATAGCCTCTGGATTAGGCAAATATGGCGGCGATTTGGGCGGAGAAAATTATCAATTATTGAAAGCTCCCAAGATTTTACTTTTAGGTGGCGATGGAGTGCGCAACATCGATTTTGGTCAGGTTTGGTTTTATTTAGATCAAGTGGTGAAATATCCTGTCAGTATTGTTGAACTTTCCAGTTTTAACCGATTGGATTTGAGTGTTTTTAACACATTGATTTTGCCAAGTGGCTATTATAATTTTAGCGAAAGTGCACAGAAAAAAATAGATGATTTTGTGCGAAATGGTGGAAAAATCATTGCCATCGATGAAGCACTTTCGTTGTTTGAAGACAAAGATTCATACAGTTTGACCCGATTTCCGAGCAAAGATTTAGCATCCGATTTTGATAAAAAACAAGAAGAAGCACAATTAAAAAATAGAATTTCTACCTACGAAAACGAAGAAAGACAGGCCATTTCTGAACAAATTTCAGGAGCGGTCATCGAGAATAAATTGGATGTTTCGCATCCGCTAGCGTTTGGTTTAGGCAAAACATACTACAGTTTAAAAACAACCGACAAACGATACCAATGGTTGAAAAATGCCCGAAATGTGATTTATGTTCCCGAGCAATTCAAAAGTTCAGGATTCATTGGGCATAAAATCAAAGCCGAAATTGGCGGCACTGTTTCTTTTGCTGTGGAAAACAAAGGGCGCGGCACATTGATTTATATGGTGGACAATCCACTTTTTAGAGGTTTTTGGGAAAATGGCAATTTGTTGTTTTCAAATGCGCTATTTTTAGTTGATTAACTTCAAAATGATTGGTTAATGCAATCAATCAGTTTTTGCATCGCAATGCCTCGGTGGCTAATTTTTGATTTTTCCGCCAAACTCATTTGCGCAAACGTTCGGTCGAAACCATCAGGCATAAAAATAGGATCATATCCAAATCCTTCATTTCCAACAGGATGATGAAGGATTTTTCCTTTCACAATACCAGTAAATTCATAATAAACCCCTTTGTAAAACAACCCAATCACGGTTTTGAATTGGGCATTTCGGTTTTCAAAAGGTTTTAAATTTGCTAAAAGCTTTTCGATATTGTCAGCAGGATTTTTTTGCAATCCAGCATATCGTGCCGAAAAAACACCAGGTTCGCCATGTAAGCTTTCCACTTCGAGTCCTGTATCGTCTGCAAAACAATGCGTTTTGAACCGATTGAAAACAAAATCGGCTTTCAAAAAAGCATTGCCCTCGATGGTATCTGCTGTTTCTGGAATTTCAGCAAA
>JBEILV010000221.1:0-2988 GCA_040379105.1 Flavobacterium sp.
AATCCTTTGGCTTTAGCCAAATCAGTTAATTCTTTGGCTTCGGCAACAGTCGTAGTAAAGGCTTTTTCGACCAAAGCATGTTTACCTGATAGCAAGACTTTTTTGGCGTATTCAAAATGCGTTCCTACAGGAGTGTTCACCACAATTAATTCGGCATCCGATTCCAAAACCGATTCCAAACTAGCAAAACTCCTTACGTCTGGATAATCCAATTGAATCAATTTTTTGCTTCTTTCCCAAGAACCTAGCAATTCAAATCCTGGGTGAAGATTCAAAAATGGCGCGTGAAAGACTTTGCCCGACATGCCGTAAGAGAGAAGGGCGGTTTTGATTTTTTGCATGATTTTTTGTTTTGGATGCGTATGCAAAGTAAAGTTTTTTTCTGCCGCGAAGGTGCACAATCGAGAAGATTTTAGTAAATCGGGATTCGAAAACCGGGATTCGAGATTCGAAAACCGGACTTCGTAAATCGAATTAACAAACTTTTAGCAGCCTATGGGTTTTTAAAGTATTTGAAATAGAAAAGAAAACCCTATTTTTGTGCATCAAAATTAGAATTAAACCCACAATATGGACATAGTTATCAAGCTTTCACAATTTTTAATGAGCTTATCATTACTGATTATTTTACACGAATTAGGACATTTTATCCCTGCCAAATTATTCAAAACAAGAGTAGAGAAATTCTACTTGTTTTTTGATGTTAAATACGCTCTATTAAAGAAAAAAATTGGCGAAACCGAGTACGGAATTGGATGGTTGCCTTTGGGCGGTTATGTAAAAATTTCGGGTATGATCGACGAGAGTATGGACAAGGAACAAATGGCTTTGCCACCACAGCCATGGGAGTTTCGTTCGAAACCGGCTTGGCAACGTTTGATTATTATGTTAGGTGGAGTTACAGTGAATTTTATTTTGGCTTTTATCATTTATATCGGGATGGCTTTTGTTTATGGCGATATGTTTGTGGCTACAGCCGATTTGAAAGACGGATTGTTAATTGAAAATCCAGTGATGCAAAAAGCGGGGTTTCAGACTGGGGATAAAATTCTGGCGATTGATGGGGAACAAGTAGTGAAATTTGACAACCAAATGAATGTCAAAATTGTAATGGCGAAACAGGTGTTGATTGAAAGAAACGGAAACCGACAAACCATTACAATGCCAGTGGATTTTGTAGATCAATTGTCTAAAATCGAAAAAGTTTCTTTGGCCACTATTCGTATGCCGTTTGTAGTAGGAGCTGTTTCAGAGGGATCCAAAAACACGACTTTGCAACCCAAAGACATTGTGTTGCGTTTGAACGAAGAGCCAGCAAAATACATGGACCAAGCCAAAACTATTTTGGAAAAGAACAAAAACAAATTGATTGTAGCTGGAATTTTGAGAAACGATCAAGAAATGCAAGTACCAGTTCAGGTCAATGCTGATGGAAAATTGGGAGTGCAAATAGGTGCTTTGGATTTAGAATCCTTAGAAAAATTAGGTTATTATAAAGTGAGCAAACAAGAGTTTGGTTTTTTTGAATCATTCTCTGTGGGTATTCAAAAAGGAACGGATCAATTAGTGGGCTACGGCAAGCAATTGAAGATGATTTTCAATCCAGAAACCAAAGCCTACAAACAAGTGGGAGGCTTTGCCGCTATATTTAATATTTTCCCAAGTACTTGGAGTTGGGAAGTGTTTTGGAACATTACGGCTTTGTTATCGATCATGCTTGGGGTGATGAATTTATTGCCTATTCCGGCATTAGACGGAGGACACGTAATCTTCTTGTTGTTTGAAATCATTAGTGGTAAAAAACCAAGTGAAAAATTCTTAGAAAATGCTCAAATGGTTGGTATTGTTTTACTTATCAGTTTGTTGTTGTTTGCCAATGGGAATGATATTTACAAAGCAATTGTAGGTAGGTAATTTTTTTTTAAAATTTACAGCTAATTATTTGCGAAAAACAATTTTTGCCCTATATTTGCACCGCTTTAAAAGTGAAATACACTTTCCTCCTTAGCTCAGTTGGTTAGAGCATCTGACTGTTAATCAGAGGGTCCTTGGTTCGAGCCCAAGAGGGGGAGCAAAAGCAGAAAGCCTTTACAGCAATGTAAGGGCTTTTTTATTTTGGAATTAACACTTATCGTTTAGGACATCTTTCTTGAACTCTTCTATTTGTTTTTTCATTTCCTTTATTTCCTTCAACTTCTGTTCAAGAGAAAGTAATTTTTCGTCAAGAATACTTAATTTTTCGTCTTTAGTATATTTATTGTTATACCAAGCATCTATAACTTGCCCAATTTCTCTTATTGTGAAACCAATTGACTTAGCATCACTAATGAACTCCAATTTTTCAATTGTTTCTTCATCGTAGTGAAAATAATTGTTTGTTTTGATAGACTCATCTCGCTTTCCTTCAATCAATCCTGACTTTTCATAAAAGCGAATCGTATGGGCAGAAATCCCGGTAATTTTAGCTATTTCATTTATTAACATAATGCAAATATAAAAAATTATAAAAAAATAACAACTATAGACTACACTCTAATGTTGTAGGTTTGATTTTATACTGCTAAGTTTGTTCAAAATTAAAAATACAATAATATGAAAAAGACAATTTTAATTACAGGAACCTCAAGCGGAATTGGGAAATCAACCGTTATTGAATTTGCAAAAAATGGATGGAATGTAATTGCTACCCAAAGAAATCCTGAAAAGGAAACTGACTTCAAGACCTTTAATAATGTCAAACTTTATCCTTTAGATGTTACGAACCTTGATAGTATCACTCAAGTATTTAAGAAAGTAAAAGAAGAATTTGGAACTATTGATGTTGTGTTAAATAATGCTGGTTATGGAGTAGATGGAGCTTTTGAAGCAATGTCTGACGAGGTGATTGAAAAACAATTCAACACCAATGTATTTGGATTAATGCGAGTGACAAGAGAAGCAATAAAAGCGATGCGTCCCTCCGGTGGTGGAACAATCATTCAAATTTCA
>JBEILV010000222.1:0-2780 GCA_040379105.1 Flavobacterium sp.
CTATGTCGTTTAAATGCTTTCATAATGAATGCAAAATAATGATTATCAATAATATAAACAAAAATTTTAAACCTTATTTTTAAAAATTTTAGTTATTAGAGGTTGCCGTTAGTGTTTTAAATGCGTACGGGGTTGTTTTTTTATTAAAGTTGCCGCAAATAGAAAAGAGTTCCCCATTTCTAAAACATTTTTTAAATTATAAAAAACCTTCTTGACATACAAAAGCCTTGACAAAGTTGCGCACTTTTCGCCTTGCATTTTACAGCCAATTTTGTCCAACATATATTCTTAAAAAACGATTCCCCGCCAAAGCCAAATCTATTTTTTGCCAAGAATTACTCGAATTTCATACCATGTTCATTTTCTGCAATGATGCATTTGAATGTAAAACACTAAATGTATGTTTCTCCTATTGCATCGTCTATTTTAAAGTTATAAAACTGCTGAAAAAAAAGATACAAACGCTGTCATACTATTTCCAAGCAATCAAAGTTTTATAAGTAAACGACTTTCTCTAAAATACATTCTATGATGAAAAATCTCTTTTTGATTGTTTTGATTTTTGTTATTTCAAATACATCTTTCGGACAAACAAAAACAATCCATGTGTTTGTGGCTCTTTGCGATAATGCAAATCAAGGCATTGTGCCTGTTCCCAAAACCTTAGGAAATGGTCAGGATCCCAATTCAAATTTATATTGGGGAGCGGCTTTTGGAATTAAAAACTACTTCAAAAATAAAACCAAAGATTGGAATTTTATAAAATCTTATCCAAGCGAAAACCCAAACATACTCGAAAGATTGTTGTTCAAACACGCCACTGAAAATGTTTACATGCTCGCAGATGCTTATGATGGCAAAAGAATCAAGGAATGTACTTCCGATTTTTTGAAAGCTTCAAATCAACAAAATCCATTGATTTTAAAACATGATAACATCACACTGGGTTTTGGTGGATCTGCTCAACTTGTTTCCTATATCGGTCATGATGGTTTGATGGATTTTAACCTCGATATAGAATTTCAACCCACCAATAAGGAGAAAGTTGACGTCATTATTTTGGCATGTTTTAGTAAAAAATATTTCACAACAAAAATTCAAAATGCAAATGCCCATCCGATTTTATGGACCACACATTTAATGGCTCCCGAAGCTTACACACTAAAATCAGCCATTGATGGTTGGATTTTGAAGGAATCGGGTAGTGCCATCAAAGAACGTGCAGCGCAAACCTATCACAAATATCAAAAATGTGGCATCAAAGGCGCTAGAAATCTATTTGCAACGGGATTTTGAAAATGCCAACTAAACCAAAACCCCCGCAAAAATCAACTTTGCAGGGGTTTTTAACGATCAATCTTTTTTTAAGCATTATTTCGAAACACCAATTCATCTTCAAAAGAATCGATCAGAATGATGCTGTCGGTTTGGATTTTGCCCGCTAAAATTTCTTTCGAAAGTTTGTTGAGCACTTCTTTCTGAATCAACCTTTTGATGGGACGTGCGCCAAATTGTACATCAAATCCTTTTCGTGCCAAAAACGCGATCGCTTCGGGTGTGGCATCCATTGTGATGTGTTGCGCAGCCAACATTTTGCTGACTTCTTTCAACTGCAAGCCCACAATTTTTGAAATATCTTCCTTGTTCAATGGCGTAAACATGATAATTTCATCGATGCGGTTGATGAACTCAGGTCGAACGGTTTGTTTCAACAATGCCAAAACATCCACTTTGGCGGCTTCCATCGCTCGGTCGACATCGTTGAAGTAGGTTTCAAATTTCTCTTGAATGATGCCACTTCCCAAATTGGACGTCATGATGATGATCGTGTTTTTAAAATCTGCCAATCGTCCTTTGTTGTCGGTCAACCGTCCTTCGTCCAACACTTGCAGCAAGATATTGAACGTGTCTGGATGCGCTTTTTCAATTTCATCCAACAAAATCACCGAGTAAGGTTTTCTGCGCACGGCTTCGGTCAGTTGTCCGCCTTCATCATAACCCACATATCCGGGAGGTGCGCCCACCAATCGGCTCACGCTGTGGCGTTCTTGGTATTCGCTCATGTCAATTCTCGTGAGGGCACTTTCATCGTCAAACAAATAATCTGCCAACGCTTTTGCCAATTCTGTTTTTCCTACACCTGTTGTTCCCAGAAATAAAAACGTGCCGAGCGGTTTTTTGGGGTCTTGCAAACCCGCGCGACTTCTTCTAATCGCATCGCTCACGGCCACAATCGCTTCTTCTTGTCCGACCACACGTTTGTGCAATTCGTTTTCCAAACTCAATAATTTTTCGAGTTCACTCTGAATCATTTTCGTTACAGGAATGCCCGTCCATTTTGCCACCACTTCCGCAATGTCTTCTCGGGTCACTTCTTCCTTGATCAACGATTTTTCAGATTGATTGCGCTCTATTTGTTCTGTGAGCGTTTCGAGCAAAGTTTGCGCTTCTTTGATTTTGCCATAGCGCAACTCGGCTACTTTTCCATAATCGCCGTCGCGTTCGGCTCTTTCTGCTTCTAATTTATAGTTTTCAATGTCTTGTTTTGTTTTTTGAATGTGCTCCACGGCATCTTTTTCTGTTTTCCATCTTGCAAAAACATCCTGACGTTCTTCTTTCAAATTTGCCAATTCAAGACCTAAAATCGCCAATTTATTCGTGTCGTTTTCTTTTTTAATGGCTTCAATTTCAATTTCTAATTGCATGATTTTCCGGTCCAAAGTGTCCAAAACTTCAGGTTTAGAATTGATTTCCATTCTGATTTTCGATGCGGCTTCGTC
>JBEILV010000223.1:0-2772 GCA_040379105.1 Flavobacterium sp.
GTAAAACGTTTTAATTAAATTAATAAAAAAATTCAAAACACTCAAATACAGACAAATAGATACTGGTACCGACGCTTGATTCCATCAAAAACACAAGCTTTGTAATGAATATTTGTTCTGAAATTCCTTTTCAAATCAGCATTTTTATAACCATCGTTACGATATTTAAACCAAATGGAATGCAATTCTTACCATGAAGATTGCAAGTTGTGGTTTGAAGTAAACCAAAGTCGTCAATCAAAGCTTTCGTTCAAAATAATTTGCATTTCATTTCTTAATTTCAAAGCCTCTTCCCTCGCCTTTTCAGCAAAATCTGCTTGGTTGGAAGCGTAAATAATACCTCTCGACGAATTGACCAATAATCCGACCTGGGCATTCATTCCATATTGGCAAACCTCTTGCAAACTTCCACCTTGCGCACCCACTCCCGGCACAAGAAGAAAACTATCTGGCACTATTTTTCTGATTTCTGTAAAATATTCTGCTTTGGTCGCTCCCACCACATACATCAAATTTTGACTGTTTTTCCATGATTTAGATGTTTCCAAAACGATTTTGTACAGTTCTTTCTGCACTGCACCTTGCTGCACAGTTTGCGTTTGAAAATCAAAAGCGCCTTCGTTGGAAGTCAAAGCCAAAAGAATGGTATGTTTATTTTCAAATGCCAAAAACGGTTCCACAGAATCTTTTCCCATGTAGGGCGCAACAGTAACGGAATCAAAATTCAAATCTTCCAAAAAAGCCTTCGCATACATGGAAGAAGTATTGCCAATATCGCCTCGTTTTGCATCAGCAATCGTAAATATTTCTGGATAATTTTGATTGATGTATTGAATTGTTTTTTCTAACGATTGCCAGCCTTTCAAGCTATATGCTTCATAAAAAGCAGTGTTGGGTTTATAGGAAACACACAAATCGTGTGTGGCATCGATGATTGCTTTGTTAAATTCGAAAATGGGATCTTCTGTTTCTAAAAGAAAAGAAGGTACTTTATTTAAATCTACATCCAAACCAATGCATAGAAATGATTTTTTAGCTTGGATTTGCTCAAAAAGTTGTTGTGTTGTCATAAGTTAAATAAGTGGCGCAAAAATAAGATTATTTTATTTGAATGTGATTCATGCCAACCACAAACAACAAAAAACGACGTTGATAACAAACAAATACATATAAATTTGCTATTTAAAACAAGTCAAAATACCATTTAACATAGGTTTATGAAGGGTCACGGGGGTATCGGTTACATTTGCAAAAACTTAAAAATTCAATTTAATGTTACAGAAAAATTTTTGGTTTGGCATTGTCATTTCCTTTTTAGTCTCAATTCCAGCTTTTTCCCAAAACTACACCGAAGTAAAAAAAGTAAAATTAACAGGCACTGTTATAGATGCGATGTCAAATTTGCCACTTGAATATGCTACTGTTGTTTTGGTATCAAAAAAAAGTCCCGATTTAATCACTGGCGGGGTTACAGACCCTAAAGGAAAATTTGAAGTTTTTGTAGATGCAGGGGTTTATGACTTTAAAGTAGAATTCATTTCTTTCAGAAGTTATGAATTGAAAGCACAAAATTTGACTGATAACAGAGATTTCGGCATCATCAAATTACAAGAAGATGTCGAAATGCTTGGTGGAGTTGAAGTACGTGCCGAACGCACCACAGTTGAAATAAAATTAGACAAAAAGGTATATAATGTGGGTCAAGATTTAATGATCAAAGGCGGCACAGTGAGCGATGTTTTAGACAATGTGCCTTCTGTTTCTGTAGATATTGACGGCAATGTGAGCCTTCGTGGCAATGAAAACGTTCGTATTTTGATCGATGGTCGTCCGTCTGGATTGGCAGCTTTGAACATTGCGGAAGCATTGAAATTGATTCCCGCCGATGCCATCGAAAAAGTAGAAGTAATTACCAATCCATCCGCACGTTACGATGCAGAAGGTGGTGGTGGAATTATCAATATTGTTTTGAAAAAAGGTAAAAACCTTGGTTTCAATGGCGTGGTCATTGCAAGTACTGGAATTCCAGACAATCACGGCCTCAGCGCCAATTTGAATTACAAAACAGAAAAATACAATTTGTTTACCACAACAGGATATAATTTAAGAAACAGTCCAGGGAAATCCTTGATGAATGCTCGTTTTAAAAATCCAGATGGCACGACCAATCGTTTTATAGATGAAGACAAAGAATCTGAAAGAATTCGAAAAGGATTGAGTTCAAATGCTGGTATTGAATGGTTTTTTAACGACAAAACCACTTGGACCAACAGCGTTTCTTATAGTGATAACATCGGCGATAACTCGGAAGATGTTTTGTTTCAAAACTACGATGCAGACAGGGTTTTTCTTTTTACGAGAGAAAGAAACTATGTGGAAGAAGAAAGTCAAGACAATCTTGAATTTGCCTCTAATTTCTTGAAAAAATTTACGAGAGAAGGACATCAAATCATGATTGATTTTTCACATTCTAGAAATTTTGATAATGAAAGTGGAGTTATTTCCGATCGAATTATTGGAAGTGCGGATCCAGCAGTGCTAGAAACCACACTAGATGAACAAAACAGCGACAGAACTTTATTTCAGGTGGACTATGTTTTGCCTTTCGCCGAATCAAGTCAATTTGAGTTTGGATACAGAGCAGAATATTTGGAATCTTTGAGTAAGTATGCCGTTGATTCTGACGATTTTGGCGACAATCCCAATTTTAATAACATCTTTCAATACAACGAAAAAGTGAATGCCTTGTATTCTCAGTATGGATTCAAGTCA
>JBEILV010000224.1:0-2669 GCA_040379105.1 Flavobacterium sp.
ATTTTTCTTATATTTATGCTGTAAAACAAGCTACTATGAGTAAATTCATTATAGGAAAAGACCGCAACCAAACCGAGTTTTTTTGTGTGGAGCAACTAATTGATTCCGCTAATATTGTTCGCATTATTGATCTTTTTGTAGATAGCCTTTCTATGAAAGATATGGGTTTTAAAACCCAGTTTAACGAAAACGGTCGCCCTGCTTATCATCCCACCGATTTATTAAAATTGTATCTCTACGGCTATCTGAACCGTACCCGTTCTTCTCGTCAATTGGAAAAAGAATGCACCCGAAATTTAGAAGTTATTTGGCTCGTCAAAGGCCTGGTGCCTGACCACAACACCATTGCTAATTTCAGAAAAAATAATCCTAAAGCTATTGAAAAAGTGTTTCGCTCAACGGTGAGCATGGCCAATCATTTTAACCTAATTGGTGGTACATTGGTCGCTGGTGATAGCACAAAATTGCGTGCCCAAAACTCCAAGAAAAACAACTTTAACCCCAGTAAAATTGAACGTCATATTGCCTATATTGACAACAAACTACAAGAATATCAAAACCAATTAGCACAAGCTGATGGCGACAGTGTAGCGCAAAAAGAAATACAAGAAAAAGTAATCAAACATAAAAATCAAAAACAAAAATACCAAGATTATCAAAAGGAAATAGAAGAAACTGATATCACCCAAATATCTACTTCTGACCCTGATTCTCGGCAGATGATTACCCGAAACAACATTACCGAAGTGGCTTATAATGTGCAAACCGTTGTGGATGAAAAACACTATATTCCTATTGATTTTAAAGTAACCAATCAAAACGATTCTAAAGCCATGGGTGGCATGTTGCGAAGAACTAAAACCATTTTAGGGCATACCGATTTTAAAGCTTTGTATGACAAAGGCTATCACACAGGAAGCGAATTTGATTACGCCAACAGGCTAGGAATAGAAGTCCTGGTTGCCGTTCCTGATGTGTCGGCGCATGCACCCAATCCTAATTTTGATGTTGAACATTTTGTGTATGATAAACAAAAGGATTGTTTTACTTGTCCTGCCAATGAAATTCTAACCACCAATGGCAATTGGTATAACAAAACCAACGGCAAGTCCATCACCAAAATGAAGCATTACAAAACCACGGCTTGCTTGAGTTGTGCCCTGATGGAACAATGCACCAAAAACAAAAAAGGAAGGCTTATAGAACGCTCCCAGCATGCCGATTTAATCTACGAAAACAAAGTCAGAGTAGAACAAAACAAGGAGCTATACCGAAAGCGACAAGCCATAGTAGAACATCCGTATGGCATCATCAAACGACAATGGGATTTTTATTACATCATGACTAAAAAAACCATCAAACACGCCTCTGCCGACGTTGGATTAATATTCACCGCCTTCAACCTGCGTAGAATTAGTAACCTCATTGAACCAAATATTATCAAAAAGTATCTAAGGATGCTTTGGCTTGCATTTTTGAGTTATTTTGGCACTTTTAAAGCTCTTTTAAGGCAGTTATTTTTCAACTCACCGAAAATTACATTTTTTAATTTTGCAATTAATCATTGCTAAAAAGTAGTATATTTGAACTTACGAATGTCGGTTTGTAAAGAAATTTAGGTTTTTAGACGAACTGACGTTATGCCTAATTTTAATGAAAAATCTGCTAACATACATATTTCTCTTCGGATTCCTATTGACAAAAGCTCAAATAGAAGTTAAATATCATTTTAAAAGTCAATGTAATTCCCCAGCTACCGCACGAATCCTTTCGTGTGGTTTTATTTTTTTAAATCTAAATGCTGATTTGGCCTTTAAAAACAATCATTTTTCTTTTTCTATAAATTGATAATTAACATTTTCGTTTGAAGTAAAATAAGACTGGTTTTCTTCCGTAATTTCCTCTTCCATTTCAGGTTTTGGTAAGTTGACAAAATTACCATTTTCGTCAAAGCGCTGCATAAATTTGTCTTGGCTTGGGTCATAATCAGGTTGTTCCCATTGGTATTTGATTAGTTTTTTGTACTCTGGCGTTTTGAAAAAAATAGAAAAGGCAAAACCTGTAATTAATCCCGAAAGATGACCTTCCCAAGAAATGCCTTCTTCGATATTCGGAAAAACATACCAAACCAAGCTTCCATAAAGTAAAATCACCAAAAATGAAAGTGCTACCAAACGATAGTATTTAGTTTTTATCCCTTTAAAGAAAATAAAACTTACCAATACATAAATCAAGCTGCTCGCTCCAATATGATAGGCATCGCGGGCAATGATCCAAGTTAAGAAGCCCGAAAACAAAACGCCCAACCCTAAAATTTTCAATGAATTTTCTCTGTAAAAATAGCGAAGTGCGGCAATAAGAATAAAAAGCGGAATTGAATTGTTGTATAAATGTTCCGCATTTCCATGAATAAAAGGACTAAAAACAACACCGCGCAAACCCTCAAATGTTCGTGGATAAATGCCATAAGTCATTAAATCAATATGGAATTTACGCTCCGCCCAAAAAACAAACCAAATCGACAAAACCGATAGCATTGGCAAAACAAAAACGGATAATGAAAATTTGAAATGGTTGTCGTTCATTTTGGGGTGTTGGGTGTTGGGTGTTGGGTGTTGGGTTTTGGTTGTGGGTATGTGGGGTGTGGGGAGTGGGGAGAACAAAGCTGC
>JBEILV010000225.1:0-2134 GCA_040379105.1 Flavobacterium sp.
TGGGTGTGATTTTGACACAACATACTCGGAATTGGATCCCACTTTGCAGAAAATTCTAACAGTGTGAAATAATCTTTTTCCATTGGCAAACTGGCTCTTTTGTTGGTCATATCGATATCAGAAAATTCGTAAACGCTTGGATTTCGTTCTAAAATATAGTCTTTGAATGCAAAAGTTTTAGAATAATCAATTTTTGATTGGTAATTGCCATCGCTGTCGTCTCCATCAAACATTGGCTCACAAATGTCGACTCCATCTGCAGAAAGCGCAATATCAAAACTGTCTGTCGCAGAACACATGGCAAACATAAATCCTCCACCGATTACAAAATCCCTGATTTTTTTTGCCACTGCTAATTTCTCTACTGCAACTTTATTGTAACCTAATTTTTTCGCTAAGATTTCTGCATCACGTTTCTGTTCGATGTACCACGGTGTGTTTTTAAATTGGTTGTAAAATTTACCATATTGCCCTGAAAAATCTTCGTGGTGTAAGTGCAACCAATCATACAAAATCAATTGATCTGTCAAAACTTCTTCGTCATAAATAGGTGTAAAAGGAATTTCAGCATAAGTCAAAACCAAAGTTACCGCATCGTCCCAAGGGTGTTTCCCTGGTGGCGTATATACAGCAATTTTAGGCGCTTTTTCTAACGCTACCGCTTCCATGTTCTGAGATGGACTTGCGATTTCTGCTAAAATCACATTCATTTCTGCATCGGCAAAAACTTCAAAACTAACGCCACGAATCTGACATTCTTTACGAATTTCTGGTGCATCGGGCATTAAGAATGAGCCGCCACGGTAGTTGAGCAACCAACTGACTTTGTATGATTTATCAATTGCCCAGTAAGTTATTCCATAAGCTTTAAGATGGTTTTGCTGCGTGGTTTCGTCCATTGGCAACAATATAAAATTGGCTTTTCCGACGAATGAAATTAAAAAGAAAAGCAGCAGAATGGTATATTTTAATCTCGATTGTATCATTTTCAACTTTATAATTAACAAAACGAAGTTAATCTTTTTAATGCTTACAATGCAATACAATTTTTTATTATTTTAAATTAGGGTTGCACTTATGTCTTTAAAAAACATATCTCTAACTTTTAGTAACAATTTTAGCGTTGCATCGTCCTACCTGCAACTTAATCATCAATCTATTGGAAACTATTTTATCCATCAAAAATCTAAACAAACGTTACGGCTATCTTCAGGCAGTAAAAAACGTTTCATTAGAAATTCAAAAAGGCAATGTTTACGGCATTCTTGGTCCAAACGGAAGTGGAAAATCAACCACATTAGGTATTGTTTTAAATGTTGTCAACAAAACTTCGGGCGAATACAGTTGGTTTGGCGGAACAATGCAAACCCATGAAGCTTTGAAAAAAGTGGGTGCAATTATCGAAAGACCCAATTTTTATCCTTACATGACGGCGAGAGAAAACCTCGAATTGGTTTGTAAAATCAAAGGTATTAATTACGCTAAAGTGGCTGAAAAGCTTGAATTAGTTGGTCTTGTGGACAGAGAAAATTCAAAATTCAGCACTTTTTCTTTAGGAATGAAACAACGTTTGGCGATTGCCTCTGCCCTCTTGAATGATCCAGAAATTTTGATTCTTGACGAACCAACCAATGGTTTGGATCCGCAAGGGATTCATCAAATTCGAGATATTATTCGATTGATTGCTGCACAAGGCACCACGATTTTGTTGGCTTCGCATCTTTTAGACGAAGTAGAAAAAGTTTGTTCGCATGTTTTGGTTTTGCGAAAAGGAGAAATTTTATATTCTGGCTTGGTGCATGGCATGAGCAACAGCAATGCTTTTTTTGAATTGAAATGTGATGATAATCAAAGATTAATGGCTGTTTTAAAAATTCATCCTGAGATTGAAAAAGCAACTATTGAAGAAGATAAAGTGCTTTTTTACTTAAAAAATGATATTGAATCAGCCGATTTGAACCGTTATCTTTTTGAAAAAAATATAGTTTTGAATCATTTAGTAAAAAGAAAACACAGCTTAGAAGAACAGTTTTTGTCGTTAAAAGGAAAATAGATTCTTAATTTCATTTTCAATCAAAAAAATCAATCATGAAAAGATTACTCGCCATAGAATTACAAAAAATCTGGAAAAACA